>CAJTZC010000005.1 GCA_910583745.1 uncultured Bacilli bacterium
TTAAACAGGGACTTAGGGAGTTTTTTCTCTTTAAAAAGTGTCAAAGATGGGATTAAAAAAAATGAAACCCACTTATTTCATTTTTTGTAAACAACAGTTATAAACTGTGGTTGCCATTCGATCCGAATGATTCGTCCCCGAAATCTTCTTGCTTACCATTGTACAAGACTTCTGGTTCTGAACTCATTCTATATTGGACGACGACATGCTCCATCGAAATATCCATTACGGTCTTCCAAGGAAATTCGCCATCCAAATGTGCTTCCCTAGCCGCTTCTCTGAGTAAAAAGTCAGGCTTATAATCTACTGTAATGGTGATTCTATCCCATTCAGGATGTTGTTTGCTTACCAATTCTCGTTGAATCTTCTTTTTAAGAGCCGTTTCAAATGCCGAAATGGTTTCCTCCAAAGGGATGCCTTTTTTTTGAGCAGAAATCATCTGTGCAACCCACATCGATTTTCCTAACTCACTCGTATCGGCATTATCAAAATGGGTCTGATCAATCACCTGACTCCACCAATGTGCTGCTATAGAAGCGACCTTTTCTATTTTGGTCATCTCTTCTTGAGACAATCTTTTTCTTGTATTAATATATGCTCTTATAAAAGATTCCCATTCTCTTCGCGTATACACAGGTCTATACAAAAAATCCAAATTTGAATCTTGCAGAACTTCTTTTAAAGGGGAATCGATACGCAGATGCTCATCGCCTTCTTTAAAAGAATCTTTAAAATAGTTACAAGCGATATAATGTACATTCCCCTCTTCGCCAGTCTTTAAAAAGAGGACATCGTGAATACTTACTTTGTTGTCTGGCATTATCGAACCGATAAACAAATCTTTTCCAAAATAAACTCTTTCCGATTCGATATCTGCATTTATAGTATTCGTTCCGTCAGCTTCAAATTTGCATATATACCTCGATTCGTGATTTAAAATCGAAAAGATGTTTCCATGGCCGACAGATACCGTTCCTCCAAACGAATCGCAAAAAGCGACTGAGTCTGAAAGACCAGCATAAAGTGCATAACGTGCCAACTTTAAATACTTCTCAGTATGAACATCTTCCTTCGTGAGTTTGTCCGCCAATCTTTGCAAAGTCACGCGAAGAAATTCGCGTACACTTACAGTCATCGATATAGTACCTAGACCACAAGTCACAATCGATTCTCTTACAAAATCCATCATCTCATCGATTTGCTCTTCTCTCAACACAATGGCGTCAGTGCAATCGTTTACCAATACTGCGGAGTACATTTCAAAAAAGTCGATAACAGGGATAGAACCGAGTGCAGAATCTTCTGGACGAACGACACCTTCCTTCTCCATCTTTCTCATCTTCTCGATATTCCACGCATTCGCTTCATAGAGTTCCATGAGAACTTCAAACTCGTAATGTTTCGCCTTCTCAGAAATCACGACTTGATTGACAAGCATTCTTTTTTTCATAAGAGTCGTCACTATATCTGCGATTTCATTTCTCATTTTTTCAGATATTAAATGATTTTTAGACATACCTACCACTCCCTAAATTGCGATTATAGTAACACTGTTTTTTTATTTTGTCAAAAAAAAGAACTTCTCAGTTCGAATTACTTCACGAAGTTTAATAGTTCTTCTTTTGGCATATAGCCGATATGTTTCGATACTTCCTTAGAGTTTTCCATTAAGAGTACTGTCGGAATACTCATGACACCGAATTGAGCACTCAACTCTGGGAATTTATCGGTATTGATTTTGATGATAGGAATGCCAATCTCTTCCTGAGCACTTTCTAAAACAGTCCCGAGCATCTTGCAAGGTCCACACCAATCGGCATAGAAATCGACAAGACATTTCTTTTTCGTCCAAGCCTCAAAATCGTTTTCCTTTTCTAAATATTTTATCATTGTCATTCTCCTTTCTAATTATATGTTACTTCTCTTCTGTCGAGTATTTTTTTATCAGGTCCTCGACACCAGGCATATAAATCTTGCGTTGTTCGACCAAATATTCTGCACTCTTCACATCGAGAACCTTATATTTCAAAAGTACGTCCATACTCTCTAAATTCGCACTATCCTTATTCGGTTGGTCCTTATATCTCTCCGCGACTTGGTAAATCTCTTGTAGAGAATTGTAGATGGGATAGATGGCGTCCCCTAAAAACGGCGTCTTCGATAATACTGTGTCGGCATACGAACTCTCGCGAACGTAGTTTCTCGTACCAGAAAACTGTAAACATACGAATAGACAGATAAAGATGACGACGACACCTTCTACAAAACCGACGACCGCTCCACCGAGTTTAGAAGGAAGAGCGAAGACGAACGTCCAACGCAATACTTTCTCGACGATGTTCGTCATCTTGAGTATAATTTCATATATGAGCAACAAAACTGTCGCGACCAACATGAAAGCTAAGACTTCATAGATGATGATATTGAGCACGCTGATGCCGGCCATCATTCCAGTGAATTTAAAGAAAGGTAAAGTCTGGTACATGAACTGCGACACGGGATTCTTGAACAAAAATGCCAGCACCAATACGACGATTCCTCCGACGAAGGAGATACCCTCTTTGAAGACGCCGTTTGAAAAACCTTTCATAATATAAAGGATAAGCACTACGATTATCAAAATATCTACTACTGTCATAACATCACCATTTCTATACTAAATTATATTACATTATGACATTTTAGACAATTACTTTTATATAGATTTGACAAAATGCGAAAATGTATATATTATTATGTTATACGAAAAGAGGGGAATTATGAGAAAATTTTACGATTACAGCGAATGGCAAGAAATTGTATACCCTATCCTTACGAGCAAAGAATATTTTAAGAGAAGAACATTCAGACATCACGGAGATATCACGGTCTACGACCACTGCGTTCACGTCTCTCGTCTATCTTATAGAATAGCAAAAAAACTCCATTTGGATTACAAAAGTGCAGCCATTGCAGGTCTTTTACACGACCTCTACACGACCCCATGGCAGGAAGTGACGGTAAAGAAGCCTTTTTTTGAGCAACACGGATTTACTCATGCTGGCGACGCTTTAAAAAATTCGCGAAAATTTTACAAAAAATATCTCAATCCAAAAATCGAAAATGCCATATTGAGACATATGTTTCCTTTAAATATTACACCACCAAAGTACGCGACTGGCTACATAGTGACTTTGGCAGATAAAATCGTCAGTCTAGAAGTTTTTACCGAACCAGAAGTCATTATCAAAACGTTCGGATTCTTGAAGAGGAATTAAAATGATGCTATATATTACAAAACTTTTTCTATGTTTTTTCATATTTTCTTTTATAGGTTGGTGTCTGGAGATGGTATTCGGATACTTTACGACCAAGAAAATCGTCAATCGAGGATTCTTAATCGGTCCTCTTTGTCCGATTTATGGAACGGGTTGTATCCTTCTCTATCTACTGTTGAGACAATACGTCAATGACCCTATCATATTATTCGTCATGGCGATGGTCGTCTGTTCGATACTCGAATATGTCGCGAGCTATTTGATGGAGAAGATATTCAAAGCGAGATGGTGGGATTACACCGACTTCAAGTTCAACATCAATGGTCGCATCTGTCTAGAGATGGCCATCCCTTTCGGTTTACTAGGTCTGTTGGTATTGTATATTTTATTTCCTTCCACTTTAAACCTATTGGATAGACTTCCAAGCCAAGCCATATACGTTGTCGCAGGACTTCTCGCGACGATCTTCCTAGTAGATTTACTAATCTCTTTCAAAGTGATAATGAAATTCACAGAGACTGCTCTATCTGTACCGAAGGACATGACAGAGGAGATTACCAAATTTGTAAAAAAGACACTTTCGAAAAATAGATGGACAAAGCGACTTGTCGATTCATTCCCAAACTTACACATCGACTTTTCGAATATCAAGAAGCTTTTGAAGAAGATAAAAAAATGAGTTCAAAATTTTGAACTCGTTTTTATTGTCAATTTTCTTAGTTAGTGAACAATACCTTTTCGGATTTGTATTGTCTGATAATCAACCACAGTACGACAAAGATGATGACACCAGTCGAGAGGAACATCAACCCTATGTCGAGCCAATCGACGATTCCGTTGGTCATATCCGTGAAAATCGTCGTAACGTTTACAAACGGTATCATAGAAAGCCATACTGACGATTCGATATCTAACATGAACGCTATCATTCCCGGGAAAAAGCAGATAAAGTTGAGCGGTGTAAGTGCACTCTGTGCTTCTTTGAACGTCTTGCACTTGCTGGCAATCGCGATACATAGACCACTTATCAATAGAGAGAAAGTGATAATCACGAGAGACACGACGACGAGGTGAAGAGGACTCAACGTCAAATCGACTCCTTCAAAAACAGTAAACCAATTGGACGACAGATACAACGCAATCTCCATCAAGATGAGCCCCAAGAACCCAGTTATAGCCGCAGAGAGTGATACACTTAAGAATTTACCGACGATGATGTCGCGACTCTTGATAGGGAAGGTGAGAAGTGTCTCCAAAGTCCCCCTCTCCTTTTCACCTGCTGTCGAATCCGTCGCAGGATACGTAGCAGATACAGTGATAGCCATGATGATGAATAAAAAGCTATAAACGGTGACATAACTCGAAAAATAGTTGTTGCTCTCTGCAATATTCCTATCGAGTTTTATGATGTCGAACACTTCGTTCGGGTCGATGTTCTTGTCGGCTAAATATTCGCTTTGCAAAAATTGTTTATACGCGACAAAATAGCTCTCGACCAACTTGCTAGCATAGCTCGTCGAAGCACCCTCCGTACCATTGATAGTATATACGGTATCCTCTTTTGTCAGATACAAGTCCAACTCACCGAATGAGTACTTCTCTTTTAAATCGTCGACTTCTCCATATACGACTTCGATGCCTAAGTTTTTGAAGATTTCCTTCTCGACCTCGGTCGGTTCATAGGCGATGCCTATCTTGTTGTACTCATTGATGTCTTCATTCATCTGAGCTTCGAACAATGCGGACATTCCTAAAACCATCAAAGGAATTAAAATCGGAATGATGAGCATCATCGATAGGGACTTCTTATCTCGAAATGTCTCTCTAATTTCTTTTTTTAATATGAGCCATACTTTATTTTTCATCATGAACACCTTCTATCAGTTTAAAAAATGCATCTCTCAAATTTGTCGTCTTCGTAAACACCTTGATTTCTTCAGGGGTGCCTCTTTTTATGACGACACCCTCGTTAATCATCAGACATTCGTCACATATATTCTCGGCTTCCTCCATATAATGTGTAGAATACAACACAGTCTTCCCTTTGCTCTTCTCGCTTTTGATAAAGTCGAGAATGATTTGACTAGATATGATATCCAATCCACTGGTCGCCTCATCTAAGATGTAATATTTGGGATTGTGCACGAGACATCTTGCAATGTTGACTCTCTGAGTCTGTCCCGTCGAAAGATTTTCTATCTTATTATATAAGAACTGTTCCATCCCTAACGTCTTAGAAATCTCTTCGATGCGTTTCTCTATTTCTCCTTCTGGTACTTCATAGAGTTCGGCACACATCTTCAAAAGTTCGTATGGAGAAAGGGAGTTATAAATCTTCGTATTTCCCGATAGGAATGCGAGAGACTTTTTTATGGCTAACTCATATTTCTCGTGAGTCATCCCATCGTACTCTATTGTACCCTCCGTCGGTTCCAAAATGCCGGCAATCATTCTGAGTAAAGTCGACTTTCCGGCTCCATTCGGACCCAATATGCCGACGATGGTTCCCTCTTTCGCTTCAAAAGAGATACCCTTGTTGGCATAAAATTCTTCTTTTGCCTTTTTACCAGTTTGCTTTATGAATTTCTTTTTTACGTTTTCCACTTTTAACATATCTTAACACTCTCCTTGACAAACTAAATCCATTATACACCTATATCAAAAAAAGAACAAAATATTTTTAGTTCTTTAGTTTTCGACTTTGATATCTCCGCAGTCGTTGTCGATTTTTAAAGTGACATCCGCTGTCCTATAATTCGTATTCATCTTGATGTCGCCCAAAGACGTCTTCGCGTCCACGTAGACTTCATTCAAAGAATAAATTTTTATAGAACCCATATTGTCTTCGATAAAAGAATCCTTCTCTATCTTCGCTTCATTTATCTTTATGTCTCCACAACTGTTTTTGAGATTTACATAATTTGTAACCAAGTCGATTTTTATATCGCCGAGGTTATTCTTTATCGTCGCATCTTCGACTTCCCCGATTTTGACGTCGCCACAATCTTCTTTTATGTTGACTTTTTTTGCAGCGAGGATATCGATATTGCCATAGTTGTTCTCTACATCCATCGTGACGTGCTCGAACTCTTCTACCTCTGTGTCGCCGAAGCGATTTTTCAAATCGAATTTACCGGTAAAACTCTCTGGCACCTGTACTTCGACTTTGGCTGCTTGGACGTTGAAGCAAATTCCAAAACACTTTTTGGCTTTCGTTTTGATTTGCAAACGCGAGCCCACTTCTTCTACGGTAGTTCTATCTTCATCGCCGTAGATTGTGACATGTATCTTCTCATCTTTGGATTTTTGAAACAAAATGTTACCGGCATCCGAATCGACCCATATCTCGTCGTAGACAGCATCGAATTGCTCCTCGACAATCAATTCGTTGCTGACATTGTAGCCAAATCCTTTCAAACCGATATGACCAAAATTTCCTTTTAACAACATAACTAAAACTCCTACTATACCAATTGCAATAATCGACAAAACCGTGATTAATGCGATAATCAATCCTCTATTCTTCATAGCTGACTCCTTTTAAACAAAATAGTAATTTAACGATTTCCATGACAATCGCGAAAACAATCCAAATCAACCATGTGATATGCCATGCGCCCGTAGTAAAACTCACGAAGAGATAGATACATACGGTTATCATCGAAAGTATGCTCTCTATAATTTTGACGACTTGTGGTCTTTCTCTTTCTTCTTTCTTTTTTCTAACTCCATATACCATATTCGCATAGATAATCAAATAGGTAGCGATGCCACAGATTAAAATAAAGCCCGATGTAGATAAAACAGGGTCGAACTGGAACACAGGAATCGTGACCATAATCCATGCCACCGCGACAAAATACAATAGAATTCCCATTCCGATATATTGTGCCCTTCGTTTCAGATGGCCGACATTCTCCTCCGTACTCGGTTTTAAACCATTTTCTTTTGGAGCCTCTCCCGTCAGCAGCTCATCCGAAGATATGCCATACATCTTACAGAGTGGCAATATTTTATCAAAATCGGGTGTGCTCTGGTCCGTCTCCCATTTTGAAATGGTCTGTCTCGAGACGTTCAGTTTTTCTGCAACGTCTTCTTGAGATAATCCTTTCGATTTTCTCAAATTTAAAAGTCTATTTCCTAAACTCATTTTTCTCACCTCTCGTCAAAAATTATATGATTTTTTTCGGTAGCACTCTACCATTTTGAGTTGGAAATTTGTCAACCAAGCTTAACATTTTCATAAAATTGCTCATATTTTTACCAAAACAACTCCCAAAATGAGCAACAATGCCGCTACCAATTTCTGAATCAATTGCTTGACGTTTTTATTTATTATGAACTCGACGACAGCATTGATGATGGACGTCAGAGCAAAAAGTGGCGCGACGATGGTGACATTTCCTACCTGATAAGCCTTGACGGACGACAAAAGCATGAGACACCACGTGAAGGCGGAGACAAGGAATGCCCCTTTATTGTAACAGGAGAACTCTTTTTTTAAAGTCGCAATGTTCAACTTAGTACAAATCGAAATGAGAATAGCAGGAACGCTCACAGTCAAAATAGTATAGAACGCTAAATTGAAGTGTTCAGAGATATTGACATTGATGAGCATAGCCACAGCGAACAAGAAGTTCGAAATGACACTCATGACGAAATACTTATTCACTCTCAACTTCCCCTTTTCAAAGGTCAAGATAAGATTTGCAAACACGATGATGAAAGCACCTACCAATTTAGTCGTCACGAATTCTTCTTTTAAAAGGACGAAACCGAAAAATATCATGAAGACCGTCGAAAGCTGTTTTAACATACTGAACACAGACGGCTCCAAGCCGTACCTCGCTTCGATATTTAACCTATCCGTCACGGCATAGAGCAACATCACAATCAAAAGAGTGATATAGATACTCGGGTCGCTTGGAAAAGTAAATGCGAAGAAAGGCAAAAATGCGACAGCAAAAAGTGCAGTGAAAAGTTCCAACAAGACAGTGAGGGCACTGGCATTCTTCATATTTCTATTGGCAAGTTTAAAACTCTGAGCAAAAATAGAAGCACTGATGAGATAGACGACTACCCATGTTTCCCATCGATCGAACAAATACATAAAAATCCTTCCTCTCTCCACCATTATACCACGACGTACAAAAAAAATCTTAACTTATAGGACAAAATGATTTTAAAAAAGCCATAAAGATTGCTCTTTACTCTTCAGTAAAAAGAAGTTATAATGATTTAAAAGGACGTGTTTGAAATGGAATATATTAAAATTAAAGATGCAGACAGAATTATAAACGAAAGCGCATACTTGGTAGGCAATGCACTGAAATACAGAGGAAAGTGGCACGATTTCTTCGGCAACAAGAATCCGATTCATCTAGAACTGGGAATGGGAAGAGGCGATTTCATTATCAATATGGCCATCGCCCACCCCAACATCAATTACATAGGACTAGAGATAGATGCTTCTCAGATGGTCAGTGCAGTCGAAAAGCTGAAATCAAAAAAATTGCCCAATCTCAAACTCATCAATGCCGACGCGAGAGATATCGATAAAATCTTTGGAAAAGAAATCGACACGATTTATCTCACTTTCTCAGAGCCCTGGCCAAAAAAAATAGATGAAAAAAAGCGTTTCACACATTTCAGCTATTTGAAATTATACGACAAGATTTTTAAGAAAAATAAACACATCATATTGAAAACGGACAACAAAGGCCTATTCGCCTATTCTCTAGAAACTCTATCGCAGTATTGGTATGTTTTTGACAGAGTGAGCCTCGACCTACACCACGACGAAAATCCGATTAGCAACATTATGACTGATTTTGAAAAGAAATATTATGAAGAAGGACGTCCGATATACTATGTCGATGCTTCTTTCACAAATTAAAAAACTTCATCGCAATTTTCGATGAAGTTTTTCTATATAACTTTCTCCTCTGTCACAGAAGGACTTTTTATAATTCGCTCTTCTCCAAAAGATAAGTCGTAATCGACAATTCGACCACTCTTTCTTAGAAAATCGAGAGCTAAGGATAAATTTATTCGGGAGCCCTCTTCTTCAAAGTACATCAGTTCCTCTTTTTTATCATAACAATCGATCGGGTCATAATTGGATACAGAAACACTTATATTTATTCCTCGATTTTTTAATTTCTCATTTAAGGCGACTAAATACACATATTCTTCTGGAGTGATATAGTAAGGGATAAAAATCAAGATAGTAATTTGAAAAATAGTATTTGCAATAAATCGCGCACTGATGAAATTATCCTCTTTACCAGAAACTAAATCGTATATAATAGCATCTTTTTTTTCTCTACCCTCTTTGGTACTCATGTCGATATCGGTACCGATGTCGTACATCTCTCCTAACATATAATTGAATATGTCCGCATGTCCTACTTCATATTTGTCATTGCTCAACCGCTTTTCCGGTTGAGTCAAATAGGCGAACACACATTGACTAGGCGTAATCAAAGAACAAGCGATGGCTCCTATCTCATCTTCTTTATATCTTTCGCAAAATGCGAGCAACGCTTCTAAATCGGTAAATTTAAACATAATTATCACTTCCTTTTAAGCAATTTTTTCTGTATCTTTAGTATAAAAAGACATTTCTTCTCCGAAAGGCAAATCGTAATCAATAATCCTTCCCTGTTCCACCATAAATTCTAAAGCCAAATCCAAAGGATTGTTCATCTTTTCTCCAAAATGCCTTGACTCAAGACGTCTATCTTTAGAACTCGTCACAGGATTATAATTCGTAACATCTACACAAATAGCGAGTCCAGCACGCTTCAGTTTTTCGTTTAACTCGACGAGTTGATGATATTGATATCTCGTAATAAACGCCGGGAGATGTAAAATGGCCATAAAATGAATTGTATTAATAATGTAACGTATGGCAACAAAATTCTCAACGCGATGTGGCAGTGCTTCTTCGAGCACCTTTCTTTTCTCTTTTCTACCCCTAGAACGCTTCACATTGATATCTCTTCCGACGTCGTACAATTCTCCTAAAATATAATCAAATAGATTTTCATGAACGATATCATAATCCGAAGCGAAATATTCTTCGGAGTTGAAATCGAGCCGCACGTGGACAGTCTGAGAAAGAGTGATAACTGTGGAAGCCAATTCTTCCTCTCTGCGTTCCAAAACCTCTCGCGTTCCACGGAGAAATTGGTCGATATCCACTGCTTCGAACATTATGAATTCTCCTTTTTAAAAGCTATTCTTTTAGTCATACTGACTGAATCGATACCTAAAGCATCCATCAAATATTTTAAATGTTCTGCGATATTATTTTTATAAATTTCTTTATCCTTTTCACTTAAAGGACAACCGATTTTGCCTTCTATTCTTTCGATGATTTTCTCTACATTTTGAGGCAATAAAACCCACAGACTTTCTAACATTCTAGAAGTAAAAACTTCACTGGTCTCTTTCATAAATGCTTTTACATTTTTTTCTAAGAGAACAGATGGAGCTCCCTGGTTTAAATTGCTAACGGATAATCCCATTCTACATAAAACCGGGTGGGTTGAGAAGGCTCTTCCATTGTCGAAATAGGGCATCAATTCGACAGAACCATTCTCGAATTCGATAATGTGCCAGTTATCGAAATGTCTATCCCTTTGTCCTGTAAGTATATCGACGATAAAAAGATTGACGATTCTGTCCATGATTTTTTCGACGACCTCAGGTCGACCACGATATCTTTCCTCAAGACCATGCCATATTCCTTCCAAAGAATTATATCTTGCACACTCTCTCAAAAAAGCTTCTTCGTATCCGTAATCCTCGATCATATTTTCATTCAACTCGTAATCGATGTGCACAGGCAAGATATCCCGACCACTTAAGTACTTCGCATCCTTTATAATATAATCTCGAGACAAATTTCCCTTTATACTTCCGATGCATGCGATGTCATAGTCGACATGAGGCAGTTGTAAATCGTCATATATATTTCCCACCCATAATTCATTGAAAGGGTTAGCTAAACTGTCATAGTTAAAGAAATACTTCGCACCGTCATACCAGAAACTGAATAGAAGATTCAACCCTGGCTCGAACTTCAAGACCTGAACGCTTTTGTTTTTTGATAACCTCTCCACAATCTCTATTTCATATTCATACGTTTGAGTTCCTCTTGGTAAATCCAAAAGAGCACACAAATCGATAAATCCATCTTTTCTTTCCATAATTTTTCCCCTTTTTCGCGTCGTCTATTATAGCCTAAAACGTCCCATTTGTCAAATACGCCATCAAAAAAACCGTAGGCGTTCTTTTTCTACAGTTTCTCTATTATTCCATAAGCCATACTCAAATCGGTAGGAATGACGTATTTTATATCGAAAACTTCGGCGACGACTAAGACGAATGCGGCCATCGCTCTCGTAGCAAACCACCATTGCGGGTCGTCAACTCTGTTCCTGATTTCATCCAAAGAGATTTCTTCGAAATAGCGACGAGTCTCGGCTTTTCGCAGTTCGATATCCATCATAATCGATTTCGTCTCATCTTTAAAGAGTGTATTTTCCTCATACTTAATGCCGGAGAGCCTCGCGAACTTCTCGTGGCCACCTCCGGCCAAAATCAATACATTCGCCTTTTCTTCAGTCGATATATCCAAATGAGAGCGAATATACTCCATGACTGCCTCTAGAGAAGTTTTAGCGGTATCATCTGCCAAATCTGGAAACTGATTCATGACATCGATAACACCAAAAGGCACATTCACTGCTTCTTTGATGCCCTTCTCGTATATGGCAATTTCACAAGAACCGCCCCCGCCGACAAAGACGCATGACTTCGCTTCGACATTTCTCACCGCCGCTAAAACGGTGCATTCGCTCTCTTCATCTTGAGAGACGATGTGAAAGTCGATTCCTGTCTCGCCCTTAAAACGATGTAAAAAGGCCTGTTCTTCCTCTTTTTCCAGCGCTCTAAAAATACTCGTTCCACAGACATAGATGTCGGCATATTCTTCTTTCAAAGATTGAACGAGAGATACGAGACTTTGAAAATCCTCGTCGATGATTCTTCGATGCTCAGAGTAATTCTTCTTAAACCATATCGGCTCCTCTTTCAATCTTTTAATAGTTTTTCCATCACATAAGTCTACCTTTGTTACTGTGGACCCTACTTCGACGATTATCTTATTCATTTTAATAACCACCATCTATCTTAATAATCTCACCGTTTATATATGTGTTGGCCTCGCTGCTTAGGAAATAAATCAAGCCTGCAATTTCCTTTGGCTCGGCAAAGCGCTTCAGATAAATCTTTTCAGTCTCTTCTCGAACCAAATCATCGGGTAAATCTGCATTCATCTCTGTATTTATCCAACCTGGTGCGACACTGTTTACTAATACTTTGGGAGCATATTCCAATGCAAAATTATGGGTCATCGATATGACACCAGCCTTAGTGGCATCGTAATCGATACTCGTAGGGAAAAACGTGTTGATTCCGTTCGTCGAAGAGACATTGACTATCTTTCCACCTTCCGTATTGTCGAACATGTATTTCCCGATATATTTGCTCATCAGATACGTCGACGTCAGATTGTTCAATATCGTTTCGTTGAAGATTTTGCTGTCGCGGTCCTCTAAGTCCATGTCATAGACAATCGCAGCATTATTGACGAGAACGTCGATTCTACCAAATTTATCATCGACTGTCTTTAAAAGATTTTTTACGTTCTCTTCGTCGGATACATCCGCAAGAATTCCAATGGCCTCGACTCCATATTCACTCTTAATCTTCTCGACAACTCGATTGATAGAAGTCTTATCTTCCTTATCGTTGATGACGACATCGTATCCACATTTGGCGAATTGATATGCCGTCGCTTCTCCTAATCCTCTTCTCGAACCTGTTATGATTACTACTCTATTCATGTACGAACTCACTTTCTAAAACAATTACTACTCTATAATTCTAACTTTTTTATTACTTTTTTTGAATGCCTTTAAGACTCTCTCTTTATCCGATAAAGGGAAGAAAAAATAGATTGGTGTATCTGTCAAGACAGTCACTGTATATTTTCCAATGGATACTCCTAAAATCTTATCCATTTCCACAGACGTCTTCACTCCATTATGAGCTTCATCTGTCACGCCGTCTTTATCGATAAGGATGTGTCCGATAAACCTAGCTTCTTTTTTAGCTCGATACGATTTATAGATTTCCAATAAGTTTGCCGCTACATACACCATCGATGCGACAAAAATGATGTAAACGATAGGCAAGACTGCCTCGCTATATTCGGCAAAAAAACTCAATAGAATGCCAAAGACGAACCACAACCCGAACACGACCAACTTTCTTTGCATAAAAGAAAGGACCTTGCTGCTCTCTCTCTCCAATATCTGTCGCTTACCAAGAGCCATGCCTCTCGCCTCATCGTAACAACCTACAAAATTTTCACATATCTCTGTGTCGATTCTCATTCGAATCCCTCTTTCCTATATTAAGTATATTCTTCCTATAAGAATTTAAGATACAAATGAGAAAAAGCATCGTGAGCTTTTTATATCGTTACAATCAAATAACTGTAACACATCATGCCTATCATCGAAAATACGATGGATAGACAGAGAAGATGCAATAACAATCTCTTGTTCTTTTCCTCGATGACGATAGCTTCGTCGATAAAATCCAAGAACAACAGCATCGAATAGATAAATCCTATGATTGTCACAATGATGCCGAGTGGCGCATAGACAATCGAAAGGATAAGTGCAACGAGTCCATAAGCAACTCCGAAAGGAATAAACGCTGTACAGACGATAGAAATCAGTTTGACGATATCTGGCTTTTTCTTCATTAAGGTACTGACGATATAATAGATTGCCGATAGGCTACCGATGATTCCTGTGTAGATTAAGAGCTTTTCTCCGAGTATTCTGAAATATTCTATTTCAGCTAAGCTGCTCCAAACCCAAGATGTTTTTCCCGTCCAATAACTCGTCATCATAACGGCTCCGAACATCTCTCTCAAAAGCCCCAAGACAGTCATGGCAAAGATGAGTGTAAGTGCCAATTTGCCGACATTTTTAAAATTCGTGAGCTTTTCTTCTTCTTTTTTGTACATGACATGTGGTCTCAACAATACACCTAAGAGATATAGTGGAATAGAGAGCCTCGTCATATCGGCTGCTTTCTTTTCTTTTATTTCTTTTCGAGCCGTCTTGATTTTGTCGACCAGTTTGTCCTTTTCCATTTTAACGTTTGTCGAAGACTTTTCTTCTTCTAATTCCTGTATATCCAACTGGTACTCGCGCGTCTCTAAATCGGTATCGTCCTCTTCGTAGAGATGGTCTTCTCCTTGAGAAGATGCATCTATCCCTCTATCGGCTTCGTATATCTCACCTTCCAAGTTTGGATAGGCATGTGTATTGAGATATTCGTCGTCCTCGTTGGCCTCCGATTTATAAAGAGCATTCATGACGTCGGGAACGTTTAAACAGACCGTCGTATCCAGTTCGATTTCCTCTTGAGCTTTTAGATACTCTGATATATCGTTCTTGATTTTGACGATATCGTTCTGGGCTTTAATATCGATGATTTCATCGCCATCGACCTCGTCGTCATGTAGGATAATCTCATCGTCTAATTCCTCTTCTAAAACTCTAGGCGTCTTTTTGTAGTATTCGTCGTGGACGGCAAACAAATTCGTCTCCGTCACTCTTCCAAAACTCGAAGTATCTGTCACACGACTTTGGTCTTCGCTTTCTAAAGACTCATCCTCTATTTCGGGTTCTGTTGCCAAAGAACCGTCGTTTCCTTCCGAACCCTCGACCACTTCCGCTTCTTCCTGTGTGACGACTTCCTCATGTTTAGAACTCTCTTCGGCTAAATTTTCGTCAGGCACAATCGAATCCTCTTGCACCTCGAAAGGCGCTTCTTCTCCAGAGAACTCGTCGGATGGGCGAGAAGTTTCTGCTTCTTCCTTCGCTGTTTGTGGCTCTTCATCTTGAAAAGATGGTTCTTCCTCTGCGACAGCTTCGACCTCATAATCAAATTTAATCTCTTCTAAGACAGTCGTATCTACTAACTTTTCTGCACTCTCTTCCACAAGGACAATCTCGTTTTCCTCTTGTTCATGAGGAACTTCGACTTCCAATGGTTGAGGCGCTTCGACACTGATTTCGACCACTTCTTCGGCAGGGTTTTCTTTTGGCGCTTCTACCACTTTCACTTCGACAACCGGTTCCTCGACTATCTCGACGACCTCTTCGCTTAAAGTCGTGTTTTCTTCAAGACTAGGTAAAGTGTCTTCCTTTTCGACTTCTGAACGGTTTCTTCTCTTCAAAGGCGAAATGCCCTTTCTGACAAGCCCAGCGGCACTAGCTTTTTGGTTTTTAACAGCGATAGGAGGTTCCTCTTTGCTAGATAGAGCTTTTTCCACTGCAGATTTGGAAATTCGATTTCCACATTTCGCACAACTCTTCTCTTCTAGAGAATTTTCAGCTCCACAATAAGGACATGCTATTATGACGTTTTCGTTTTTTTCCATGCTTTTTACCTCCTATGATTCCATACTCTATTTTCCTTAGATACGGACTACTCCAAAATCATTATATCATACTTATACGTCGTTCTACTAGTATAAGTTGACAAATTTTTTAAAGTTGACTAGAAGTTTTAAGCATCTCCATTTTCTTCCTTTTGGTCAAAAATTTCTCTTTTAAAAACCGTAGATGGAGAGGTATTCTTTTCTATAATCCTTTCCATTACACTCGGGCAATTGCAGCGAAAGTTCATCTCGAGAATGCGTCTCGTCGAACTCGTCATCATCGAGATTGAAATACTCGTATATATTTGATTCATTGTCGTTCCACGTCACATCGACATTATAATACCCATCAGGAAGCTTTATGATGTTCCAGGCATGCTCGCCATTCGCATCGCCTGTGACATAATAGGTGGGAACTCCGAGAGCAATCATGATGTGCTGAAAAGCCCTCGCATACCCTGCACAAACAGTTACACCATTGACTAAAGCACTGTATGCACTTTGATTTAAATCGGAATCGACCTCGTATTCGAGCATATCGATTAATTTATTGTGGACATATTTCTCCTTTTCGTAATCCGACTCCAAATCCTTCGCATAGCTGATAATTTCGTTGGAAATCGTCTCAAACTTATACTTCGCCTCGTCGAAATAATCGATAGTCTCGTTAAAATTCAATATAATCTGCACACAGAGAAAATCGCCTGTGTATCTGTATTCGAAGGAGGCGTCTAACCAGAAAAGTTCGGGGTGGTCTTTGTATACACATTCGACAATTTTAGTGATGACATCGACGTGAAGTTTATATTTAGGAACAAAGGTAGTTGTCCTTTCCTTCGCATGGGCATAAATCTCCTTATAGACTTCTTGCTCACGCATATCAAGCATCTCATAATAAGGATAAAAAACTTTATCAAATACATCGTCTTCTTCCGATAGAAAAGTATTCTCTAAAGAATTCTTTCCTTCTTCCTCTACATATTCTCCTTTTGCTTTAACACTTTCGCCGTCGTCGTCCTTGTCCACTTCTCTATACTGCGAAAAGAGAGCCAAATCGTCTATGGAATAGCCCATGCCATGAAATGTTACAAATCCGATAAAAGCCCAAAAACATAAAGAAAGAAAAAAACCTATAATTTTGTTCACCATAACACCCCTTTTATTACACTATATTAAATAATTCTTTAAAAATGAATTCTTCCAAAATTCTCTTATGACAAAATTATAGCAAACTAAAAGACAAATTACACGCGGTAACTTGCCAATATATTGTTAAAAATTAGCCTTCTAATACTTTGATAGCCTTGTGGATAAGTAAGTCGTATTTGACAACTTCGATTCCACCGTACATGTTGATAATCTCTTCTTTATCGACGCCGTATTTACTTGCTTGCTCTTCGGCATGCTTCATGACTTCTTCATCCGTAGCCGTCAATTTTTCTTGTTCTACGACAGCATCCAAGAAATATCTCGCTTTAATTCTCTTCAAAGCTTCTGGTTTAGATTGCTCTTTGAAAGCTTCCATTGTCGTACCAGTGAATTCTAAGTAAGCCTCTAGAGGTACGCCTTGGCTCTCCAATCTGTGTCCCAAATCGTGCATCATTCTGTGCACTTCGTCATCGACGATTTCGTCGTTGACTTCCACAGTCATCTTCTCGACACCAGCTTCGATTAAAGAATCGATGTATTGATTCTCGGCATCTTCTGTTTTATGTTCTAAAATGTGTTCTTCAATCTTCTTCTCGAGTTCAGCTTTCGTCTTGATATCTTCATAGCCCAAATCTTTGAAGAACTCTTCGTCGATTTCTGGTAAAATTCTAGCTTTGATTTCTTTGACGACGACTTTGAATACAGCCTCTTTGCCTTTGAGGTTTTCGACGTAGTCCTCTGGGAACTTCACTTTGACGTCGACTTCTTTTCCCTTTTCAGCTCCGACAAGCCCATCTTCGAATCCTGGTATGAAAGTATTTGAACCGATTTCCAAAGGATAATCTGTTCCTTCTCCACCGTCAAAAGCTTCTCCATCGACATAGCCTTTGAAATCGATAACGGCGACATTGCCCTTCTCGACCTTGCCCGTCTCTTTGACGACCATCTCGGCAACTCTTCCTCTCATGCGTTCAAGTTCTTCTTCGACTTCTTTCTTCGTCACTTTAGGTACTTCTTTTTTTACACCCAACTTCTTATAACCTGCGATTTTGACTTCAGGCTTTGTGATGACAGTAAATTCGAACTCTACGTGGTCCTCACCGATATCCTTGACGTCGACCTTCGGTTCACATGCAGGTACCAAATCGTTGTCTTTTAGTACTCTTTCATATGCAGTAGGTAGAGCAGCATCGATAGAATCCATGAATAGAGATTCGATTCCGAATTTTTTAATAAATCTGTCTTTTGGTGCTTTTCCCTTTCTAAATCCGTCGATAGTGACTTCTGCGTTTTTCTTTTTAAACGTCTCGTCGAGTATCTTAGTCCAATCTTGGCCTTCCAATTTTATTGTTAAAGTATGTACATTTTTCATCGTGTTTCCTTCTTTCGTTCTTCTGTGCAATATTATATAACAAATAACTCCTACTTACAAGTATTGTTATACTTTCTTCACGTAAGAATTATCCTACCATACTTATAAATCCATTGCAAGCGAATCATTTTTTAATTTTTTTTAATAAGTTATTATATTTTTATTTTTCAAAAGTAGCATTGGTAGTAAAATTTAGAGTTTTCTAAAGTATTAATTTAGAAAATCAAAAAATACTATGCAATGTTATAGTATTTGTTCGTTTGTTTTTATATGCTATTACTAGTATAATATCTTTTGGAATATTTAGTTAGTTTGGGTACTATTCTCCTTTACTTTATAAAGTGGAAGGAGGTGAATTTATGAGAAAATCAGAGAAATATCTTTGTACAATCATAATGCTCCTTATTATTGTGATTTTAATCATATTAATAAAAATAGTACCAACTGTATAAGTCGGTACTAGACAAAATTATTTTGGAATAGTACCTAACTCTTCAAAACTAGGTATTCCTTTTTTATTTTATGCAAGTTTCCTTGACATATTCATAGTAGCATATTTTATTTTTTTTGTCAAAAAATTTTGTTAGCTTTTTTTAACCTATTCTTAAAAATTCACTTGTATAGAGCATCGATTTTTTCTTTAATCTGTTCTCTGTTAAAAGGTTTTGCAATGTAGTCAATAAATCCGATGGACAGGTATTTTTCCAGCGCTCCTGCGACTGCATCCGCTGTGAGGGCTATCACGGGAGTGTCGAACCCATCGATTTGAGAAAGTCTTTTCATCGCTTCTTCTCCGCCCATATTTGGCATCATGATGTCCATCAAAATCAAATGGTAAACATTTCCTGAAGAAATCTTATCTAAGCACTCTTTTCCATCGTAACATTCCTCTATTTGAAAAGGAAACGAGCTTAGAGCCTTTCTAGCTACTTTTATATTCAGTTTGTTATCGTCGACAATCAAGACTTTTTTAACTCCCTGTCTTGGTGCCAACTTGCTTCTTCTATTCATCATGTCGAGAGTGTGAATTATTTGTGTATTGGTGAGTGGTTCTGAAACTTTACTTATCTTTTGTTGTAAATGCACGACGAATAGGGAACCCTTCCCGTATTGACTTTTTACGTTTATCTTTCCACCCATCATCTCTACGAGTGACTTCGTAATCGCGAGTCCCAATCCCGTACCTTCCGTCGTCGTATTTTTCTCTATATCCAGTCTTTCAAATTTAGAAAACAACTTCGTAATCTGTTCTGATTTAATACCGCGACCCGTATCCTCACATGAAATCATGAGAGTCGAGATATTCTTATTATAGTTATTTAAACACCTTATGTTGAGACAGATATGCCCTTTCTCAGTATACTTTATGGCATTCGTAAGCAGGTTGTTGATTATGCTCTTGATGTGCACTTTATCGCCAATCAATTCGAAAGGGATGTCCTCGGCAATGTCGAGCTTAAATTCGATAGGTTTTTCTCCGATTCTCGTCGAAGTAACTTTACACATCCTGCTGATTTCTTCTCTAAAATAGTAAGGTGCTTCGACGATTTCCATCTTGTTCGATTCGATTTTATTGATATCCAAAATGTTGCCGACGATTTCTAAAAGAGTCTCCGAAGCATTGAGTATATCTTCGGTATCTTCTACGACTTCTTTAGGGACCAGTTCTTTATAAGAAGCGATATCTTCAGATAATCCGACGATGGCGTTCAAGGGAGTTCGAATCTCATGCGACATGCTCGACAAGAAATCTGACTTTGCCCTATTCGCTTTTTCTGCTTGATTTTTAGCAAGCGTCGTAACCTCTAGCATCCTTATATCTGGATTTTCCATCGTAAAATACATGACGACCGAGATAAACGTCTCGACGTAGGTCATTAGCAATAATCCTGGATAACTACTCTGTATCACGATGGCAGCCGCACCTATCAATAAAAATAGCGCGATGGGAAGATATCTTTTGTCTTTCCATTTTTTATAATTTTTGAACATCGTAAAGATGATGAGCACGATGTCGATTCCAGAGATGAGATATGCAAAGTCTACACTGAGACCTTTCGTATATCTCGTCGAAAAATTTTCGGCGATGACCAATTCCACAGGCAATACAAAGACGATGACGAGCTCGATAAAGAGAAGCATCCGTAGAAAAATCTTAAACTTCCTGTTTTGAGGTCCACTTTTGTCTGTCGATATCGACTGAACATAGGAAAGAAACAATCCTATCCACGTCAGCAAATACGCCAAATACGATTTATAGATGAGATTGCTCAAGATAATATGCGTATCATAGATGATGGAGGCAAAAGTACACAGTAATTCCAATAATAAACCCAAAAAATTCGCTATAATCAGATAAGAATAGATTCTCGTCTCTTCGTTTTTTATATGTCCTCGAAAGAAAAACAGTGCAACCGTCAACAAGCTAAACGGTAGAGCACAAATGGGAAAGAAAATCCCACTTCCCACAGTCGACCACCTCACTACTATATAATAAATTATAGCATATTAAAAAAAATACACAACGGCATCGTGTATTTTATTCCAAAGTAATCCTTTTGCTACCCTTACCGTACTTTTCTTTTGCAAG
The DNA here is from genome assembly GCA_910583745.1 of uncultured Bacilli bacterium. Taxonomy (GTDB): domain Bacteria; phylum Bacillota_I; class Bacilli_A; order RF39; family UBA660; genus RUG11867. Next base: position 20,907 of record CAJTZC010000005.1, read on the forward strand.
TTTTTCGAGGGTCAAGTAATCGATTTTATCGGTACCTTGTCTTCGAGGCAATTGATCGACGATTTCGATATAAGTCGGTATTTCGATTTCCCTCAGTTTTTTTCCTGAAGAGTTCTCATTTCTGCACAATTCTAAAATGTAATCCTTTATGTCATCTTCCAAGACCGATTTATATTTATCATTTAAAACGATATAAGCTGTCCCGACAAATAACATCTCTTCATCTGGAGTTTCGACGACAGCACAATCTTCAACAGGCTCGAACGTACTTATAAATGTCTGAACTGGGTCGGGATACACTTTATCTAAAGTAGATGGTATATAAAATCGAGAAGTTCTTTTATTAGGAGTAAAGTATCCTTCCTCGTCTAAAAATCCTATCATTCCCGTATCAAAGTAACGCTTTCCATTTATTTCTATAAGAGCCTCTTCGGTCATCTTAGGTTCTTTGAAGTACTCTTTGAATAAGTGTCTACCAGATACAAACAAAGAGCCTTCTTCACCATACCTTTTCTCTTCCATCGTATCTTTATCGATAATCATAGCCTCCGTACCGACGAGTACTCTTCCCGCAGTGCCTGGTTTTGGTTTTATACCGACAGGATTGGTTCCACACGACATCGTCTCAGCGTTTCCTGAACCGTTTCCGATTTCGATACCGGGAGCGTTATGTTCCCTAAAGAATTCCTTTGCCTCTTGGTAAGGCTTGATTCTAAAAAAGTCTCCTCCTGATATAAATTTGTGAACATAGGACAAATCTTCTCCCACGGGAACATTTCTTTTAATCAGTTCCATCAAAGCAGGACTTCCGAATATCATCTCGGGACGCTTCCTCAAGTAGTAAAGAATTGTATTGGCTCCAATGTCGGGAGCTAAAATGGCTGTCTTCCCACTCAAGAGAGTCATCAATGTAGAAGTGCCAAATCCATAAGGATAAGCGAAAGGAACACATACCAATGTCCTTTTGTCTTTATTGTCTTTTAGGTTACTCGAATTCTTCAAATACGTTCCTGCCGCGAGGACATTCTCATTCGTCAACACGACTGCTTTCGATTTACCAGTAGAGGAACCGCTCGTATAGAGTATTAAAGCATTTTCTTTAGAAGAATGGAGCCATTCAAAAGTATTGGCTTGATACGACGCGATACTTCCTAAACTGTTAAAATCGACAGTGACGCCATCGTAACTTTTTTTATAATTTTCATTGAAATCCAGTACATTTTTCCGAGCCTTACTCAATGTAATAATTGTTCTAACATTTGTTTGCATTTTCATACACAAATTGCTGTCTTTATTCCTATTATAATTGACAAAGATAGAAGACTCGAACAGATTGAGATAATATTTCACTTCTTCGTCAGTAGCGAAGGAGTTTAGAAATGTCGTGACTGCTCCGATTCTATTGCAAGCCAAAAACATCAGCACCGCTTGATAAAAGTTTGGCATCGATACGGTGACGATTTCTCCTTTGCGAACTCCGAGCTCTTTAAGAGCGAGAGATACGGTTTTAGCATCATCGAGCATCGCCTGGTAGTTGACTAGGATTTCTTGACAGTCGATTGCATCCGCTCCGCGATAGAAACGACTCAACATTACAATAGCATTATAGACGCTGATATCTGGTATAATAGGATTTTGTTTGAATAGAGAAAATCCTATATTCTGTGGTTTATCTATCGAAGCATACCCTGTCAAAGTTTTTTGTTTAAACATAAAAGCTTCCCCCTTAAATAACATTATTACGAAGTCTAACAGAAAAAGACATTTTTGTCAATTCATGCAAAAAGGCCCTATGGCCTTCTTTCTCTATTCTGCAGTACTGTTCTTTAAATCTTCGATAATCTCTTCTAAAAGGCTTATCTTCTTTCGTGCATCTTCTGTATGAGAGACAAAGTAAATGTTTTGATAGCTTCGTAATAAATCCTCAAAATATCTCAAATTATTCGCATTCGTGATGAGCAATGGACCAAATTCATATTCTTTATCCGTGTAACTGACAGGCATAGCATCTCTTCCAGCCAAGATGTTGACATACGTCTTTTTCCCGTCGACGACGACTTCCTCGGCGTAGATTTTGAAATTTTTAGATGTCAAGAATCTTCTCAAATCGTTGTGATTGTTGTTCGACTGCAATATCAGTTTGAAAACTCGGTCGAGATTGGGACTCGACAAGATATCGATGATATTTTTCGATCCCATGCCTGAGATAATCAAAGTATCGACATCGATTTCGTTTATCTTCTCTATTCCGTAGCTTAAAATCGGAAATACGTTGTTGTTGAGTTCGTATTTTTCGATATTCTCTTTCCCATTTTCTAAGGCATTCGGATTGACATCACCGACGTGAATGGTCTTTAGAATACCTGCCTGAACGAGGAAGATATCCAAAATAGCGTGGTCACATCCGACATCCATGACTTTATCGTCGGGATGGACATATTTTACGAGGCTCTTCAGTCTTTCGCTTATCTTAATCATTATTCTTCACCTAAGAAATCTTTCAACTTTTTAGCACGAGACGGATGACGCAGTTTGCGAAGCGCCTTGGCCTCGATTTGCCTGATGCGCTCTCTCGTCACATTGAAACGCTTTCCGACCTCCTCGAGAGTATAACAAGTCCCGTCCAAAAGTCCAAACCGAAGTTCGAGCACTTCTTGCTCTCTTTTTTGTAAAGTCTTGAGAACTTCTTTTATCTGTTCTTTTAAAATCTCGTTCGTCGCATATTCTTCTGGGCTCAAGTTGGATTTATCTGGAACGAAATCGCCGAAGTGAGAATCTTCCTCTTCGCCGATAGGCGTATCCAAGCTTACAGGGTCTTGACTTATCTTCATGACCTCTCTGACCTTTTCGACAGAGATACCCATCTTCTTAGCGAGTTCATCTTCGCTCGGTTCGCGATTTAACTCCAAGGTCATCTGTCTTTGTATTCTAGCCATCTTATTAATCGTTTCGACCATATGCACAGGCACTCTTATCGTACGAGCTTGGTCTGCTAGGGCTCTCGTGATAGCTTGTCGAATCCACCACGTCGCATATGTACTGAACTTAAACCCTTTGTCGTAGTCGAACTTTTCGACAGCTTTCATGAGCCCGATGTTTCCCTCCTGAATCAAATCCAAGAACAGAAGTCCTCTTCCGACATATCTCTTCGCAATGGAGACGACGAGACGTAAGTTCGATTCTGCTAGTACCTTTTTCGCTTCTTCGTCTTCCTTAGAGACGCGAACGCTCAAATCCATCTCTTCCTGAGGAGACAACAGACTGATACGACCGATTTCCTTTAAATACATTCTTACAGGGTCGTTGATATTGATATCCTTCGTGATATCTTCGTCGGAAAGAATGACGACTTCCTCTTCTTTTATCGAAGGACCGCCACTTTTATCGCCCTCATCGGCACTCGACACGACGGCAATATTGTTTTCGACCAATGTGTTGTACAAGTTGTCCAACGAATCGTTGTCGATTTCCAATCCCTTCAAGGCATCGGCGAGTTGCTCGAAAGTGATGATACCTTCTTTCTTTCCTAATTTGATTAAATCCTCTACACGTTCTTCTAAAGTTTTAATTTCTAACATCTTTTACACATCCTTTTTTAATCTCTATGATTTCTTCTAATAGTCTCTTTCTTCGATTGGCATCTAACTCTACGCTTATCTCTTTTTTCAGTTGATTGATTCTCTCCTTATCGAGTATCTCTTTGATGATAAATATCGACGACTCCATCTCTTCCGGTTTAAACTCGGGAATGGAGACATCTTTGATGACCTCTTTGACGACTTCGTTCACATCGGGATAATCTTCCGTGAAAGTGAGGTAGTCGGCAAAGTCGATTTCCCTGTTCAACTCGAAGTAGTATATCAAATTATTGGAAACAAGTCTATATTTACATTTTGGCAAATCCAACTGATAGTGCAAAAACATTCGCATGCAGTCTGTATCGTTCATCATATAGTACAGCATCGTTTTAAACGCTTTTGTAAATTTATTATTTGCCTTTTCGCTCCTATTGACGATTTCTGGCGTCGACTCTTCGACTTTCACATCGGTGACGAGTTCTTTATTTTTAACGCGACTCCGGAGCAAATCTTTGTCGAGATGAAACTCGTCGGCCAACTTGTTGATGCTGATATCGACCAAAAGTTCATCGGGCATCTCGGCGATGAATTTGAGCATATCGTTGATATAAGCTGTCAATTCAGTCGGATTTTTGAGGTTTCTATTTTTCTTGAGAGCTCTCTCCATAAATTCGGGAAAGCTCATCGGATTGCGGAGATTATCTCTAAACGCCTCGACGCCATACTCCAAAATATATTCGTCGGGGTCTTTCTTTCCAGTCAAACGGACAACTCCGATGTCGATATTCTCTTTCATCAGAGCTTGCCCACAGTTTATCGTCGAAATCTCTCCAGCCGCATCGTTATCCATGACGATGATGACTTTGACGTTCAGCTTCTTCAAAAGTGCAATCTGTTCTTTGGTCAAAACCGTTCCCATCGCCGCGACGACGTTTTTGATGCCGACGCTGTATATCCTGATGGCATCCATGTTTCCTTCGCACATGACGATGAACTTCTCTTGTCTTGCCGCCGGAGCAGCCAAATGGTAGTTGTACAGATTTTCGCCCTTTTTAAAGATGAGCGTCTCGCGCGTATTCATATATTTCGCTTGGTCTTCCCCGTGATAGATGCGGGCAGTAAACCCGATGACCTTTCCCGTCGGACTCTTAAGTGGAAACATGATTCGGTTTCTAAAGAGGTCATACGGACCTGTCTCGCCCTCTCCCACTAGTCCGACGACGTCCATGTCGGCCTTCGGTATCTTTTTACTCGAAAGGAGCTTATAGAGCATATCCGGAAGGGGAAGAGAGATGCCGATGCTGAAGTCTTTGATGATATCGTCATTGAGTCCCCTGTCGTGCAGATACTTTCGCGCATCGTTTCCCTGTGGAGTACGCAAATTGTTCTGATATAAAAGTGTCGCCAAGTTCATGATGTCGTAATACTTCTTATTCCTCGCATCTTCCTTACTCTCTTTGACTGTAAACGTTTCTCCTATCCTGTCCGCGACGATTTTGACGGCTTCCAAAAAGGAAACACCCAAAAAATTTTCTACGAAGGTAAACACATTTCCCGTGGCATTGCACACGAAGCACTTGTACATCTGCTTATCAGGACTCACACTCATACTCGGACTGTGGTCGTCGTGAAATGGACAGACACCAAAATAATTCTTTCCCTTATGCTCCAACTGGACATAGGAACTGACGATTTCGACAATATCCGCGCGGTTTTGAATTCTTCTAAAATCGTTCATAGGTTTATCGTCCATAAAAATCACCCTCTACTATTTATTATTCCGTAAAGTTGCAATTTTTCTCATCAAAAAATGAAAAAAATTGCAAAAATTGCAATTTTTCATCATTTTTAACCATTTTTTATAATTTTCATACTATAAAATAGGTGATTTATATGTGTAACAACCCCAACGGTTTTAACAATTTTTTTGGAGGATTCTTTTGGTTTCTGTTCGCGATTGTCATATCGATAATGATATTTTGGCAAACGCTGTTAGTGCTAATTTTTCCGATTCGATTCAACGTCTTCATCCTACTCGTCGAATTGCTTCTATTGTTCTTCATCATCTACAGAATAGTATGGCCTCACTAGCCACTCTGTCTTAAAGACGTAGTCGAGACTCTTCCCAATCTCGTGACAAGACTGGAACTCTTTCTCGTCGAACTTCATCTCTCTAGGCATACACAAAAGGATAAAGAGCAATTCTTCTTCGCTCTCGTCGAGATTCGCATGGCGCAGATACTCCCTTAGTACGCTGCCGAACTCTATGTTAAGCGCCTCTCTTTGGTAGAGATTGTAGATGTCCAAAATGGGCGAATCGATGGTCGACTTATCCCAGCTGATGAGGGCATCTTTGCTTCCTTTTAAGAAGTGTTCCAAACGCAAATTGTTGTGAATGACGCTCACGCGCGTCTCTCTTTTATCCTTGACTTTGTCGTACCAATCGTCGAGTTTCGTCTCACAGAAACCGATTTGGTTCTTCAGCTTGGAAGAATTCCTGATAAACAGATATTCGCTTGGACTCATGAATATCTTCCCTTCGATTCTCGACACGATATTGTCGTAGTTTCCCTTATAATACTCGAGATTTTCTTTAAGATTATCGTAGATCTCTTTGTATTTATCTTCTCGCACTTCTTTATTATAACTCGTCTTCGCATGCAAAGCAGCGACGACTTTAATCATGTCGATACTCTTCTGGTCGACAGGATAATGGACGTCCTCGACGTACTCATAGATGTTGACGTCGCTTCTAGAATCGTCGACCAAATTGGGAAAATAGATAAAGTCTCGATGCTTGAGATAATCGAAAAGCTCTTTGACATCTTTTTGCCCTTTCGGCTTCACCACGAACTTCCCTTCCATGGAATCGATTAAAGTCGACGAGCCCAATTTTGTGATTCGGTAAGGCTTATATAATTTGTTTATGAGTTCTAAACTATTCACATTTTTCTTCTGGAATGATGATTTTCGTCTTTAACTCTAACGCTTCGGTATTATTATAAGCCTTTATAATCTCTATGCTCGTCCCATATTCTTTTGCAATAGAATCCAAGGTATCGCCTTCTCTCACGATATGGACGTGGTAAGTGATGTACTCGTCTTCCATCATCGTCGACTCCAAAATCAATTCCTTCTCTTCGTCGTCCAATCTCGTCTCATTGGAAACTTTAACCGGTTTTTCTGTTTCGATTTCCTCTTCTTCGACTTTGGTTTCGATGTTGTCCCCATCGATTTCGACCTCAGATTGCCTATCGACAAACGCAGGCAACTCTATCGCATCGAAGTCCAAACTATCCAAGTCTTCCTCAGAAATCTCTGGAATCGTCGGCTCCATCGAACATTCTTCATAACGGATACCGAAATCGATGAATACGCTGAGCTCGTCGTCTTTGACATTGTATTCAAAGTTCTCGATGTCGTAGGATAGTGTTGCAATATCGACATTGTCTTCGAGTTCGTATTCGAGAGGCAGTTGATAATTGAACGCTTCTTTGTTGAGACTCAAAATATTCGGCTTGTAGTCACCACTTATTATAAATTCACCGACCAAAAAACCGTCATCGACCGTGAAATCATGTTCCAAACTGATCGAACAGATTTCCCCGATATTCGTCTTAAACAGAATATCTTTTTCATAATTGATAATCTTCTTCATAAAAAAATCTCTCCTTTTGGTTAAATATATTAGCCTCGAGAAGAGATTATACATAGTATTTATTTTTTTATTTCGACAACTTCTACTACGCGTGCTTCATGAAAGACGTTCTTTATATTGCTTTCGAATGGAATGTTTTCACTTTCGAACTTGAAAGTATACGTCTTATCGCGTTTCAAACTTTTGGCAAAGGTTGCTTCGACAACGACGGTCTCCACTTCGATTCCGTTCGGCTCATAGAGAGTGACAAATTTATATTTCTCGTCGTTATGCGGTTCGATTTCGACGATGCTGTACACGATTTCGAAATTCTTTGTGTTTATAGCAGAATAGCGATTCTCACAAAAGCCCTCTTCATACCCCATGTCTTTAGGGCCGATATACATATCTTTATTTCCATTCAGAGTATTACAAATCAAAATAGCCAAATCGCTCCGCTCGTTTACATACAACGTTGACCCCCCATCTTTGAAAGTATCCTTGGTTTCCAGTCTCTCAATCAACCGCTCCAAGGCATCGTCGTGTTCTTTATAGTAGTCTTTGAAATCGACATACTTACCCCCATCATTTATCTCTATCGACTCGAGGCAGTACGTGTACACGTTTCTGTCTTTTTCACTTATATAGACAGAAGACTCGGCACATTTTGTCGTCGTTCTTATGGTATTCTCTTCTTCGTCGAGTTTTACGAGCTTCGTAATCAAATCGTTACATACTGCCCCCAAAAGAAGAAGTCCTGCCCCGCCTAGAGTAATGATAATTTTATTCTTTTTAGACAAATCCTTCATAATTTTCACCAAAACAATTTTAACAAACTACCCCATCAAAGTCAATTTTTATCGGGTTTTCTCATAAAGACTTAGTCTCTTTTCGAGACAATCCTTCACGCCTTCGAGTCTTTTCAATTCTCGGCGAGTAATCGGGACTCCCAGTTCAAAACGTTCTTTGAGAGTGAAAGACCTTACTCTGCGCATTGATAAATCGAGTTTATCACAATCCAGCAAGGTAAAATAACAGTTCGTAGGATTCAAATCATAGAGCTTTTCATAGTTCTCCAGAAGGCGCTCCATCGCCCAATATCGATATCTGTATTCAAAATGAGCCTGTTTTCCACCATCTAAACAGTTTAATCCTCTGATGATATCTGCGACAAAACCATAAGACTGCAGATGGGCAAGTCTCTCTTCAGGAGCAAAATCGTGATACTCTAAGTATAAGTCATAGGTTCTCTCTTTTTGTCGATATTGGGATAATTCTTCAAGACTCAAGCGAGAAAGTTCCTCCGAGGTAAGACTTTCAAATCGAATAACCGCATAGGCAACCGCGAGAATTCTATTTCTTAAACTTCCATCAGGACTATCCAATTCTTTCATGTGCATCGCGTGTTCACTTTCGTGAATCAGCAACTCTATGGTCGTAATAAATGAAACATATTCAGTCGGTATTCCATAAGATTCGAATACTTTCTCAGCCTCGTCTATTCCCACCGCAAGTTTATTCGGATTGATTGTTAGCGTTTTGTCTATTTGACAATACCCAGCCAATCCTTTTAGACCGTATCGAAAGATTTCATCCCCAATTTTAAAATATTCTTCCAATCGCCGATAACGTACGATGAGACGGAAAAGTTCCATGATGTATTCTTCATCGAGTTGCCTGCCACTTTTGACATACTCTCGTATAAGTTTCAAAACTTGTTGTTTCAATTCTGACATGTCTATTTCTCCTTATTTGAATGCACTTTATTGTATCACATCCTTTAACCCAGGTATAGACTTCAAGCTTTATTTCGAAAAAAAAACCATCACGGTTGCAGTGACAGTTTTAACGTTTTTTCTTACGTTTCTTTTTTTCCTCCAAGGACGTAGAATCCACATCGACCTCGTCTTCTCGAACTTCCTCTTCTACGATTGCTTCCTCTTCTTTAGGAGGTTCGATTCTCTCTTTTCGTCCTTTGGTTTCTTCTAGTTGTTTAGATAGTCTTTTAATAATCTTTTCATATTTAGAATTTTTGGCGACGACGAGGATAGATAAGAGGAACAGGACTCCTGCGATTCCACCCAACGCGATGGTATAAATTTTAAATTCTTTATTTTCCGTATTTATATTTTCAAAAACTTTAGAATTGTATTTCACAAACATATTCGTCTCGATATCGAAGATATAATAATCTTCATCTCCCGTGCCGACGTTCATGCCGAAAATCAAGTAGAAATCCTTATCAGAGAGACTTTGAAAGGCTTCGTATTCTTCGCCGTTGATAGTAATCTTCGTTCTCTGAAAGCCTTCGACATCATTTTCAGTTTTAATTGGTAACAAGGCGAGAGAGGAATTCTTAATTTCTCTATAAGGTTCATACGTGTTCGCATCGGCATCGTAGATGAACATGCTGATTTTTCCACTCTCGTCTTTCAGTCCCAAAATCGTGAGATGCGTGAGTTCACTTTTGAACGCTGGGACTTCGACTTCTCCGATTTTTATCGTCGTCGGAGTATGCCCAATCGGCTCTGTCAGAAGTTCGAGCTTTTTGACGACGGTATATTTGACTCCTCCACTCTCGACCTCAATCGGATTCAAATCCTTCACATCGACGGTGATGTAATATTTCTTTACACTTCCATTTTGGGCTGTGACGACAACTTCAACTTTATTGATTCCTTGTGATAAACTGATATCGCCCGTCCCAGTCACATGGGCTTTCGAATCGTTGACCTGAGCAGAGACTTTGATTTGTTCTACCGTGTCGGGCACAGACACCGTATACTCCGTGACATCTTTGTTGAACACAGGCGACAACTCATATCCCTCGACCGTTAAGCTTTTCAAATTGTTGTCCTTGCTATACGAAGCTTGTATCTCCTGTTGTGTTTTGACAGTCACAGTTGCATTGGAAGAACTAGGTGTGAATAAGTTCGAGTCGTCGTTCCAAGTCACCATCGATGGACTCGAGATTCTTACGGTCGCATTGCCCGCTTTAATCGCTTTAAATTTATAAGTATAGCTCTTCGTCTTCATGCTTCCATTTCCATATTCAGCAATGCTGACATCCCCGGATTGCAGTGAAATATAAGCGCTGTCGTAAGAGACGCCGAACTGCCAAGAACCTAGAGCTTCGGAACAACTTACTTTCACCGTAACCGTAAAAGTAGAGCCGACCGCCACAGTCTTAGAAGAAGTGGAAGCATTGATGGAACCTGTCGCCGCATCGACCGATGGGACAAATGCAAATACCATAAACAATCCGAATAGCAAATTTTTAATCTTTTTCATGTAACTCTCCTTTTATCCTTGACTTATATAATATTGTCCCAAAAGATACTTTTGTTCCAATAATAAATCTCTTATATCGACAGAACCGTCCTTATTCAAATCGGCAGCTTTTAAATATTCACCACTTAACGCTTTCGATTTGACGAGGTGCTTCTGTATTGCCAATAAATCTCTTATATCGATGAGTCCATCTCCATTCGTATCGCCATAGAGAACCGTCTTAAACGACTCTGTGACACCTGCATTCGTCACGGTGATGGTCTGCCCTGTCTTAGTTAGGGCATCAGTAATCTGTGTTCCATTTGCTTCATACATAGATACACTTGAGAAATGATATGTGTTTAAAACTTTATTTATCGTATTCGATACATTATCTCCCAAGTCGAAATTAGAGACGAAGTTTTCACTGACCTTTAATCCAACTCCATTTAGAACTTCGCGCGGAGTAAAACCGTCGGTCTCTATTCTATGGACATAGATAATATAGTTAGAACTCACTCCATTCGGAGCTTTGACGACGACGGTGATTTGTTGTTCATCGCTGTTCAATTGGACTGTACCAGGATTTGTGAGCTCTGATCGCGGATTCGTAGCTTCTGCCGTAATCTTGATACTCGTCACTTCCTTTTTTACATAACAGTTATACTCATATGCACTCGACTGGAAACTAGGATTCAATTTGCAATCGGATACTTCCATCCTCTTGAGTGTAGAATCTCCGTTTTGAGTGACATCCAAAGTCGTATAACCACCCATATTAGAATAGACTGGTATCAAAAAGTCGTACACTGCATTGTCCCAAGTGCTCAAATTCTCGCTGTTATTGAAATAAGAAGTATATGTCGAATAAGCCTCTTGATAAGGAGCTCTGATATTTTGCATGTATTGGTTACCATAGAGAGGCTTTATAATTGTATTGAACTTTTGGTAATAGCCAGTCGATTGTCCACGACCGACGTAATTGGAAGCGATGAGGCTCGACCCATCATAGATAGAGACATATTGATTGTTCCAATTTTTATTTCTAGCATAGTTGAAGCCGTTGATTAAAACCTCGTGTTCCGTCTTACCACTCGCTCCGATATTAAAGAAGTTATAGTATCCTTTGTAATCGTTATTATAGCCTACTCCTAAAGACAAGAGAGAACCATTTGCCCCTTGCTCTAATCTGACCCTGCTGGCGAGATGTACAGGACTGACTTTCCGATTAATACCCGCATCCATAAAAGTATCGACAAAAGAATGCGTTCCCACAGAACAACGATTTGAACTCGAGATACAGGCAAAAGTATTGTCCATGAATGTCCCTGCCAAAATTTTGTTTACAGCTTCGTTCGTCTGTGTTACAGGATTATACCCTAGATTCTCAAACATGAAAATGTGAGATTCGTCTAAAAAGTTTCTTGCATCCAAGTAGAAAGCGATAGTCTGCTCACTTGCAGCGTGCCAACCAGAACCTGCGAGGTCTAACCATACTCCATTTTTATATGCACCATCTGCAGTCGACTTCAAACTGTTGTTCGACGTCTGTATGACATTTCTACTCACAACGCTGGCTTCTCCTTTGACTGCCGTATTAAAATCCATTCCTCCGGCGACACCACCCGTATACGAAGGGGTAAAGTGCCAATTCGGATGAATCGCATGGAGCACAGCCAATTTGGCTGCATAGTCGCTAGGAAAACCTAAATTGATGAGACTCTGTTCATAAGCATCGTCGGTTTGATAGGTCATCGCATTCACATTTCCCTTTGGAATATAACCGGCATAGACGAATCCCGTATATAAAAACTTTATCTTATAGTAATTGCCCTCTTCACCTACGATTTCTACAGCCTCAGGAGAAGAAAGAGAAATATTTCCATTCGTATCGCTCTTTAATTGATTAGAACTATTAACAGGGGCTGCAGTGGTCGTAATCGAGCTATTCGATTTGACGATTCCCCTTATATATGTTCTGCTTGCTTCGACAGGCATATTAAATACAAAAAATGCAATAAAAACTATAACGATAGCATTGAACTTCCTCATACAGGCCTCCCATTCTTCAATAGTATACCATAGAATGAGGCAAATTGCTTTTTTGGGCGACAGGTATTTACATTAATTGACATGAGTTTTAAAGCACACCATTACGTTAAATATGACATAATTTCATGAACTGAAAAAATTCTCAGCTAAGAGAATACGGATTATCGATAGTACCGTCTCCTTGGAGTTTATTTAGGTACTCAGCCTTGATGTTGATGACGAGCGCTACATCAACATCACCGTAGTCAAGAGCATAAAAACTTGAGTTTTCACCTCAGTTTGGTCTATATCTTCTAGATTTGCAAATGTTATTCTTAATCTGTAAGTATAAGTGTGTCCAGCAGGAATGAGCAAGTGGTCTGCCAAAATTTTCGTTGAAACTCCTTCACTTCTAGGAACATTCATCTCATCCGTCTCTACATTTCTATACATAGAGTCATTCTCATCTGTCTTTTCTTCTAATCTGTAGCTTAAAGATTCTCTCAAGTAGGTATTGATTAAATTATCCCAGATTATCTTCGCATAGGCATCTTGAGTCCCATTATTTTCTATTACAAATATCTTTTCAATTGTATCTCCAAAGTTCCATAACATTTCTGTATTCTCTACAGTCCCATCGTTATCCCTAAATGTCAAAGCCAATGTTCCACTCCGGATAGTAAGTTTCTCTTCTTCTTTTTCGACTGGAACATAAAAGAAAGCATAACTTACTCCTATGATGACCACTAGAACAGGTATTATCAATCCTATATAAATTATTTTCTTTTTTAATTGCTCTTTGTTAAATTCTTCCACGACAAAAGGCCCATCTTTCTATATATCCGGGCCTTGTGCTTTATCCGAATCTTGTGTTTTAACCGGACCTCTTTTACTCTTAAATTTTAACCCATTGGCTTCGTTCTTGTCAAGCTTTTCCCTCTCGGTTTACAGCACATACACCGCTTCCTTAAAGAAACAAATGTACGTTTTACTGATTAAAAAAGTTCCCTGTATAAGGAAACTAATTGTTATCGATGAAATCGACCATCTTTTTAAATACAGCTGGATTCTTATCGACTTTGCTTATTAAATCGTCTTTGTCGAACTTAGAAAAGATGTTCTTAAAAGACTCAGCATCTCTCAAAAATATTTCAGGATATTTGACGACAACTTGAGAATAATTGTCGACTCCAAAATCTTTCATGTATTTGATGTTCTCGCTTACTAAACCGACGAATAGAGAGAGCTCTGAAAAAGTTGCTTCATCTGTGTTGTCCTTAATCGTATCTACATCTCGACTATCCAAACCAAAATCATATAAATATTCCAATACCATCAACGATTACCTTCTTTCAAGTTTTTAACTTTTCTCAAAATAGTTATCTCAGGCCCGACCTTTTTCATAGCTTTCAAATCGTTCCCATCGATTTCATTTATGGCGTTTTCTACATCTTTAATCGTCATCTCGAAATCCTCACTAGAACCGTTGCGGCGAGAAACTCTGTCACCAATGAGACTTGAAAGTCTCTTAAAAGAAGTTCCATAAGGTTTTAACAATTCATCGATGGCACTGTCTTCATTTTTGATTTCATTCTGTACTCCGCCCATTTGAGTGTCCGTAGAATTTAATATGTTTTCCCAATCTGAGAAATCACTGTCTAAGAAAGGACTATCTTCGACTACGTTCTCTGACTTTTCTATATCAGGAGCTGTACTGAATAGACTCTCTAAATTATCTGTATATACTTTTTTACTACTATCGAGACTAAAGTTCTCTTTTTTATCGAAGTCAAAATCGAAATCGAAACTTGGAGCAGAAGCTGTTTCTAAATCTAAGACAGGCGTGTTCGATACTTCGACGGTCTCCTCTACAGTCACCGTTTCCTCTTTTGGTTTAAATCCAGTGATGTCATAAATCTGTTTTAAAGAAGATTCAAAATCTGCCTCGGTCGTTTTCGTCTCATTTTCTTCGACGACTTCTACGACAGGTTCTTCCTTTTTCTCTTCTTTAGGTGTTTGGTATGTGTCGCTCTTTAAAGTTTCTAGAATGCTAGGTTTTTCTTTTATAATACGAGAAGAACTGCTGCTCGTCTCTTCATCAGAATCGGTCTCTTTCGCTCTACTTACTTTTCTAGTGGATTTAGAGACTCTAGATTCTGGCTTCTTAGTAACTTCCTTTTCGTTAGAAATATCTTCTAAATCGGTTTCGGCCTTGCTAGATACTTTTTCAAAATACTCAAGGGTCTTTTTGTATTTATTCAATTCGAGATTGTACTCGTCTAAATCTTTATTCAAATCGTCGATAGTACTCGTGTAGTTCGCTATATCGACTTTTACACCTTCGATGTCGCTGTTGAGACGTGCAATCTCAGAACGGTTCTTCTCGACGTCTTCCTCACAGTTATTCCTTGCCTCTTCGATTATTTTACTATACAAATCTTTCGTATCGCCCTTACTCGTAGAAGAATATGCATCGGCAATCTTTTTATAGGTGCTTTCGACATTGTCTATGGCATCTTTAATCTCGCCAATCTTGTTTTCCATTTTGACGATCTCTTGTTCGCACTTCTCTCTTGCAGATTCGTTCTCACTCACGTCTTTTGTGGTATCGTCGATTCTCTCCTCATAATTTTTAATGTTACTTCTTATTCCGTCTATTAAGGATAGAAGTGTACTCTTTGCTTTTTCGACAAAATTGCAGTAAACTTCGACACTTTTTATGTCGTCAATTTCAAATTTTTCCATACTAGCTCTAGCATCTCCCTTACTTATTCTGCAACCATTTTAACAAATAATCATATAAAAGTAAACCTTTTCTTTTCCACATTTTTCAAAAGGTGCACACCATGAGCGTTCCTTACATAATATAAAGTGGTTGGTGATTAATTTGAAAAATATTTTTTGTAGAGGCTTAAAAGGGATAATTTTGAGTTTTCTATTCTTCTTTCTAGTCTTCGGCATCGCAGGATGCAAAAAAGACACGACAAAGACGGACGATTTAAAGACGGTTACAGTTGGCGAAGTAACCCACAGTGCATTCTATGCTCCATTCTATGTCGCTATAGAAAACGGTTACTTTGAAGAGAACGGTCTCGCCATCGACTTGACTTTGATAAGTGGCGCGAACAATGTCACTGCAGCAGTGCTCAGTGGCGACGTCGAAATAGGTTTCTGCGGGCCCGAAGCGACAATCTATATTTATAATGGTGGCGAAAAAGACTACATCAAAACTTTTGCAGGTCTCACAAAGAGAGATGGACAATTCATCGTTTCCAAAAAAGAATTGAAAGACTTTTCTTGGGAGATGCTGAAGGGCAAAGAAGTTCTTGCAGGCCGTGTCGGAGGAATGCCAGAACTGAACTTCGAAAACGCTCTGAAAAATGCAGGAATCGAAAAAGCAGAAGTCGATATCAACACATCTGTGGACTTTGCTTCCCTGACGAGTGCTTTCATAGGAAGCGACAAAGACGATGTGTTCGTCAATCTATTTGAACCGAATGCTACAAAGTTGGTCAGTATGGGATATGGCCACGTCGTGGCAAGCATCGGAGAGATGTCTGGTGAAATGCCTTATACAGCATTCAATGCTCGAAAAAGTTATATCGAGAAAAACGAAGACGTCCTAAAAAAATTCACGGACGCCATCGCGAAAGGTCTAGAATATTGCAATGAAAAAAGTGCAAAAGAAATTGCACAAATGATTATAGACCAATTCCCAGATACTTCGATAAACGATTTGATATCTATAGTTCAAAGATACAAGGATGCTGACAGTTGGCTCGAAGCTCCTAAGATTGAGGAAAATCTCTTCGAGAATCTCGAGTCTATCATGGTCGACTCAAAACAGATAGAAAAATATGTTCCGTTCGAAGATTTAGTTGTAAATCTTTACGAATAGTCTTTATCCATTGCCTTTCTGGGTGATGGTTTTTTATATAGAATTATTTTAGTTGTCCTATGCAGCTGTCTGGAACAGTAATGCCCACGACGTCGAACACGACACTACAGAGAAGTGGTACGAAGAAGAGCAACATGGCTGCAATCAATCTTTTCATGAATTTGTTGCTGATTTTCTTCATCTCGTTCATCTCACCGTTCAAAACGACTTTTAAGATATCCGCCGCTGTCAAGAGAATCACTAGAATAGGACCAGCATATTGAATCGTCTTAAATATGTTGTTGATAACTTCCGTCATCTCATTTCCTAGTATGCTATTGCAATCGGTCCCCTCGCTCGGATTGACAGGTGGAACCAATCCACCGCCGGTAAAGTCATTAAAATTGACTGCCTTTTTCTTCTCTAATTCTTGTTTTTCTTCCTCAGTCAACGTTCCAGCATCGATAGCTTTTTGTTCTTCTTGAGCCATTCTCGACTTGAGAGCATTGAAATCTTCTTCTAAGATAGAATGCTTTTCGATATAGTTTTTCACAAACTCAGGCGTCACATAGACTGTATCGAATTGATATCTCGTCTTTGTCGCGGCGAGAGCTTTAGATTTTATGAGTCCATCAATCGTATTTTTGCTGTTCTTGTACTCGTCGAACGTAACCTGCAAATAGGCTGCTTTGATATTGTTATTCATCACATAAAAGATAGACTCTGAAAATTCGACACTCTTAAATGGCCCCTTTTCAAAGTTTGAACCACAAACATCGTTATCTCCGAAACACATCTCATGATTCCAATCGTAATCGATGAAAGAATGTTTGGGACATTCAAACCTGTTTTCCATCGATGCTTCCATCCTTTGACCTGTCCACCCATAACTTACTCTCTCTTTTTTCCTGAATACCCAATCGAAACTTCCTTGTGTCAAGTTCATGCCAATCCAAGTACTCTCCATGTGAGTGAGAACTCCCGCTTTATTTCTATAGAATACGTTCCAAGTATCCTTCGCATTCTTCTGTGCTTCCGTCTCACCAATCGCTTCAAAAATGTACATGATTTCATTCTGTACAGCACCATCGTCGTTTTTATACTGACATAGATAGGCACCGATACCACTTTCGATTAAACTGACAGTGCCATCTCTCCCATAAGCGAAAACATTGCTCACAGACAAAATCATACAAATCATTGCTAAAAAAACTAATTTTTTCATTGTAACTCTCTCCTAAAATAAGTATACCATTTCATAAAAGGAAAGACAAATAAAATAAAAAGGATAGACAAAAATATCTATCACTTCATCGTACCGATACAGCTATCTGGAACGGTGATACCCACGACATCGAACACAATTCCACAGAGAAGCGGTACAAAGAATAACAACATGGCTGCGATGAGTCTCTTCATGAATTTGCTGCTTATCTTCTTCATCTCGTTCATCTCGCCGTTCAAAACGACTTTTAAGATATCAGCTGCGGTCAACAGAATAACCAAGATAGGTCCAGCATATTGAATCGTCTTAAATATGTTGTTGACGACTTCAGTCATCTCGTTTCCTAAGATACTGTTACAATCCGTTCCTTCGCTAGGAGTCACTGAAGGAACGAAACTCCCTTCATTTGTATTATAAGTGATATTTTTCTTATTTTCCAATTCTGCTTTTTCTGTTTCCGTCAACGTTCCAGCGTTGATAGCCTTCTGCTCTTCCCGCTTCATTCGCTCTTTCAAATCGTTAAGTTCTTTTTCCATAATCGCATGTTTTGTAATATAGGTATCTACATATTTTGGAGTGTTGTAAGTGGTGTTAAACTGATATTTTGCTTCGAGCGCAGCGAGAGCTTTCTTTTTTAAAAGTTCTTCTAATCCCGTTTTACTTTTATACTCGTCGAAGGTAATCTGAACATAGGCATTTTTAATCATGGTATCCATCACAGAGAAGAGAGTATTTGCATTATTCGTAAGTGTAAAAGGCCCTTTTTCAAAATTCATTCCACAAGAAGGCCCCTCTGCAAAACATATTTCATTCACGCCGTCGTAATCGATAAACGAGTGTTTAGGACATTCGAAACTCAACTCTTTAGAAGCGCTCATTCGACCAGTATGAAAATTATAGCTCACCGCACTATTTTTAACGAATACATTTTCAAATGTTCCTTCTGTCGATTCTCCAATGGTTAGATTATTGAAACGCATATAAGTCAGAGTCCACTGGTTCTTGAAATTTTCCATTTCTTTATACTCGAAAGTATGATAAATTTCATTCTGAACTGTTCCACTAGAATCGACATATTCACACAACAAAACCGCGCGATTCTCTCTGGTGAGGTCTACGAGTTCTGCCCGACTTAAAGCTTCGGCATTTCCTACAAAGACAAAACCCAATAGGCATAAAAAGAAAAAGCGAATAAACTTACTCATACTTCTACCTCCACTTATTTATTATGGTAAATCGCTTGCGATTTGCACAGCTGTTCTACAGCCTTTGCTCGAAGGATAGAACATACAGTCATAACAGACATCATAGTCGATACCCGATTTCACAGTCGCATCTTTAAATCCTCCGACGAATCCGAATACCACCATACAAAGGGTCGGAACGAAAAAGATGGACACGCAAACTGCGATTTTTTTAAAAAAAGATTTGATATTTTTCTTGATATCGTCCGTTTTACTCGATATCACAGCCTTAGCGATATCGATAATCCCTAAACATATCAAAATCAATGGCAACGAAATCTTAAAAATGCTCAATACCTGACCTATAAATTGAAGTGCTGGAGATATATCTTGACAAAAAGTATTTATCGAAGCAACAAACATGAAACACCTCCAAAAAAAGTATACTATAACTAGTATACTTTCATGTTAAGAATTTGTCAATTAATACTCTCTAACAGCGTTTACGCATTCGCCATCCCATGGCACAGTGATGCACTTATAGCATACGTTAAAGTCCATTTGCGCTTGCGCATCGCTAAACTTGCTTACAAAACCAAAGATTAGCATTACGATGGTAGGAATGAAGAATATCACGATTCCTCCAACGAATCTCCACACTAAACTTGTCGCGGTTTTCTTTACTTCCTCAGGCTTACTAGATATAGCAGCTTTTCCTAAATCTATCAATCCCAAAGCGATTATGATAAGTGGAATAGCTATTTTTATAATGGTAAGAGCCCATCCTACTAAACCCAATATTTCGCTTGTATTAGCACAAAAATTACCTGCACCAGCTCCGAGTATCATCAATTCGCTCATTAAACATCTCTCTCTTTCCAATTCATAAACTAATTTTATCCTAAAACAAGGTGATTGTCAAATATTATAGAACAATTTGTCAAATAAAATGGCATATCGTGAGAAATAGGAGAAATTTCTACTCTTCTCCGACCTCATCTTCGTTCTTTTCAGCAGTATCCGCTGGCACTTTTTCTTTATCGACATACACGATTTTCTCTTTTTCACCGCTGATTTTCAATTCGACAGAATAACCGATGACGTAGCCATGTTTGTTATACAATTCGATGATTTCCGATTCGACGAGTCTGTAGCCTTCATAGTTTGTCTTCACATATTGGTTTAAATCTATCAAACTGATTTTATTGATTTCAGCTCCGACCTCTCCACTATCAGGTCTCAATGCCTTCTCAAAAGAGATAAAGCGCTTGCCTTTAAAATCGCCAGTACCTCTAGAATTCGAGGCATATTCTAAATCGAGACTCTTTGAATCGACATACGAACCCTTCTCGAGAACTTTTAGCTTTCCTTCTGCAGAACTCTTGTTGCCATACAAGTCGGCGATGACCAAATCGATACTGTGCTCGCCTAATAGACCGAATTTTTCTTCGTCTTTGCTGTTCTTTAAAGAGACGAGACACGGTTTGGAATAATCTTCACATGTTGCCAAAAAATCTCCTAAAAAGAACTCCTCAGACCCTTCCTCGAGGACGAGTTCTTGCAAAGTGAAGACGGGCGGAGTAGTATCTGAAACTTTTACTTTCCCTTTTCGAGTCGTCTTATTATAGGTCACTGTATATGTGTACGTTCCCACTTCACTCTCATTGACTTTAGAGAGGTCTATCTTCCAGTCGCGGACATTGTCTATCTCTTGATTGACATAATCTTTTATATCCGTGCTGAGGCTTTCCCCCAATTCCAAATGGACAGTCTTAAGCGAAAAATAGAACTTTCTAAAAACGAGAAAATACCCCCCGACGACGATGGCAATGATGACGATAATGAAGAAACCGAGAACTTTCTTACTATTCTCTTTTACGTCTAAAAAATCTTCATCCATTATATCCACCTAGTCATTTGCACTCTTCTCGTACTCATCTTTTCATAAGTCTCGAAGAAGTTGATAATTGCACTGACGATAGTCTCTAAGATATTGTCTCCTCGACGCACTTTAATCGTCATGATATCTCTTTGTATTTGGTCTCTAAAGCAGTAGTCGTTTATATATTTGAAAAGTACATCATCTAATTTTTCTACTTTTTTGATATTGGTTGCATCAGTAATATCTACGCTGAAGATAAATTTTGTATAGACATCGATGAGTTTTTCTGACACCATGTCATCACTATAATACTCAAAATTTATTATCGTATAAAAATGTGGACAATGTTTAAGTACTTCTCTATTTTTATCCATATTCTTTATCACCTATCTTATATGAATTATATAATAGTTTCAAAATTTTGGCAATGTTTTTTTCTACCAAAAAAAAGATTCGCCCGAAAAAACGAATCCTAAATTTTTTTATTTTTCAAACTGTCTTTGAACCTGACTGGATTTCACACCCGTACCATTATAACTGCCGTTATATTTGATGTTGGAGTCTCCCACTACTGGAAAAAAATAGATTTGTCCCACTTCCATACCTTTATATACCTTTGTAGGCGTCACACATGTGATTCCTAAAGTCCAAGTTCCTTTAAAACCCAAACTGCCACAGCCACTGCTTTGGTGAACGGTAAGACCTATACGACCGACGGAACTTCTGCCACTGATTTGAGGGACACAATTCTCTGTCTCCGTATATTCTCTCGTCTCTGCGAGATACAACGTATTCGGAACCAACACGTATCCTTCGTCAGGAATGGTAATTTTTCGAGTTGCGTTTTCACTTTTACAGTCGAGAACATCGTCGACATAGACCAAAAGTTCTCCACCTAAAGTGAGGTTGTAACTATTCGGGTTGACTTGTTCTTTACTAAAAGGTTTTATGACCAACTCTCCACTTTCGACAGCTCTAATTATCTCTTCACCTGAATACACTTTATCACCTACTATTCAAACGTCTTATCTTCATAAATTCTACTTGCAGTCGTGTCGATTTGTCCCAAGTATTTTCCTTCGTATTTGATATTGTCCTCGCCGACGATAGGATAATAACATATGTGTGCAA
Source organism: uncultured Bacilli bacterium (assembly GCA_910583745.1). Lineage (GTDB taxonomy): Bacteria > Bacillota_I > Bacilli_A > RF39 > UBA660 > RUG11867. Next base: position 42,722 of record CAJTZC010000005.1, read on the forward strand.
CCTTCATGTTCGGATAAATTCTAACTGGCTTTATACAACAGATTTCGAGAGTCCAAGTTCCCTTGAAACCGTTGTCTCCGAACCCAGCGGTGATGTGTATCGTTACACCCAAAGCCCCTAAGCTAAACCGTCCTGACAATAGAGGAACGAAATGATTCGTCTCCGTATATTCGACAGTTCTCGATAGATAAAGTTCCCCTGGTCTTAAAATGTAACCCTCCTCCGGAATCTTTATCTTGCGGGTTTTATTCGGTTTCTTACACTCTAAGACGTCTTCCTCGTAGACCACGAGTTCATCTCCCATATGCAGACAATAACTGTTTGGCCCGACACATTCTTTATTAAAGGGCTCAATTTTAATATTGCCGAGCTCCATTTGTTTGATAATCTCTTCTCCAGATAACATACTTCTAAACCTCCTAATTTTTTACTAAGGTACCACAGTTTTATGATACCAACCGTCTAAAAACATTGTATCAATTAAAGGAAGCATTTACAATCATTTTTTAGGTTTTTTTCGACGAAAATTTCTAATCCAAGATTTCTAGAAGCTTTTCGATGTCTACTAGATTTACACTTACTTCTTCGCCGGTTTCCATCTTCTTGACGTTGCATTTTCCTTCTTGGATTTCGTTCTCACCGAGTACGATGACATAAGGTATGTGCTCTCTATTCGCATACTCAAAACACTTTTTAATTTTCTTCCCGGTCATCTCTAGTTCGACAGCTAAACCGAGATTTCGAATTTGATTCGCGACGCGGAGAGCTTCGACTTCGGTTCCCATCGGAATGACGTATACGTCCACGGAGGACTTCATCTTTTCCACTTCTCTCGCTTTTAAAATCTCGTAGATGGTCGAAAGTCCAAAACTGGCCCCGACAGCAGGATATGGATTCCCGTCGTCGATGAAATCGGTAATCATATTGTCATACCGACCACCGCCTCCTAAGCTACAAGACAATTCACCGTTGGAAGCATACACCTCGAAGACGTTGCCTGTATAGTAATCTTGCCCTCTCGCAAGGGAAGGTGCGAAGACCGTCTTCTCTTCTAATCCTATATCTTTTAAGATGTATTTCAAATTCTCTACTTCATAAAATCCTTGAGAGAGCATCTTATTCTCTGTATCGTCGAATTCTTTTTTTAAAACGCCCAATTCCATTTTAAAGTAGGACAGCAATTTCTCTGCACTCTCGTTCGATAAGCCCAATTTGCCTAACTCTTCGACGAGTTCATTCTCGCTTATCTTATCGATTTTATCGACAATCGTCACCACTTTATCTATCGTGTCATCTGAAGTAAACCCACTCACTTCCTGGATGAGTCCTCGCATCAGATTTCTACTATTGTATTTGACATACACGTCGATTCCCAATGCAGAATACCCTTTGAACCAAAGGCTGATTAACTCAGCTTCTATGACATTGCCGTCCAAACCGACGACGTCGACATCGCACTGCAAGAACTCTCGATCGCGTCCCACTTTGACAGGACCGTCTCTAAAAACTTTGCCGATTTCATATCTCTTAAATGGTAAGCGTATATCTTTAGTCATGGAGATGTACTTCGCAAAAGGTACCGTTAAATCGTAACGCAATCCTAACTTTCTGTCCCCTTGGTCGGACAATTTATATATTTCGTTCAACAAATCGTTGCTCTCGTCGTACTTCCCTGCTAACATATCGTAATAACACAAAATAGGTGTCTCGAGAGGTTTGTATCCGTATTCGACAAACACTTTTCTCAATGTGTCTTGTATAAAATAGCGAATACTCTGTTCACTTGGGCTATAATCGTAACTCCCTTTTACATTTTTCAATTCAATTTTTCTTTTCATGATAAATCCTCTTTCCTAATAATAAAAGCTATACGTCCATTTCCCGTATAGCTTCTTTTCAGTAATAGGGAAATGCACGACAAACAGCACTTCCTCATCGAGAACTGTATCTCGAATTGCGAAGTGCAGAACGCCTATGGTGATGCAATTTATTTCTTGTATTTCTCATCCTTATACTTCCCTTCGATACATCGATTTTATCATATCGTGTTTTCTTTGTCAAACTTCGCGCTTCCCTCAAGCATGCAACTTTTTATTGAGCTTCACCCCTATCACGGACTCGAAAGCAATCGCCACAGCACACAGTATCATGAGGTAGTTTATGTATTCCATGCCGAACACGAAACAAGTTATCATCAGAAGGATATACCCTAACGACCTCGATATAGCATACAGGATATCTCGAATCAGATAGTACTCTGTCTTAAACTCCGTCTTGAGATGTTCTCCATTGCTCAAATTAATCGTTATAATGTTGTTAATCCTCGTTATCAAAGCAACCGCAGAACTGTTCGCGATGAGATAGAAAATCAAAGACAGTCTAGAGGGATATACGGCAAAGAACAAAAGGACGAGAGTCATGACGACACCACTTACAGTGAGCCACTTGCCGAACTTCTCTTTCGGAAGCTTCGTCGTAAAGACCACCAAAACCAAAAGGGACAGGAAAGCACAGAGGCTGTCGACAAATCCTAGATTCAAATTCGTTTTGAAATTGTTTATCTTCGAAAGTGTGACGATTAAACCCATGACACCAGAAGAATAAGTGAGCCCCGATAGGATAGATATCCAAAGAGAACCGCGCAAATCTCGGTCTTCTTTCACGATGGAAAAGAACTTTTTGAAATCGACATTTGCACTGTTGTAGTTCGCATCTTTGAATTTAAAAGCTACGACAAACATAAAGATGAAACACAGGAAGAAGACTTTTCCGACCTCGATATAAGTAAAGTACGTAAGGACCACTCCTAGAAGAATCGGTATCAAGATGCTCACGAGTTGCTTCACGATGTTGACGATACCTTCGAATTTCTGTCTTCCCTCGTTCGTCACCTTCTCTGTATTCAGTAAATTCTTAGGAAAATGGTAAAAGCCATCGGCCACGCCTTTCACGATGGCCACTAAAAAGATATAGTTCGAAATCGAATCGCTCAGCAACATGAGCAAAGCGATATACAGTGCTTGCAAAGCGACACCTATCCTAAAGTAAGGAACTTTTACATTCCTTTTCATCGGTCTCTTAATCAAAAAGAAGGTAATGCCGATAAAGAGATAGAGAGTCAAATAATATTTTGCCAAAGGAATCACTTCATAGTTACACACCTTAAAAAAGTAGAACACAAAAAAAGTATCAAAATATATCCCCACAATACTTTTCAAGATGTCTATTACAAACATCGCACTTTTTTCACTCATACTACACCTCTAACTGTCCACACGAGAAGAAAACGATATCTCCTCTATTTTATATAAGAATACCAAGAACGGGAGAAAAAAACAAGTACTTTATAGCCACAAAAAAACTGTCGAAAAGTAGACACTTCTCAACAGTTCACGCTCTATAACAAATTTATTTCAACTTTTCGGTCAAGTTTCTTTTTACATATCCTTCAATAAATCTGTCGACATCTTCAAAGAGAACAGTTCTATTATTGGTGTTATTTATTTAGAACTTCACTATGTGAACCCGTTTCAACTAATAACAACATCAATTCATTATTATGAATTTTATAGATGAGCAACCAATCAGGCTCGATATGACAATCATAACAATTTTTGAATTTTTTATTATCGATGAGCTTGTGATTTCTATATCTTGGATGCAATTCCTCCCCTTTTGCAAGACATTCAATAACTGCGTTTAACTTTTTTATATCTTTTCCCTGTCTAATTACCTTTTTATATTGCTTTTTAAATAAATTTTCGTATTTTACTTTATATTTCATGATTAATCCTCATTTAAGGACTGATATAAATCATTTAAATTATCATAACACTTGTAATTTTCTGGATGATTTTCCATCAATTCAAGTTCCCTAGCACCTTCCTCTAATTCTTCTTTGGTAAAATATTTCAATAAATACGCATCCTCTGATGGCGCTGTGATTTCAAAAGGCACTTTCCTTTTCTGGATGAGCTGTTTGATGGTCATATTAATAAGTGTAGTCATATTTAATCCCATACTTTCTAATATGCTTGTAGCCATTTCTTTATCTTCCACGCTCATTCTTATATTTACATTAGTCATAGACTCCATATTATACATCTCCTTTTATTTACATTATATACATTATTATTTACATTGTCAATAATTTTATATAGAAGACCGAGAGTGAGAGAAAAAACAAGTACTTTAAAGCCACAAAAAAACTGTCGAAAAGTAGACACTTCTCAACAGTTCACGCTCTATGACAAAATTATTTCAACTTTTCGGTCAAGTTTCTTTTTACATATCCTTCAATAAATCTGTCGACATCCTCAAAGAGAACAGTTCTATTATTGAACAGAGTTCTATGATTTCCAGGGTACAATTTAAATATGGCGTTCAACCCCAACTCTCCATAGATAGCTTCCTGTTTTCGAAATCTGTCCTGTGTCACCGTTCCCAAAACTTTATTGATTGCATTCACTTCTTGGTCGCTGAACAAGTTAAATCTAGCAGTATAATTCCCATCTCTATCCAATAGAAATCTCTGTACACCGTTTTCATCGATAAAAGGCGTCGCATTTCCACATTCGTCTCTTAATATACAATCTTCTCCGTCTTCGTTTTTGTAACGATAGATTTCAAAATTGGGAATCGCCGAGTCAGACTTGTCTGCATCACCCATATAATAGAAAAACGCTATGTTTTTAAAGGAGACGAAGTCAAAATTTGGAACATCCGCGATGCCAGTCGGATAGACAAATTCATGCCCGTCTCTATTGGAAATCGGCATCGAAATTGTCCCACCCGTGCCGCCTCCTATGACCGCCTTGATTATCTCAGGGTGTAGAAGCGCGAAATGCGAAGCAAATTTCGACCCTTCCGAATAGCCACATAGTATCACTCTGTCGTCGACTTGTATTCCCTTTTCTTTTAAACACTTTATCCCATATTCCATCATAGCTTTATGCTGGTCGGCCAAATTTTCATACAGAGGCAAAAAATCTTTAAATACAGAATTTTCTGCTTTTCTAAAATCGTTGTGGAAACAATCCCTTCCCAAAAAATTTGGCCGAAAATCTTCGAATCTCGGTACGGCAGGCACAAGCATAGGATAACCGTTTTCTAAACACAAATGGACGAGCATGGGGTCGATACTTCCAAAATCATTCTTGGCATATTGGACCAGCTCATCGAAAGACGAACAGCTCTCACTCCTATCTCCCGGTAAATTGCAGGCATAGACGAGTTCTGGACAGTCGTTGAGTTTCTTTGGTACGACGATTTTGAAAGGAAAGTGAAAACCCAAATGAGGTTGTCGCTCGACATCGATACACCACGTAGAAACACCTCTTAAAGTAAATTCATCCATAAAATCAGCTCCCATACACCAAGTCTACCATACAAAACAAAATCTTTCAGCAAAAACCATCACGTGCCTAAAAATTACACATTTTTCTCTTTTAACGATGTAAATGTCTCTACTAATAATTTAGGAAGAGGCAATCCCATCATACCCCAATTCTCCAATATGGACAGAGATTCATTCGCAATAAAGGAATAGAGAACCACCGTTCGAATCGCCATGCTGTAGTCGCCGAGCAATCTATCTGCCTGGACGCTTAAAACGACGAGAAATATATATCCACACTTTTTGACAATTCCATAGAGACCCACTTTACTATCCAGATTTTTCTGGATTATAGCTTTCAATATCCCTGTAACATAATCTATTCCTATCACTAGAAAAAACGTCGTCAAAAGCGCATCGATTCCTCCAAAAAGAAAAGTAAGGACTCCTAAAACCATACTAGATAGTTTCATATCCTTAACACCAATCCCACTTTTATGAAATCGGGGTTATCGCCAATCCTATCTTTATTCTTTTCATACAACTTTTCCCACGTCGTATGGTACTTTTTAGCAATCCCGCTTAAGGTATCGCCCTTCCCAACTCGGTAAGTCTTTTCTTGTGACATCGGCACTTTTATTTTTTGTCCGACAAAAATGAAATCGGGGTTGACGATTTCATTTATCTTGGCTAGTTCTTCGCAAGTGGTGCCATACTCTTCTGCGATTTCACTCAAAGAATCCCCCGCTTTTACAGTATAGTAAACATCATCTTTTGTTTCGCTTCTCTCTTGGACGAGCTTTTTTCTACCCAAGAGATAATCTTCAGGATTCACCCACGAAGAATCGATTTTTACACCATAATGCAAGTGCACACCTGTCGCATGACCCGTCGCACCGACTTCTGCCATCTTCTGTCCTCTTTTTACACTATCTCCTTTAGAAACGCAGATGCTGCCTTTTTTCAAATGATAATAAACCGTATAGACCCCATCGCCATGTTTTAAAATGACATAATTCCCACGAGAATTCTTTTCGCTATAGCCGTTTATTTTGTCACAGACCTCACTCACTTCCCCGTCCTCAGGCGCGACCACGATAGTCCCTGTAATCAAATCGATTCCATTGTGAAATCCTTTTTCATATTTTTTAGTCACTCCATTATAAAAAGTCCTAAACCCATATTTAGAACTCACTCTCAGATTCTTATATCCTTTTATAGGACTAGATTCTACATTCTTCAAAACAGTACTCATTTCTACTCATCAACCCACTCTATGCCAACGATTGACCACCACATAAGGTTGCAAGTTTCCAGATTCACCTGTCCCGATAGAATTTGTCATTAAGTTTGAACTTCCATGAAATTCATTAGCTAAATTTTCTTGCCATGACCAATTATCTACGTTCAATGCAGAAAGTCCTTCGCCCGTATAGGAAATCGTTACGCCGCTTCCTTCTGGACTCTGGAACCGTATATCGTGATGATGTTTTTGAAGCTCTTTATCGCCACCGAGTTTTCCAATAGTTGAAAATTCGCTTTGACTCTCATCTTTGCTCACCGTGACTCGACCCAACGTATCTAAAATCCATTCCCCTTGCCAACTGACATTCGGATTAAAGCTTTCATCCGATGTCTCGTAGTAAGTTCCAATCGGATAGATATCATCGAAAGTAAGTCCCGATGTTGTACTCGAAGAAGTCTTCATCATTATAGAATTGACTTGCAAGTTCCCCTCGCAATCTAAGTTAAAATTATTGTTTTTAGAATTCAAACAATTCACAGTCAAATTGTTCAATTCAGCATTCAACCCGCTTTCCGTATCCGTGAAAGCTTCTATTATATAATCTTTCATTAAAAAATCCTTCTTTCTATCATTCTATTCTTTCCCAGCAGTAGGAAACTTCATAGGGAGGCATATTATTATGAGGCAGATTGTCTCCTGCAGGTCTTTCCCAAACATAGTTTTCTTTCCCGGTACCAGGAGTTTGAATATTTTCAATTGTATTTACCCCTTCTCCAGTATCATAAAAAGTTTTAACAGTATAGCCATAGCAATGAAAATGTCTTGGCAATTCTTCGACCGTCAATGTATGTTGTTCCTCTCCACCTGCGGTTCCCGCTTGATATTTATCACCAGCCGCCAAGATGAATACATCTTTTACTCTTTTCCACGTACCTTCAAAATACAAATTCATCTCTTCTGTGACATCTTTCTTATTCCAGTATAATGTACCTACTGGTAACCAAACTTTCTTTGTAACTCCACTTACCGTGGTAACCGAATTCACAAATAAATTCCCTTCACAATCTAAGTTAAAATTGTTGTTTTTTGAATTCAAACAATTCACAGTCAAATTGTTCAATTCACCGTTCAAACCGCTTTCCGTATCCGTGAAAGCTTCCGTTATATAATCTTTCATTAAAAATTTCCTTTCTATTTAGGCAACTCTGTGCCAACGATTGACCACCACATAGGGTTGAAGATTATTATGTGGCTGATTATTTCCAGCAATGTCGGAATCGTATCTACCACCGTTATCTATATATTCACTTTGAATACCCCAGCCAACTCTGTCTCCCCAGCCTTTGTAAAAACCAGCATCATGGACATTACTTTTGTGACAGTGACTTGGCATTTCATCTACAATTAAAGTATGACTTTTTTCTCCTCCAGTATAACTTAACTGTGCAAACTCACTCTGTGTCTCATCTTTACTCACAGTAACTCGTCCCTTCGTATCCAAAATCCAATCGCCTTGCCAACTTTCATTAGGATTAAAAGTTTCATCGGATGTTTCATAGTAAGTTCCAATCGGATAAAGAGCATCGAATATCTGTTCTAATATTGGATTCGAAGAAATCTTCGTCGTTATCGAATTGACTTGCAAGTTTCCCTCACAATCTAAGTTAAAATTATCATTTTTAGAATTCAAACAATTCACAGTCAAATTGTTCAATTCACCATTCAACCCGCTTTCCGTATCCGTGAAAGCTTCTGTTATATAATCTTTCATTATATTCCTCTCTTTCATTTAATTTTTTATTTAAAATGGATAACTTTATAGTTATCCTGGCTCAAAATATTTCATTGTTGTTCTCTCCTCTCATAAAAAAATTTCTAATAACAAAAAAACGACGAAGTTCATCATCGTTTTGTAGCACGCTTTCTTTATCCCTCATTTTTCCAACTCTTAAAATTTGAACCGTGTTTTTTAGGCGTTTAATTTACTTCCTTGTTATATTCTATATCTCCTTCACTTTTTCCTTCACATAGAATTGATATTGGATAAAGAGGAAACTTATAAAAAGTTTTCTTCACGCGATTCGTTAAAAGTTTCTTATCTTTTATTATTCTTCCTTCTGAGTCGACTATATATAGACCCATTATTATCTTTCCCAAACTTCTACATTGATTAGGAAAATATGTGTCCTTTTTCCGTGATAAGATTGTTGTAACTACTAAGGATATTGCTATATATAATAATATTGCCCAATTGGAAGTTTTGAAAACTGGTTCGATAATTAATAGAAGTGCGCCACATATATAAAATATAATATAACTGTCTATAAAACTGGCAATAAATCTTCTTGTTCGATTTAATTTTCCTTTTTTCTTCATATTTTTAAATATTCCTTTCCTTTTCATTAGGTTTCATTTTAAGCCACAAACTGCAGTGAATATTATTCAATATTTTTCGTTCTTCGATATAATAGTAATCGATAGGCAACGTATTACAAAGTCTATTGCATTTAGTAATTTAAAGAATTATATATCATTATTTTTTCTAATTCTTAAAAAATGTCTAAATAATTTATTTTTTAACTTGCTATTATTTTCATTCTTTCCAACCTTAATCATTATCGTCTACAGTAAAACCTATTCTTATATGTCCGCCTATTCCTATATGAAGGGATAAATCAAATCCTATGAATGTTACTGGTGTATCATTTGCTTCTAAAATAATTTTATTTCCAACTGAAATACTATTAGTTACATAAGTATTTGGGCAAGTTTTTAAAAACAAATCACTTATAAAAGGATTATCATGGAATCGGCCGTCTGTCTCTAGGCCATCATCAAAATGTTGAACATCATTCCCTACACTGAAAATTAAAAACGAAGCTCCAAAATGGCCAATAGTTGATGATGTTACAGTATTGTTCTTTGCCGAGTAAGTAAAAGTCATATCTTTATACGCACCGACTCCAACATCTAATTTTTTCAGAGGAGTACTTATTTCAGCATCTAACCCGAACCCTGCCCCAACTTCAATAACAAAGGCTTCTTTTAGCTTAGTAACAACATTTTTAATTGTATTTACTACTTTTTTTACAGTAGACTTAATCCAATTAAAAGCCTTCTTGAAAAATTGACCAGTATCATCGCTATAGTTTATAGGATTGTTATTGCTATAAATGTAAAGATTATAACCCAATATACTATTATTTACACCAGCATAGCTATCCGCATTCAAGAATCTACCCCACACAGGATTATAGTATCTGGATTTTAAATAGTAAAGACCTGTCTCTTCATCGTAGTAATAACCTCTGTATCTAAATGGATTGATATGTGCGATGTGTTTTGTATCTGTAATCTCTATTCCATTTGAATCCTTGATAGATAATATCTTTCCCCACGAATCGTATTCGTATGTTGCTACAAGATTGAAGTTGGCATCTTTTATGCCGATGATGTCTTCTTGTAAGTTCTTGATGTAATAGTACACATCTTCATTGTACTTCATTCCTATTAATGACCCTACATCATCTCATACACAGTATAACACATTAGTTCCTATAAATTCAAGCAGTGCACTCACAACTAGGCATTCATTGCGATTAAATGAATTGTTTTAATCTACATTATTTAACTTAACACTGAGATATTAAAAACCGACAAAAAGTTAATTGCCGGTTTCTATTTTCTCTAATCTCTCTCTTGCGTTTTTTGCCATATAAGTACTATTTCCTAAATCGATTACTTTTTTTAATGCTTCTTTTTCAGAAAGTATATCTTCTCGTTTACTATAATAGATAGACAAAAAATAATAAATAATAACCTTGTCTAATCTGTTATAAAAATTCTCTGATTCCATATTATGTAATAATATTTTTTCTGAGCACTCATCATTGTCTATCATAATATTGGATAAAAGACCTATCATATTCTTTTTATCATATTTATTATCATCGACTTCACTAAGCTTTTTCCCTATCATATAGTAAATCTTATTAGATTTTATTTTACATTCTAATTCTTCTTTTAGTTTTTCTATTTCTTCATCTTTATCACATTCTAAGTAAATTAATAAGAAAATATCACAGTAGTCCAAGTTATACTTTGACATATTCTTTATATGATTTAATAATTCATTTTTAAATTCAGAAGACGGTCCAAAAGTATAGTATTTATAGTACAAAGTCAAGTTTTTTATATTATCTTTTTCATATCCGAAACGTATGCTTTTTTTAGAAAATTCTATATTATCTTTTAACAAATCTAAGTTGCAAGTTTTTTTAAATAATTTAAGAGGATAATCAAGATACCAAGCTTTTATTTTCAATATAAATATAAAAGCTATGAAATTACTCAAAAGAATATCTGCGGTTTCATTATGAAAAAGCAAATCAATAATTTCATAAAGTAGACCATCTACAACAAGAAAAGATAAACCGCAATATTTATTTAAAAAATAGAGTAACTTATACATTCTATCATCCTTTCTTAAGCAAATACTGCTTTTCTAACACTCCTTACAAAATTAACTATTCCTTCTAGTCCTTTTGAAACACTTTTTACAGGGTTTGTAACTAAAACAAAACTAACAACTAAGAAGGTGATTTGATTAACTTCAATGGTTAAATCTGAGACCATACCAAAACTATTAGCTTGAGATATCGTTAATGAATATGTAGACCGAAGAAAATCTTCTTCATTTAAATTATATGTGAACTGAACAGATGTATTTCTTATTCTAGCTTGTAAGCTTGTACTACTTTCTCCACCTTCAATCCCGACAGATACATTCTTACCACCTATGTTTACTCCATAAACAGTTTCAATACTTCCATTTTTCTTAATTTTTGCATTTGAATAAACATCAATTGGTTTAGTAGAGTTTGGTATAGTAGTATACGAGGTACTCGAGGTAACATTTATTCCCAACATGCTAACATTTGTTTCTTTTATAACTATAGAAACACTACTACTAAATTCTACAAGTGAACAGATAGTATTAAGAATCTTTTTCGCTTTACTACAAATACTTTTAAAAATACTTTTTAAAAATGTTCCGTTGCTGTCAGATAGTTTTATAGGGCTATTATCCACATATAAATAAAGATTATAACCTAATATACTCTTATTCACACCTAAATATGTGTCTATATTAATAAATCTACCCCACACAGGATTATAGTATCTGGATTTTAAATAGTAAAGACTTGTCTCCTCATCGTAGTAATAACTTCTGTATCTAAATGGATTGATATGTGCGATGTGTTTTGTATCTGTAATCTCTATTCCATTTGAATCCTTGATAGATAATATCTTTCCCCACGAATCGTATTCGTATGTTGCTACAAGATTGAAGTTGGCATCTTTTATGCCGATGATGTCTTCTTGTAAGTTCTTGATGTAATAGTACACATCTTCATTGTACTTCATTCCTATTAATGACCCTACATCATCTCGTATATAGTATAGCATGTCCGCTGCTCTTTTTTCAAGAATTATATCTGTCCCGTCGAGATAATATTTACAAGCCTTCCCATCAGAACGACTTTTACTTGTTCTAATTCCATCTTTATTATAGCTATAATTGATTGTAATTCCCTTTTGAGTATAAGACTTCAACTGTCTTCCGTTCTCCCACTCTAACGTCTTTTCTCCAATCTTAATAGGGTTGCCTATCTTATCATATATAATTTCTTCATCATTAAATTTAGTAAGTTGGTCTTCCCAAGAACTATTTTTATACTCGAAAGTATCCTGTCTAATTAAATTGCTTGTACCTAATTCATACTCTTTTTTAGATAAAATATTACCTTCTTTATCATAAGTAAATGCATAAGTGATGTTCTGTACATAGTTATCATTCTGAATCAATTCATTCAAAGAATCATACTCATAGTGATTGATAAGCTCTCCATTTAAATAAATGTCTGTAATATTGTATAAATCGTCGTAAGCATATTCGTATAAGTCTTCCTCTATTTTCATAGACTTCACTAACAACGATGTCTTCTTTCCTAAGCTGTAATATTTATATTCCACATTACAAAGACCCGAAATATTTTTGTTCTCTAGTCTTCCTAAATAGTCGTACGAATAGTTTACTGTTCCCTCATCGAAAATAACTTTGACGACAGAATCGTCCTTATTAAATTCGTATTTTATCTGTGAATTGTGCTCAACTTGATTACTGATTATACCTGGGATACTGACAAGAAATACATTTTTACTTTTAACATTTCCGTTCTCATCGTATTGGAAATTTTCTTTAAACTTCTCCAGCGTCTGTTCTAATACATATTCACTGAGACGATTCGCGAAATCATAGTAATAATGTCGAACCTCATTTTTACCTTCAACCAAGGCCAATTGTCCTAAAGAATTATAATGGTATGTATACGTGTCGTTTGAATCTGTACTCGTCTTCAATCTATCGAAGTCGTCGTAAGTATAAGAGACTTTATCGCCTGTTCCATACGTACTAGAAAGGAGATTTCCGTTCTTCTCTTCATAAGTATTCGTAATCAAAGTATTGTCATTTATTTTGACAGTTTCAGAATTTAAGAAGTCATCATACGTAAAAGTATAATCCTTCGCTCCGCTGTTAATCTTAGATAATTGATCTTGAGCATTGTATGCATAGGAGATAGTCTTATCGTTATTAGTGACAGAAGTAATTTGGTCTTTCTCATTATAAGTGTAATTCGTGACATTGCCTTTCGCATCAGTCATGGAGTACATTAAGCCTGTAATAGGTTCTATATCATAGGTAACTGTCTTACCTAAAGCATCTGTTTTACTCATGATATACTTGCCATCTTCTGTATACGTGGCAGTGGTTTCGATTCGTAAATCTGTTCCAAAATCTTCTAAATAAAATTGTTGGTTATAGTCTTCTTCATTCGCAGGAATTACACCTAACTTTCCATTCGCGAATGCCAAGTTGTCACTTTGTTTAGTTTTAGGAATAATGAAATAACTTCCATTGTTCTTCTTAGAAAGAATAAACAACGCTGAATCGCTCGGATAAGTTTGTAATAGGACATTAGAACCACTCACTGCCAAATATCTATGCAAGAACTCGAGCCTATAGTAAATGCCATCTTCAGGAATTTCGACTTTCTTAACTTTGAAAGTCTTATGGTTGCAGTCATCTTCTTTAAATACCAGTTCTTTATCAGAGAAGTTGTAATCCATATACTTCTTTGTACCTTTCAGTCTTATGTAATAATCCTTGCCATCTACGATTTCTCCATCAGGATTGGTATTGTTAATTAAAGTTTTTACCGGATTGCCAAAAGAGTCGTATTCGATTTCGTTCGAAATACCTGAAGGACTGATTCCTTTGAGAACGCGCGATGTTATGGTATTGTCGTATTCATAACTGAATCGGTTCCCTTTCGGAGTAAAGGCTCCGATGAGTTGATTCTTAGAGTCATATGTCATCTCATTTTTATTCCCTGCTAGGTCATGCATCGAAATGATGTTACCTTCGGCATCATAAGAAAAGTTCAGCTGTCCCATTTCTTTTATGAGCATTATATTTGAAATATAGAGACTATTCGCTTCAAACATAGACAATATGTTTAAATTAAAACTGCTGTAATCACTTTCTGCGACGAATGTCTCGGAGAAGAATTGCCATTCTGAATCGTGGAGATTTAACTTTGCATTCCACGTTCCAGCACCTTCTAATTCGTCCATACTCCAGAACTGTAAATTAACGGCATTTCCGCTGAACTCGAGTTCATTTTCCAAAACGCCCTCGTTTTTATACCAGAAAGACAAGTTGTAGACATCGCCCTTCTTGCCTGCATACTGAACAGGATACGTCGCATTTATAGTGGTATCTGGTCTACTGTTAAGTTTTAATGCATTTTCACCCTTCGAGAGAGAAACTCTTTCGACTTCTTTATTGTCAATTGCTCCTTCATCAAAATCCCAACCCGGTAAAGATTCATTTGAAAAGTCTGGATTTTGAACGATGTTAAATGGACTTGCTATTTTTCCTTCGTCGATTTGAAAGTCTGCCAAGTAATAGTCTGCTTCTGAAGAAAAGTTTAGCCAGATAGGCACCATGATACTCGGTTTTATACAAGTAAAAGAAAATCTAGCAAACTCTTCACTTGCAGGAACAATAACCGTATCTAAAGGAACACTACGAATAGAATTCGTATAACTTACATCAACCGTCACTGGTTTAGTATTTTTAACATATCCACTTATTGTAATATCATGGATAGATTCGTCGATATCCAAATAAGACAGTTCCATAGAAACACCGTTGTGTGTTCTCGAGTCCTGCCCTTTGTAACTGACCCCGTTCGTTCTCGATTCTTCACCAGTGACAATTCCACCAGATACAGCAAAAAGAAAAGAATCGTTGCCAAAAGTGTGTTGTCCTATAACGGTATCTCCAAATTTCATCGGAGGTGTTTCAGAGATTTTTTTGTTGTTTAAATTATGCCCATAGGCTTCTATAAATCTTTGGTTAAAACCATAAGAATCTTTTAAAAGCCCCGATTTATCCATAATCGTCGTACCGATTGTATTCCCTTGATTGTTAAAAGTGTACGTATAGTCATGTTCTTTTTCATCTGTTATCTTAGTCGTATTGAAAGCATACGTATAAGCAAAAGATTTACCGATAGTGTTTTGAATGCCTACCTCTTCAATCTTTTTTATCCTATATGGCACATTATCATAATAGTCATACTTGATTCCTAAACCTTCTACATCTTTTATCTTATTGATAATGCCATTTTGATTATATTCGAAAGTCGTGTCGCCTTGCTTAGTAGAAATCTTACTCACCTTTCCCTCAATAAATGTGATAGTCGTCGTTTTATGAGACGAACGAACCACAATCGAATCGTCGACATAGACGATATTCAACTCTTCACCATTCGCATCAGTCACTTTTATGAGTCGATTGGAAGAATCATACGCCAAAGTCATTTCATTCTTCTCGACATTGATACTTTTAGATAAAACGTATTCACCATTTAAAAGGACAAAGTGCTTCTCATTTCCTTCTTTATCTATCAGTTTATATACGTTGTCCTCTTGAGTAATTTTTAAATTTTGTCCGTCTTCATCTTTATAGTAAATCTTTTTATCTTCTCCTTCGACAGGCTCTTCCTCTACTTTATAAAAATAGCTTAAATTTGAAGTAGAATCGAGATAACTGATGTACTCTTTCTTGTCGATGGTCTCGAGTTTTAATTTTTCTTCTAGAGAAAATCTCCACCCATTTCTATACAGGTTTAATATGGCGTCATTCGTACTGTAGACAAATTCTAGACTGACTGGAAACTTCCCTGCGATGGTATTGTTGATAGGAAACACATTTGTAACGTTTCCATTGTACAGATTAATATGAGAAGAACCATTCTTAAACTCTAAACTGTTGTATGACATATATCCCAGCAATCCCGTTTGATTTCTATAATGCACGGTTAAAAATGGTCGAGGATTGTTTTCATCTGGTAACTCATTATTCTTTGAAATCATATAGTATTCTTTACAATTTGGATTATAAACTTCGTTCAAAAATTTAACCATTATACCGTTGTTCGGTAAACCGGAGTACCACCTTTTCACGAGATTTGTGATATCCATTGAGTTTACTTTTGGAATGTAATTCTGCTCTCCAATCATCTCTTTTTCGCATCGGAAAAATTGTGTATAACTTTCTATCTTATTCGAATATTTATCGTGCATCGTAGCCCAATTGGCCGTCTCCTCTGTCCACGGTGCTGTCACTTCATGAACTGCAATGATTTCCCTTTCCTCTATGCTAGGATAACCTGGATGAACGAGCACATAATCCATAGTATGCGTCACAAAAGAAGCACTCGCGCTTATTATCTGAGAACCTGTACCTATTGAGGGAAGACCAAACTTAACTAAAGAACGATAGATTTTATTTTTCTCATCGACCCCAATTTTAAGATAATTTAAACTGTTCCGGTCGACAGATGAATCTCCATCATATATGAATGTATCGTATACGCCAGTGCTAGCATTTCCACTGACAGTCGGGTCGATAACTACGGGATATTTCTGTTCTTTTAACCATTCGTGGTCTAACTTCATCGTTAGAAGGTATTCGTTCTCCTGTTTCACCAGTTCATACTCGACATCATCGGAATACTTTCCATCCGCAGACACCATAAATGGTACTTCGAATTGAAAGACCATCTTGTCGTCGATTTTTCCAAGTACCCTGCCGTTCTCGAGACGTAACTCCGCATCGGTTTTCATCGAGAAAGCGATGTCTTCGTCGGTATATTCCTTTAAAATCAAAGATTCTTTCAATTTAGAACCGATAATCGTATATTTCGCATCCAACTGCTCCGTTAGATTTCTCATGAACAACGTATTTTTATTTGTCTCCATAAAAAAACGCTCCGTCTTCGGTTTCACGTGAGCAAATTCTATATAATAGTTTTCCTCTTCGATTCTATAAAGTACCCTATCATCTAATTTAGGGAAACGAACTTTAAATTTGTTCTCCTTGTTCTCATAGGCACCCCCTTTCTCTACTAGGGTATTATTTATTTCACAATACGACCCATTTTTCAAGTAATGTACATCTTCATCGTACATCAGGGCTTTGCATGTGCCATCGACCTCATAGAAATGTTTTTCTCTAGGTCTTCTTAGATTAATTAATTCTTTCATAATTTCCTTCTTTCTTCTAAAAAGAGAACGATTACTCGTCCTCACAATATTTTTTTAATTCAAACCAGGATTTAACGATGCAACTTTTTTTAATTTTTTGCAATGTCGTTCGAGACATCTTAAGTATGTTCGAAATGTCATCCTCTGATTTTCTTAATGAGAAGGTATAGACAAAGTATATTCCTTCTTCAAAAGTAAATTTAGTCGCCAATACGAGTAGTGTTTGACATACGTCATTTTCATACAACATCGAGTCGATATAAGAATCTACAGATATTTCTACTGCGCTATGGATTGGCGTATTCCTATGAGAGTTTTCCTGATAATTGGATGTGACTTTGATGTTTTCTTCAGGACTTAGATATCTCTTTTCTAAAAGTCTTCTAAAAAGTCGCATAATTTTTTTTCTATACGCGACGACATCGTACCGAATACAGATGTCAGCCGCCAATAGTATATTTTGGTTTTCATTTTTTCTCGATATTTCTATTATTTTATCTTGTGTACTCGAAAGGCATTTCTCGATAGTATCCATGAAAAACTCCTTTACAATTAGCCAACTGGACTAAATCAAGTGGCTAAAATAAACCACTTTACTATAACATATGGTAAAATTGTATCGCCGAGGTAATTTTTTTGTCTAAGTTTTGTACAAATTTTATGTTTATCTATTTTCCCACACAAAAAAACACAAGACTTTTGTCTTATGCTCTTCCACAATAACTTCCGTCTATCGTAGAAACTGTAATGACTTCTCCATCGTTGATGAAAAGTGGAACTTTGATAACCAAACCGTTTTCCAAAGTCGCATCCTTCATAGCACTCGATGTCGTATTTCCCTTCGTAGCAGGTTCAGTAGAAGCCACTTCGTAATCTATCTTTTCAGGCAAGTCGATTCCTATGATTTCGCCTTCATATTGAGCAATTTGAATCTCTAAGCCCTCTTTAAGGTATTTTGCATTGTCTCCTAAAGTATCTTTTGAAAGCTCCATCTGGTCATACGTCTCGTTGTTCATAAATACATAGTTATCCCCATCTGCATATAAGAACTGTGACTTAGACTTATCGACGTGTGCTTTCTCAATTTTAATATTGGTATTGTACGTATCGACTGTGATACTGCCAGTGCGCAAGTTTCTCAACTTCATTTTAACAAACGGAGAACCTTTACCAGGTTTAACATGTTGGAATTCTACGATGACACATAGTTTTCCATCCATGATGATAGTCATTCCGTTTTTGATATCGTTAATATTAATAATCATAATGGTCTATCCTCCTAAATTAGTTTTTCTTTTCAGTATATTCAGTATGTTTTCTACAATTAGGACAATGCTTTTTCAAAGAAAGTTTATCCGTTGTATTTTTTTTATTTTTTTCAGTAGGACGAATGATATTTCCACATACAGAACATTTCATATTAACTGGTCCTCTGTTTTCACCTTTTTTTGCCATATAAAGTCCCTCCTTTTTTAATAGGTCAACAGTATTATAACAAAAAAATACGATTTTTCAAACAAATAGTAACTTTTTTCGCCGTTTTTACAAGAAAAACTTCATTTATACCGATTTAAAAGTCTCATGATTATCTATTTGTTCGTATTCTTTTGCTTTTTTTGTAGTATCTGTATTTCTTCATCGGAAAAGCCATAGTCGTTTTTAAGTTCTTCAAAAGTTATCCCTTTTTGAAGCATTTTTTGTGCTAAAAGCATTCTCTCCCTTACTCTGCCTTCTTCGATTCCTTCTTTGATGCCTTCTCTACGACCTTTTTTTCGTCCTTCCTTGAGGCCCTCTTCACGCCCTTCCTCGCGCCCTTCCTCTCTGTAGTAATCTTTATAATCCACTTCTAAATCGCGATAGTATGGAATGACTTTCCGTTCCACTTGCTTTGCTTCTTCTACATATTCTTGCATCAATTCATCATCTCCCGCTATCCTTTTCGCTTTTTCCTTGCTCGTCGTCATCAATGCTATAAATCGCTCGATTCCTTCTAAACTTTCTATGCCTTCACTATACATCTTTTTTCTCAACATGGGAATACTTATATTTACTAAAACTTTGTTACCTATTCCACGATTGAGCTTGTCTCTCATTGAGAAAAAACTTACGATTTCGTCCCCTTTGTAACATACGTCGTTCAAGTTTATCTGTATTGCTTTCAACTGATGAGCTGATGAACCACTTCCTATAAAGATTTTTTCCAAAGTGATTCTCTCTAAATAGTCGAGATTTCTATCCAATAGAGGTGTCTTGTTCATCTCGACATTGATGAACACCCCATGTATTTTCCCCAAAAGGTCGACTCTCTCCTTTTTGGTGCATAAAATCTCGGTCTAATTCAGTGTTGATATGCTCAAAATTCTCGAATATCTCCTTTTCATGCAGATTGAGTAAATACGAAAGCAATCGACATACATATCTTTTTCTTCTCGTGCTCGCTCTTCATCGTCTTAAACATAATATCCGAAGTAATCGGTACGAGAGTATCCTCCGTCCACTGTTTTGACTTCATAGATTTCGTTCTATATTCTTTTGTCGTCTGTCTGTCGACCTTGACAGGAGTCAGCCCTTTTTCTTCAATTTTAATTTTTTGTTCCATATTCTTTTTCCTTCTTTCCGTATAAATTTTTTTTAACCCCTCTACTATTATTATACCGGGAAAATTCTACTTTTCTCATTTTTGGTTGACAAAACGTTTTTTCTTTGAACGCATGTTCTGTTTTTGCCACATTTTTAGCCAATAGAAGCATTTTGCTAAAAAAAGAAAACACAACTTGTAAAAACTTTTACTTTTGCGTTTTCTCAAAATTTCATGAAAATAGATAATCGGAAACTTGACGTACCACTCGCATATTGATAGCGTATTTGTGTCCTCCTGCACTGATGTTCGGACTCAAAATCATCATCGAATATTTGGGGTCGTCGTACGGGGCATAGAGAATAAAAGCTGTGCTCGTCGTATTGGTGTCGATTTTTCCGTCCCCATCGGTATCGATAAAAGTCTCACTCGTCCCTGTCTTTCCCGCTGCCTGGATACTCGAACTCGCATAATTTCGGCCAGTCCCACTTATCATGACTTCTCGAAGACCCTTTTGTACCCTCGCAATTTTCGATGCTGACATATCGACATGGCCGACGACGGAAGGCTCCTGCTCTAAGACGGTTTCCCCATCTTTGACAATTTTCTTCATAAAGCTAGGTTTCAACTTCGTTCCATCGTTCGCGAGAGTATTTACATACTGAAAGACTTCGATGGGAGTATACGTGTCATACTGCCCGATTGCCAAATTCAAGAGCAAATCGTCACTGACAGTGCGGCCCTTTATTCCCGTCCTCTCGTTCGGTAAGTCTACACCTGTTATGGCACCCAGCCCATAGCTGGCAAGCATATTTCTATAGATGTCGAAGTGCTCTTTCGTCGCCCCGAGTTTTGCATTCCATCTGTAATTCGGATTGGTAAGACGTGTGGCAATCAAAAACTGATAGTAGTTGGAAGACTGAGCCATGGCTCGAATGTCGTCGATTCTTCCGAGCTTTGTCCAACTACACTTCTGGGCGACACCATACACTTTGATACAAGAATCGATCACAGTCTTTCCCTCCTGTATGAGGTCATTCGCATACCCCACAGACATCGTCGCCCCTTTGACGATACTGCCGACCGTATAACTAGAACTAATCATGGTCGCAGTGATATCGATAAAATGGTCTCCTACCAATTGTAATCCCGCGGCAGCGATGATTTCTCCCGTCCGAGGATTTCCCACCAACAAAAACGAATGATTAAAATAGCGTGCACTCTGCAACTTCTTCGCGTTCAAAATTTCTGCCTTCAAAATCTTCTCTATCTCTAACTGCTTTTCGATATCGATAGACAAATAGACATCGGCCCCCATCTCCTCCGGTTCCAAAAGTTCCAATCTCCCATCGTCACCTATCTTATATGTAGCATCTTTCCCTCTCAGGTAATCGTCATATTGCAACTCCAAAAAACTGGTTCCCACTGTGCTATTCAAACTTATCCCTTTCTCGAGATAATAGTCCTTCATCTCAGCTGGCACGCCGTTCGTACTGATTGTACCGAGCACACTCCGAAGAGTATCCCCGTAGGGATAGAGGCGTTCCCAAGTCAGATCCGTCCGAATCCCTGGCAAATCCAAATCGTTGATAGCCACAACTTCTTCGTCGGTCAGATTTTTTTTGATGACTTTATCCTCGTAATAGTAACCTGTCGAGAGAATACTATAGATATGAGAAGCATTTCTATCCTCGAAGGAAAACGTCCCGAGCATCTCATCCGTAATGCGGTCATACTTCAATGCTTCGAGGTCACTTCCCGTCAGTTTTCTCTCCTTATAGAGCTGGTACTCCTCCTCCGTGATTAAATCTTTACATCCGTCGTTTTTAACCATGTAGAAAGTCTTCAACTTGCTCGTAGTAAACTTCTTCTCATCAAATTGCAAGATTTCACCCAATTGATAGGCAATGTCGACTTCACTCATCCTCGCCGTTCTATCGGTTCTATTGTATAGAAGCGTATTGATACCCGTATTGTCGACCAAGACCTTGCCGTTCACGTCTAAGATGCGTCCTCGAGGCGCGGTAGAGCCCTTAATCGTCATATTTTTAATGTTGTCGAACTCTTTTTTATAGTAATCACGCTGAAAAATACATACATCGACCAACCTATATGTACAAATCGCTACAAAAAGAAAAAGGATGCCATAGATAAATATTCCACTTTTTTTCATAATTCATCATTTTTATTATGGTTAATTTTATCTTTCTTAATCATATAATAGATTAGGTGATAAAATATGTTTCAACTCATTAAAAATTATGTCTCTAAAATGACGAAGGAAGACGTCCTAAAATTTACACAGAAAAATGACATCTACTTGAACGAGTACGAGCTCGACTTCGTATACCGATTTATCAAGAAGAACTACGAAGCCGTCTATGCGAACCCAAACATCGACTTATCGAAATACAAAGAACATTTCACAGAAGAGAATTACACCAAAATTATAAAACTCGTCTCTCTTTACAAAGCTAGATATCTAGGACTATAAAAAAAGATGGTTCACTCGTCATAAGTTTCTAAGAAACTTGCGTATTTACCATCTTTTTTTGTTCCCAAAACGCAGTTTAAATTGATGTTATCGAGGGCTTTAAATATGTTGTTATCGATTTCGGGATTGTCTCGTCTCAACTCTTTGACGAGCTTTTTCATCATAAGTCTCTTACTTTTATTCTCATCAGAACTCTCGAGTTCTTCGGTAAAACGACAAGCACAATTGATAAAGGCAAGACCATTTCCTCTCATCCAAGAAAGAATCGAAGCCTCTTTGACGAGAAAAAGGGGCCGGATGAGTTCCAACTCGTTATAGTTGTCACTGTGCAGCTTAGGCATCATCGTCTTTATTTCAGAGCCGTAGAACATCGAAAGCAAAGTCGTCTCAATCACATCGTCGAAATGGTGCCCCAATGCAATCTTGGTACAGCCGAGTTCTCGGGCTTTATTGTAGAGATGCCCTCTTCGCATTCTCGCACAGAGATAGCATGGACTCTTTGTCTCCACACTGTCTAAAACGGCAAAGACGTCTGAGGAAAAAATCTCGATAGGGACGTTTAAAAGCTCGGCATTTTTTCGAATTATATCCAAATGTTCCTCACTATACCCGGGATTCATGACGACATAATGGGCTTCGAATTCGACATTCCCATGCCTCTGTAATTCTTGTATACACTTGGCTAAGAGAAAAGAATCCTTACCTCCACTGATACAGACCATGACTCGGTCACCTGGAGAAATCATCTTGTAGTCTTGCACTCCTTTGACGAATCGACCCCAAATCTCTTTTCGGTGTGTTTTGATGATGCTTCTCTCGATTTCTTTATACTTTTCCACAGACAAAACCTCTCTTCAATTAAAATTATACAGAAAAAAAACAAATGTTTCAATTACATTTGCTTCTCCATAGGAACCATAACACCATTTTGGAAACATTGTATGAGCGAGTCAATATTCCTCTGTAATATTTCGGCATCAGCAGTTCTTCCTTCTGCGAGAGCTTTCTCCATGTCCTCTCTAAATTGAGAAACTCTGAAATCTGCAAGCATTTCAGATGTTACTATATCAGGTGTTGGCTCTACAGTCTTTGGTGCTTCTGCTTCAGAAACCTGTTTTTTTGGTTTAACAGGAACGTAGATTTCTGGGCAGTCGATGTTGAAAAATCCAGTATATTCATCAAACTCGGCATTGCTAAGACTTACATATTCCTCTACCTGTATACAGTTTTTGAGACCTGTATAATATTCCTGGCATTTCGTTTCAGAACATGAACAAGGTGCAGCTTTTACAGCGATTCGCATAATCTCAGATACAGCAGAATAATCGCCTTTCTCCATTAATAGATTGATTAGACGTAGCAATTCTGAATTATCTTGATTCTTACAAGCCGCTCCGATATGAGATCTTAAAATTCCCAATCTATCTTTGTCGAATTTTACACCATATTTAACGACTCTCTTATCTTCAGCAGCAAAGTAAAAACCGTTATAAAGCCTAACTGCCGTCTCATCGAGTGCTGGCAAATTAGGAACGTGTATTCCAAAGAATTTGACAAACTTAAAGTAGTCCTCTTCTCTTAACGACGCATCGATGTATCGAGTAGCAATCCATTTTTCTGTTTTTACTCTCATACCGAGCACTCTCTGAGGCGGTAAATTTAATACTTTGGCCGTCGCAGAATAGTCCCCACTGAGTAACTTATCGGCAAGAGTAAAAAGTTCTTGAGAGTACCATTTCCCCCACCTAGCTTTATCCTTATAAACTCTATCTTTATCGACAGTAGTAATTTCATACTTATCTATAAAAGTAACTCCACTCTCGTTTCGTTGTCTAAAAATTTCCATAGTCATTTCCCCCTTAAAAATTTAGATGAAATGTATATTAGTAAAAAAATGAGAAAATGTCAAGTGAAAACTGCCAAAAAAACAGGATATAGGTATAAATGAGCATATATTTCCCTTATTTTCATATAATTTTTGTCTTTTTTTAAAGATTTTGATTGTCAAACCACCTCAAGTATGATATATTAATACTGCATTTGGAATTTATGGCGGTGTAGCTCAGTTGGCTAGAGCGACCGGTTCATACCCGGTAGGTCGGGAGTTCGACCCTCTCCGCCGCTACCAATTGGAAATTACTAGGGACATATTCGATTGTGTCCCTATCTTTTTTTCGAATAGGAGTGCAAGCGATGAAGAAAAGAACAAAAACATATTTATGGTTATCGCTTTTGATACTAGGTTTACTTTCGTTCAACTTACAACTCTTCGTTTTTGAAGCGCCTGATGGTACACTGGGTTTTCTATTATGTTTAACTAGCATAGTCTTAATGATAGCCAGTGTGATTCGAATGTGCCAGTTGAGTACGAGAATTCATCAATTCGTCGTTGATATCTTAGATTTACTCTCATTTATTTAATCCTCGAGAATATGTTATAATGTCCTTAATGACAAAAGGATTTGTTTAGAGGAGGGAAATGATGGATAAAAAAACGTGGAAAAAAACAGGTCTGGCAGCTTTGGTCTTGCTAGTCATCGTAGGAATTATCACAAATTACATAGACAGTGGAAGAGTGACGACAGGACATGAACCGAAATGGTGCATAAAAACCGTGAACGACAGCGGGAACAAAGTTACGTATTGGGGCCTCGGCTACAAAGTCGTCCGATACGTCGGTGTTTCTCCTAATGAACCCTATGAAAACAACATAGGAGCAAAGATGGGAAGTTGGTTCATGAAATACGATTTGCCGACTGAACAGGACATAAAAATCGAATACGATGGGAAAACCGTCGCAATAGACAACCGAGAAGACAGAGACAAGATTTACAATATTTTAGCCAATTCGAAGTACGATTCTGAAATCTGCGATGGTACAAACACACACAAAATAACAGTAGATAACGATGTATATTATTTAAAACAAAACTGCCAAGAAATTCAAAGGAAGGACAAACAAGCAAAAATTTCAAAAGAAGATTTAGAGGCGATTATAAAGATGATTGAGGCAGTGGATAACAAAGAATAGGGACGAAAACATCGTCCCTATTCTGCTATCCATAAACAGTACAACTTTTCAAATACGTGCACATCCTCAGGAGTGAAGACGGCATTTATCGTCTTAGAAGCAGACATTTTAGCCATACCCATCGATACCGATTCTTCAAATAACATGTCGCTTTTAAACCCTCCAGAAGAATAATCCGTCGTGATGGGTTGAAAATCGACCTTGATACACCCCTTCAAAGTTTTACTAGCCGCATCTGCCAGAATTTGAGCCTGTGCTTCGGCATCTTTATAAGCCTTTGTAAGGTTCACTCTCCTACATGCCTCGATGTCCTCTAAAGTAAAATCGACTTCATAGAATGGCGGATTTGTCATTTTAGCGATTTCCTCCATCATTGTAGCGAGTTTTTCTTTATCGTAACCGAATTGCAAAGTCGCATTTTGATTGTAGGAATACCCGACAAAGTCGTAGGTTCTCGTACTTTCATTGTACTCCAGTTCTTTTTTTATGACAAAACTGCTCGTCTTCAACTCTTCCTTTGCAAACCCCTGCGCTAACAAGATAGTGTTGATAAACGTGAGTACATTGGCACTGCCCTTCTCGAGAACTCCTTCATAGTTGTCCCCTTTTACAAAAAAATGGAGGTGCAATACCACCTGATTGGGGGTTACAAAACTTTCTCCCTTTCCCTCTACGATTATTTCCATTACTTTCACCTTTCTTTACTAATAAACAGTATAGTATATTCGCATCAAAATGAAAATAAAAAATGGTAAATATAGTTAAAAATTCGAGTAAATCGTCTGTAAATTGTTTAAGAAATGTGCTATACTTTTTTATATGTGAGGAGGCCCAGAAGATGGCTAGAATACTAAAAAATAAAGAACTCGTGAATACCAAATTGGCGACCAATTATGGTGGGTGGATGTACTGTGAAGCATGTGAGGAAAACATCGGCTATTTATGCTATTCCACATACGACAGAATTGAACTCAATTATGTATGCCAATGCGGAAGCAAAGGAAGTGCCTTCCTAGATTTCCAAGACAGCCACGAGGGAAGTGATAGCCAAAATGAGCTCGTTATCGTTAAAAACAGACTTTGTTGCCCAAAAGACAAGGAACCTCTCATAACGATATTGGAAAAAAAGCTCACGAGCTACGAATTAAAAATCACTTGCAAGGCTTGTGAACAAATCTATAAACAAGAGAGAAAATAAGTGGCATGGACAAAGATTTTGCTAGACAATCTAGATAAACTCCACACGACCGAGATGGGAATCGAGAGAATGAAAAGAAATCTCCATTTCCCATCTAGAGATGTCGAGGAACATTGTAAAAAAATAATCTCCTCTTCCGATTGTCAGATTTCCCGGCGCGGAAAAAACTGGTATTGCGAGAATGAGGAAGTCATAGTGACAGTCAATGCCCACAGTTTCACTATAATCACTGCACATTTAAAGAAGAAAAAGGATGGATAATATGATAAAAATGGTCGTGACCGATTTAGACGGTACAATATTGAATCATGAGAGAAAGATTCTTCCTAAGACAGAAGAATACTTACTCGAATTAAAATCGAGAGGATACATCCTCGTCATAGCGACGGGAAGAAATTTTGCTTCGGCAAAAAAACACACGAATGGAGCTAAGTTCGCGAACTACCTCATATCAGATGGTGGAGCTTGCATCTACATTCCAGATACAGAAGAGGGACTCGTAAAAAACATCATTCCGAAGCAAAAGGCAGAAGAAGTATTATCCTATTGGAATGAGGACATCGAATTCTTACAAATGACTACGAAAGAGGAATATGTAAAGTACACCGGAGAAGAAAAGCAAGATTTTCTTTCTCGGATAGGTGAAATTGCGCATATTGCGATAAAAATGAGGGACAATGCTAAGACAGAAGAGCTCTATGAAAAACTCGAACATGGGTTTAGTGATTTAAACGTACTGCTGATGCAAGACTCCTTCAAAGAAGACAAATCGATTGTTCTCACTTTAAAAGGAGTTTCGAAATACTCCGCGATTCAAAAGTTGGCGACATCGCTCGGCATCGAAAACGATGAAATTATTGCATTTGGTGATAGCCCCAACGACATAGATATGTTAAAAGGTTGTGGTTTTGGAGTGGCTGTAAAAAACGCTTTGGAAGAAGTAAAAGGTGTCTCCACTGCTACGACCCCAAAAGGGTTCAATGATGACGGAGTCGTCGATTTTCTTCAATCGATATTGGACGAGGAATAAATTTTTAAGACTTTTAATCTTTCTCAGAAATTTAATGAGAAAGATTTTCTTTTAGCAAAATTTATTTATGCAAAGCCAGTATTTATAAGGGTTCCTAAGAATTTAATATATCTCAATATGGAGCTCCTTGAATCAATCAGATATCATTTTTTCAATATATGCATCATTTTAATGGTTCTATGATAAAAATATACTAAAA
This sequence comes from uncultured Bacilli bacterium, assembly GCA_910583745.1. Lineage (GTDB taxonomy): Bacteria > Bacillota_I > Bacilli_A > RF39 > UBA660 > RUG11867. The sequence continues at coordinate 70,513 of CAJTZC010000005.1, forward strand.
AAACAAAAAAACGCCACGAATACAAAATGCCGTTTGAATACAATAATATTGACATACTGTTCCACGAATGGTATAATATGTATAAAGGTGATAACTATGAAAATTAGAGAAGCTAGTGAAAAATGGAATATCAGTGAAAGAAGGATAAGACAACTTATTCAAGATGGAAGAATTGAAGGTGCTACTAAAATAGGTACAACATGGAATATGCCAGATGATGCTACTAAACCAATAGATAAAAGATTTAAAGATGAAGTAGAGTATATTATAGATTTACCAGAAGATTATTTTAAAGAAGTGGATGAAAAATTAGCTATATTAAATAGCAAAAGACCATTACCGCAAGAAACATTAAAGTCATTAGAAGAATCGAATATATTAGATTGGACTTATCATAGTAATGCAATTGAAGGAAATACTTTAACATTAAGAGAAACGCAAGTTGTATTAGAAGGTATTACTATTGGTGGAAAATCAGTAACTGAACATTTAGAAGTTATTAATCATAAAGATGCAATTTTATTTCTTGAAGAACTTGTTGATTCTGATACGGAATTATCAGAATGGAATATTAAAAATATTCATGCATTGATATTAAAAGAAATTAATACTAGTAATGCAGGTAAATATAGAACTGAGAATGTTAAAATAACAGGTGCTACTCAAGTTCCAGTAGATTATATTAAAGTTCCAGAAGAAATGGAAAAATTAATTATGAAATATAATGAGTGGAAAAAATATCATCCATTAATAAGATCTACATTATTACACGGTGAATTTGTATTTATCCATCCATTTATAGACGGTAATGGAAGAACTGCAAGATTACTTATGAACTTTGAAGCAATGAAATGTGGATACCTTCCAGTAATTATAAAAAAAGATATTAGAGCTAAATATTATGAGGCATTAGATAAAGCTATGGTATCCCATGATTATACTGAATTCGTTAAGTTAGTAGTAGCAGAAGAAATAAGAATATTAAATGAATATTTAGAATTGCTTGGATAAAAAAGAACCTCATACGAGGTTCAAATATAATTTCTCTTTAGTATTCACAGTTGTTCGGTGCTCTAAAGTATGGGATAACATCTCTGATATTCTCGACGCCCGTTAAGTACATGACCAATCTTTCGAATCCCATTCCAAATCCTGCATGTGTACAAGAACCGTACTTGCGAAGATTGACGTACCATTCCATGTCTTCAGGGTTCAACCCCATCTCTTTCATACGAGTGACCAACTTATCATAATCGTCTTCTCTTTGGCTTCCACCCATGAGCTCTCCAGCCATAGGCACTTCCAAATCGACCGCACGAACGGTTTCTCCGTCGTCGTTCTGCTTCATATAGAAAGCCTTGATGTCTTTAGGCCAATCGGTGATAAACACAGGACCATCGAAATATTCTGTGATATACTTCTCGTGTTCTCTCGCGATGTCCTCGCCGTATTCAGGTTTGAATTGCCATTCGACGTCGGCCTCTTTTAAAAGTTTGATGACATCGTGATGCGTGATTCTCGTGAATTGGCTATTTACGAGCTTCGTCAACTTATCGATAAGCCCTTTTTCGACGAAAGAATCTAAGAATTCGAGTTCATCCTTCCCGTTGTTTAAAACGTAATTGATGATGTATTTGAGCATATCCTCTTCGATATCCATGAGTCCGTTCAAATCACAAAAAGCGATTTCCGGTTCAATCATCCAAAATTCGGAAAGATGGGACGTCGTGTTCGAATTTTCTGCTCTGAAAGTAGGCCCAAACGTATAGATTTTGCTGAAAGCCATCGCGAACGTCTCACCTTCCAACTGTCCTGAGACAGTGAGAGAAGCTTTCTTTCCAAAGAAGTCCTTAGAATAATCTACTTTTCCCTCTTTGGCTACCCTGTCCAAGTCCAAAGTCGTCACTTGGAACATCTCTCCAGCGCCTTCACAGTCGCTTGCAGTGATAATCGGAGAGTGCATGTAGATGTAACCTTTTGACTGAAAATAGGCGTGAATGGCCCCTGCCGCTAAACTGCGAATCCGAAAAACGGCATTGAAGAGGTTCGTTCTTGGTCGAAGATACGCCTCACTGCGCAGAAATTCTCTCGTATGTCTCTTCGGTTGAATAGGATAATCCTCAGGACAATCCCCTTCCAACACGATTTTTTCGACCTCCAATTCGAAGTCTTGCTTTCCGCCTGTCGATTCGACGACTTTACCAGTGACCCTTATAGCACTGCCGATGTGCAAGTGTGTTATTTTCTCAAAATCCTCTGTCTCCTTGCCGTACACCAATTGGACGTTTTTAATCGTCGTCCCATCGGAGAGGTCGATAAAACCGACATTCGAACTGACGCGGTGGTTTCTTATCCAACCGGCCGTTTCGACACTCTTGCCTACAAATTTTTTATATTCTTTATATAGTTCTTTTATTTCCATTTTTTCTCACCCTTTACCAAATACTTAAAGTATTTACATATCTATATATGATGTTCTCGCCATCTTCTTTATCGAAAGACAACTTGATGACATCCTTCTGTTTATATTTTATCAAATCGGACTTCTTCTCGTTTTTCAAGATGTATTCCAAAGCTTTTAGGACAGTCTCCTTCTCACCAGTGCTGTTCAAAAGGGCTGCGGCTGCTTTGAACAACCTCTTCCCGACGCGATGATTCAACCGCTTATAATACCAATTCGATTTTCTATTAAAGTAGTACTCGATGCCGTCGACTTTCCCGAACACTTTCAACGTATCGTAATACCCTCTCGTAATGTTCTCTTCGGTACTGTTCTTATCGAACACGAGAATACTTCCCAAATTGCCTCGCGGTTTAATTTCTATGATTTCTGCTTTGGTCCTAAACCTAGGTCTTCTAAATCCGATTCCTTTTATATTGATGACATATATCTTATCGCAACCTAACTTCTCCAACATATCTGACGGAGAAAGATTATAGAATCCTCCGTCGAGGTAATAGCCGTCATCGATCAACTTTTCCTTCTTGAAGACGGGAAGATATGAACTCGCCGTGATGTAATCGTGCAATTGTCCCGAAGGAATATCATCGATAAAGCGTTCCATCGCCTCGAGAGTCTCGACGCGCACGGTCGTAAGCCCGAACTTGATATCGCTCTTTCTCACTTTCTCTTCGTCGACCGCATTACGAACGAGAGCGCGATAATTGCTCATATCTAAACCTCTACTTTTGAAAGCTTTGTAAATCTCGGTAAACGTAGCTTTAATCTTATGAAAGGAAAGTCCGCTTTTCAAAATCTCCTGCGCTTTCATATCGTCGATACCCAAAAGCTCCATCATCGTCGCGTCTCTCCACAGTTTGAGCATTTTTTCTTCGTCATGCGCGGCGATTAGGGCACCATTCAAAGAACCGATGCTCGTCCCTACGACGGCATCGATGCGAACACCGCACTTTTTCATCGCCATATAGGCTCCTGCTTGATAAGAGCCCTTCGCTCCTCCGCCTTCTAATGCTAGACCTACCACCCCAATCACCTCGCTTTATACCACTAATTATAAGATAATTCCTTTTAAAAATAAAGCTTTTTTACTTCTTAGAAAACATGTCGCTTCCGACGCCACAGATGGGACAAGTGAAATCGGCAGGCAGTTCTTCTCCATAATAGACATAGCCACAGACGCTACAAACCCACGCGGTCTGTCCTTCTGCCGTCTTAACCTTGATGAGGTCGTCTTTGTTTTCTTGATAATAAGCGTAGCTCATCGGCTCGCCTTCCTTCAACACGTCGGCTTCGATGAGTCTTCCTATGAAGAGTGTATGCGTCTCATTTTCTATCATATCGACGCGCTCACAGACCATATAACCGAGAGCATCATCGACAGTTTTTATCCCTTCGACCTCAGTCATCTCCACTCTTTCGAATTTATCTACATCTCGCATCGAATGGAGTCCAAATGTTTCGAGAATATTTCCATCGACATCTTCACTTAAAACAGACAACACAAATTTCTCGTTCGCGTGCAGGAGTTCGTTCGTGTAATTCTTCTTCATGACGGCGACCGCGAGAAGAGGATTCTCTCCTGCACTAATTTGAGAGACGGCGTCGACGATGCAACCTCCCCCTTCGGTCGTCAAAAGATAGACACCCTGTGTAATCTTTCTCGTAATCTTTTTATTTTTCATATCGCTCATCACATACTTTCAAAATGATTATACCACGCTTTCGCGAGATAAAAAAGAAAAAGCTAGATATTAATCTATCTTCGGATTGTATTTTTGAAGCAGTCCCTTGTACTCCAAATGAAAGCATTTTTTTCCTTTAAAATCCATCGGGGCGACCAACTCAGGCAACTGCAAATCGATATTCGCTTCGTCGAGTAAGTATTTTACAAATTCGGCACAGTAAAAATAATTTTTTCTATAAAATCGGAATTTGAACTGCACTCCACACAACCCGATGTAATTGAACTTATATATTTTTTTCTCGCGAACCATCTTATGGATTCTCCACCAAATCTTTCTATACTGCTTTGCAGGAACTTCGAAAGAATAGATGACTACTTTTGTATTCTTAAACCTCTTAAAAGTGCCAAAATCTTTACTTTCATGTACAAATCCTCCTGTGAAAGGATTGTAAGGGTGCAACCTGGCAAAACTGTACATTTTCTTGAGATTTTTATCTAAAGAGATAGACACATGGGAATATTCTCCTTTTGTAAAAAACTTGATAATCCTAGATGGAACGGTACCCGTATAGGACAAAATGATATAAATTTTCTTTTTCTTCTCCTCTTTTACCATAAACCACACCTCTTATATATTTTGTTACATATTTGGATGAAATATAATCTTCACCGCGTCGTCTTTTCCACTTGTAAGTCTTACAAACGCTTCGTTCGCCTCGTCGAGACGAATCACTTCATCTACATATTTTTTTACATTCAACTTCTTGCTAGCGATGAGTCCTATGCAAGTATCGAACTCTTGCTCCGTATAGGCGATAGCTCCAATCATCGAAATCTCTCCCATGACTGTGACGACCGTCGGAATCGTAACTGGTTCTGTGGAGACACCGACCAAGATGATTTTACCACCCGGTCTCGTCGCCAAAATGGCTTCGCTGACGGCTGCTGAGTTTCCACAACAATCGAAGACGATGTCGAATCCTCCGTCACTTCTCGCCACGAGCTTTTCTATCGTATCTTCTTGCAACGCATCGAACCACTCATCGGCTTTACCCACTGCAACGGCTTTCTTTCCACGCTTTTCGTTTGTCTCGACCATTGCAACATAACTCGCACCTTCTAATTTAGCAAATTCACAAGCCATCAGACCGATGATACCGCCACCGATGACGAGAACTTTGCTTCCGACTTTGATGTCGGCCAAATTAGACGCGTGCAAAGCAACCGCTGTCGGTTCGACCATCGCACCTTCGTCAAAACTGACGACGTCGGGCAATTTTCTCACTAAATCGCTTCGACAAGTCGTATACTCGGCATAAGCTCCCGGATTTTCTAAAGTTAATCCGACGGCATGAGCCCATGTGCTTCGACAATAATGGCCGTTCCCACTTTTACATGCTCGACATTCTCCGCACGGACTCGTAGGCAACCCAGTGACCTTATCTCCAACCTGCAAATCTTTTCGGTCTCCGACATCGACGACTGTACCTGCAAATTCGTGTCCCATGACGAGCCCTTTTGGCTCCCCACTCTCCCAATAATGGATATCGGAACCACATATTCCGCTGGCCTCGACTTTGATGACGACTCGGCCATCTTTGCTTTCAGGCTTTTCTATGGTGCTAGTGACCAATTTTCTCTTCTCTTCTATTTTAACACATTTCACTAGAAACCTCTCCTATTCTTACTTTAAATTATATCACGTACGAGATGTGCTTCAAATAGAATTTACACCGCAAAATGTAAATATACAAGTCATTTACACGTTTGGCGCTCGCCTATCACTTTCAGAACATTTCACATATATTACAAATGAAGTGGTGAAATTATGGATAACATTTTATCGATAAAAGATATTAAAAAAATTTATAAAACTTCGGACGAAGACATAACAGCAATCGAAAACATTTCTCTAGACATCGCTCCAGGAGAAATCGTCGGCATCGTCGGAACCAGTGGATGTGGGAAATCGACCCTTTTAAATATCGTCGCAGGATTAGACAAAGAGACGAGTGGTTCGATAACCTTCGACAAAGAAAATCCGAAAGTCTCCTACATGCTTCAAAGCGACGCGCTTCTGCCTTGGAGAACAGTCTTAGACAATGCGACACTCGGCCTCGAGTTGATGCACATGTTGGATGAACAATCCAAAAACTTCTGTCTCGAACTCTTAAGTGAGTATGGACTAGAAGACTTCGTAGAAGAAAAACCTTCGAGTTTATCAGGCGGAATGCGCCAAAGAGTCGCACTGATTCGGAGCCTCGCCATCAATCCAGATATCATTTTACTCGATGAGCCTTTCAGTGCTTTAGACTATTACACACGTCTTACGATTTCAGAAGATGTCCATCGTATGTTGAAGGAGTTGAACACGACTGCCATCATCATAACGCACGACATTCAAGAAGCTTTGGGACTTTCAGACAGAGTAGTCGTGCTTTCGAACCGTCCTAGTACGATTAAAAGCATTTACGACGTTCCCTTTAAAGACGAACTCTCCATTCAAAAGAGAAGACTCGACCCGAGATTCAACGAAATATATGAAAAGATTTGGGGGGATTTAGATGTCAAAATATAAGTGCAAAGTCCTATTAGCACAAGTCTTCTTAGTCATTGCATTTCTAGCAATATGGGAAATCGGTGCTCGAAAAGGTTTCATAAACAGCTTCATCTTCTCTTCTCCATCGAATGTCTTACACACGTTGATAGACCTCACGGAAAGCGGAAAGTTGTTTGCCAACGTCGGTGTGACCTTAAATGAGATATTGATATCGTTTTCGCTCGGAATAGCCATCGCCTTTGTCGTTGCCGTCTTGATGTATCTGAATAGATTTCTAGCCGACACATTGGACCCTTTTCTGACGATGCTCAACTCCTTGCCTAAAGTGGCTTTAGGCCCAATCATCATCATTTGGGTAGGTGCGAATACGAACTCGATTATCACGATGGCACTCTTAATAAACGTCATCATCTCGATTATTACGATTTACAACGGATTCGTACATACAGACGAACTGAAGTTAAAACTGTTCAAGACATTCAGAGCCTCACGCTTAGAGACCCTGTTTAAACTCGTCATTCCTGCCAACGTCTCGACCATAGTGAGTTCTCTTAAAATCAATATTTCTTTGACTTTAATCGGAGTAATCATGGGAGAATTTTTGGTAAGCAAAAAGGGAATAGGCTATCTCATTCTATATGGAACACAGGTTTTCAATCTCAATCTCGTCATAACCGGAATAGTTGTACTCATATTCATATCTTTTATCCTTTACAAGATTATAGATAAAGTTGACAGACGATTTTCGACAAACCGAAGCTCAAATCTTTAGTTTTATAGTTAAAACAAGCAATCCTAGAGTTTATATAGGTTTGCTCGTTTTTTTGCGCCTTGTAATATATTACCAATTTATACGATAGCCAACAGCAATAATAGCATCTAAATTATAATGTTCTATATTTTTTTAACTTTTGCCTTCATTTTGAACTGACAAGAATATCTTTACAGTTGAATTTTTATCAAGTTTTCCTTCTTTAAAAATATTACTTAAATGATAACTAATATTTTGTTTAGTGGTATCTTAAAGACTTGCCATAACATTCTGATTCATCCAAATAGTACCTTTTCAATATTGATATCTACTTTTATACTTCCATCTTTCGAAAACTAAATAATCATATTACTTTTCATAATTCTTATCCTTTTTGTATTTCTATTATTTAAAGCGCATAAATAAGATGATTATAATTTTTATATATGGGGTTATCGAACTACTATTGCTTAAGTACATTCCAACCAATTCTTTTTATTTCTTATCTCGCTACTAGTATAAGAGCCTAAGTAAACATAGAACACTTCTGTTAAATAAGGCATCGTTGGTTTTGTTCTCTCTAATTCGTTTAGTTTCCATACTATTTTTCTTATAATATAGAATACATATTCCGTTTCGTATTTTTGCAAATCTTCCATAGACTCATATGCATTTAATAAATTTATACTGTGATCAATTATATTATCATTTAAATCATACATAAATACAGATAAAATCTCATCTAATCGAGTTGCTAAAACTTCTTTATTGGGAATTTTTTTTCTTTTTTTTATAGTTTTTAAAATATCTTCCTGAATCTTTTTCCAACTATGTAATGGGTTTTCATATTTTATATTTTCATTGATAATCCCATCTATATTGAAGTACCTAGATTCTTTATTAAAATTATTTAAAAATGCAAGTATTTTCAATTCAATTCCGTCTTCGATTTTGATATCGAGGACATCTATTAATTTTATTATATTATGACCAAAGTTTTTAAGATTTATCTCTTCACTTGTCGGAAAAAGTCCATTATTTTCACATCTATATTTTATAATTATAATTATTTTTAGTAGTCTTTCTATGCCGATGGCTAGAGAGAAAAATGATTGATAGTAAAGTCCAACATTAAATATGCAAGATTTTCTTAAGGAATTCAGGCCATTACCTAACATTGAAAATGTTAAATTAGCTTCATTTAATAATAGTTTTTCTTTTTCATTCATGATTTTACCTCGTCATCTAAAAAAAATTGTTAGTTGTTTTGTAATGGCTGGTCTTTGAACACCAAATAACCCTACCATAACTTTCTGTGTCATCCATAGATTTTCATTCTCATAACTTACTGCAACTCCTCGTATAATGTAGTTAAGATATTTTTTAACTACATTTCTTATTTAGAT
>CAJTZC010000006.1 GCA_910583745.1 uncultured Bacilli bacterium
GACTTAAATCTTTTTTTGTACATACTCAGGTCTCACATCTATTGTAACTCAACACCAGAAAACCTATAAAAACGTCAAAAGGAATTGCCTTAACGAACAATATTATGATACAATTGATTAGGTTAAGGTGATTAACATATGGAAGATGTAATAAAAAAGATATACAACTACAGTTTAGAAGAAATAATGGGAGAACGATTCGGAACTTACTCTAAATATATAATTCAAGATAGAGCGATTCCGGATGTCCGCGACGGCTTAAAGCCCGTACAAAGAAGAATAATCTATGCGATGAGCAAAGACAACAACACTTATGATAAAAAATTCAAAAAATGTGCCAATGCCGTCGGAATCGTTTTAGGTAAATACCACCCACATGGCGATTCTTCTGTATACGATGCCCTCGTCAGACTCTCACAAGATTGGAAACAAAACCACATACTAGTGCAAGTCGACGGAAACAACGGTTCGATAGATGGAGACCCGCCTGCAGCCTATCGTTATACGGAATGTAGACTGGCGAAGATAAGTGAGGAATTGCTTTCCGATGTCGACAAGTTTGAAGCGATGAAGATAAACTTCGCACCCAATTTTGACGATACCAAGTTGGAACCGACTGTGCTCCCCGCGAGATTTCCTAACCTGTTAGTCAACGGATGTACAGGCATCAGTGCGGGATACGCGACGAATATGCCGCCACACAATTTAGTCGAAATCATCGATGCGACCATCAAAAGAATCGATTCGCCAAACTGTACCCTCGACACGATTTTAAATATCGTAAAAGGTCCCGATTTTCCAACAGGAGGAATTGTAGAGGGCATAGACGGTTTGAGAAAAGCTTACGAGACGGGAAAAGGGAAAATAAATGTCCTCTGTAAATACGAATTTACAAAAGAAAAGGGAAAAGAAAAAATCGTCATCGACGAGATACCGTTCGAAGTAAACAAGCAACAATTGGTTCGAAAAATCGATGAAATTAGAATCGATAAAAAGATAGATGGAATACAAGAAGTTCGCGATGAATCCGACAAAGATTCGAATTTGAGAATTGTAATAGACTTAAAAAGTGGAGCGAACAGAGAACTAGTGATGAACTACCTCTTAAAAAATACAGAACTGCAAACCACTTACAACTTCAACAACGTCACGATTGTCAACCGCCGTCCGAGATTGCTGGGAATTCTACCTATTTTAGATGCCTACATCGAACACCAAAGATTTACTGTCAGAAAATCGAGTGAATGGGATTTAGCCTTCGCAAGAAAACAATTCCATATCACAGAAGGTTTGGTGAAAGCAATCAGCATCTTAGATGAAGTCATCAAGACGATTAGAGGGTCTAAAAACAAAGCCGATGCCGTGGCAAATCTCGTAAAAGAATTCGATTTTACAGAAGAGCAAGCCAATGCCATCGTCATGTTGCAGCTCTACCGTCTTACGAATACAGACATAGTGACTTTGGAAGAACAACTGAAAAAGTTGCAAGCCGAAATCGATAGACTGGAAGGCATCATCAACGATCCAGTGAAACTGGACGGAGAAATCAAAGCGGATTTGAGAAGAATAAAAAAAGATTACGGTTTGCCTCGTAGAACAGAAATTAGAGAGACCGTGACAGACATAAAAATCGATGCGACAGAACTCATCGTAAACGAGAGAGTGATGATTGTTCTCACAGTCGACGGCTACTTAAAACGAGTTAGCAAAAAAAGTTTTGCTTCTTCCAACGAAGAAACGGGTCTAAAACCTGGAGATTCTGTTTTAAATCTGTATGAAGCATCGACACTCGACAAAATGTTGATTCTAACAGACTTTGGAAACTACCTCTACATGAGAGTCAACGACATCGCTGAACTCAAGTGGAAAGACATGGGAAAACACATTTCGAATATCGTGACGGTCAATCCCGATGAAAAGGTCGTCAGTTCTTTCATCGTCAGCAATTCGACCAAGAACGAAAATCTCATCACAGTGACCAAAGAGGGCATGGTCAAAAAGACCCGCCTAGAGTTATACAACGTCACGAGATTTAATAAAGAAATCTGTGGCATCAAATTAAAGGAAAGCGATGCCGTCGTCAGTGCCTTCATCGATACAAAGGAAATGCTCATCGTCTCTAAAAATGGTTACACCGTTCGATTTAAGACGGATGAAATCCCTGCAAGCGGGGTCAAAACCGGAGGAGTAAAAGGAATCAACTTAAAAGACGACGAAGTCATTGGAAGTACTCCTATTAAAGAGGGAAGCGAATACATATGTATCTTCACAGACAATAAGACGGCGAAGAGAATAAAACTAGCCGACTTAGAGATGACAGGACGCGCCAAACGCGGAACTGCGATTATAAAAAAGGTCAAATCGACAGTTTATAATTTGAAAAACGCTCATCTATGTGATTCGAAGACGATTTTTACATTAAAATATTTAGACGAAACAAAAATTTTAAAAGCGAGCGATATTCCAATCATGGACCTCGCGAGCACGGGAAGCAGTATTACAAAAAAAGAGACGCTCAATGTGACTGTCGAACCAGATATGATAGTCATCGACGAAACGACACAAGTTGAAACTCCCTCTGCCGAAGAATCAGATGACGCATTTCTAGAGGAATTTAGGTTGTAATAGTTATGGAAGAAAAAAAGAATAAATTTCCGTGGGACACTTTGGAGACTTTTATCTTGATGATGCCAATCGAAGTTTTGACATATCACGTATACAAATACAACGACAAGACGTCGAAAAAGGCTTCCGAAACCGATTTGCAGATTATAAAATCGTATCTGTATGAGCAAAAAAAAGAAAAGAGTGAGAGCGAATGTTTAAAGAGATAATTGGCGAGACAAAGATAGCCCCTAACTTTCTAAATAGCATTCTCACGAACGCAGCCCTGTATGACATGTTTAAGAACGATTTTGACGCAAACGCTGAATACTTTCAAGGAATAGATAGAGAAGAGTATCTTGGTGAAATGTTAAAATTCATTGAGGATGCTCTTTTTTCTTCCAACGTTTTTCACATCTACGGTGAACCAGAAGACATCGAAGCATGCACAGGAGGGAAACTCGCATACATAAAAAGGTTCTACGACGACTTTTTGCTCGAAGTCTTTCGAGAAAGTCCAGAAAAAATACTGAAGACAAAAATCTTTAAAGGCTTTGAATTTGCCTATAAAAATGACCTCTATGCCATGCGAACGACAGAATTTTTAAAACTGTATGAATACATCTTTAAGACGAGTTTAGACTATGAAGGCATCGTAAAAGTGCTCATCAAAGAGCCACTTGCGAATATCCTAGCGGGAGAGACCTTATCCATTCTCGACTTCGATATCCTCTGTAACTACGTCAAAAACAATATCTATGGCTTTATCGATATGGATTTGGTGACGGCACTTCTACACAATCATGCCTACAAGTCGAACCATATTTTTGACAGAGAAGTGACAGGAATCATCGTCACTTCGACGGTTCGTAGCTATCTCGAAGAATACGGCATCCCAGTCGCGGTTGAATTTCATAATGGGCTCGATTCCAAAAAAGTGAGCGACCATTCTTTCGAGCCGAATACGATATATCTAGATTATTCCCTCATCGACGGATTTATATCTTTAAACTACGTGGAACTCTTTGAAAATGCTTTTATGGAAGCAGAATTGATAAAGATTCACGCTCTTTTGACAGAGAACAGATGTGATTACGATACCTTAAAAGTCCTCATGAACCTGCTTGTAGAAAAGGTCGACTTGGAAAGATTGTTCGTCGACGCAGAGTACACCCCTCAAGAATTCTATGCCGATTTAAAAGCGTCCAACTTTGTCAAAACATTGCGGTTCTTCTCGATGTTCGGCGTTAATCTGCACAACGGGTATATCACTTCAAAGACAGCGTCTATCGAAGTGACAGAGGTCCAAGAAATCCAGTCGAAAAAAGAAGTGTCTCTCGACCAAAAATTCGACCAAGTCTTTTCAAAACATCCTAATCGAAGAGAACTGATAAAAAAATTCGCCATACTGAAACTTCTATTCAACCAAGACGGGTCGAGAAAAAAGACGATAGAATTGATGAAACAATCCAAGAATGTAGAATACAGAGATACGATAATAGACTACTTACATTCGAGAATCATCGACCCCGAGACGATGATAGAAGATGTCAACGATTTGTCGAACTACAGACCGAAAGATGAAGAAGTCAAAGAACTCGTAACCCAAGAGCTAAAATATATCTATGTCGACACCTTTTTTTACAGTCTTGATTCCTATCTAAAACTCTATAAATCTAGGATAGAAGTGGAAGAATTTCTAGACGATCTTTTATTAAAAATCAATTGCATTAAAGACACACCTTCGACCCATCGTTTCATCGACGAAGCCATTTTTACGATTACAGATATGAAACAAAACGACTGATTTCGCATATAATCAATTAGGGTGATGATATGACCAAAAAAGAGGAATTCAAGAGTTTTGTTTCGACACATCCGAGCCTCGTAAACATCGTTAAAGATAAATCGCATACGTGGCAAGACCTGTTCGAAGTATACGATTTATATGGAAACGACGAAAGTCTTTGGGATAAATACTTGAATACAGTAGATACTTCTGCGAGTGGGAGAGATAGTAGCAAATTAAATAGTATAGGGGAACTCACAAAACTGTTCAAAAATGTCAACATCGACAATGTCCAAAAGTACATAGACACCGCACAAAAAGCTATCGGAGTCATACAGGAGTTGACGGGAGGCGGAGCCGCAGCTTCTGTCGCATCGAAAGGTCCAAGTGTCTCGAGACCGATAAATAAAATCTTTGAGGATTAAGCCATGCAGTTGATAACCTTATACGCACTAAAAAACGACGACAAGATGCATGCCTTTTTGCATGAAAACTCAGAATGGTACAAATATCTGAATAGAAGTGCAAAAAACTACCAGACATTTGTCAAAGCGATGAAAAAAAAGTACAAATTGAATCCGACAGATAAGATAGCTTCGACACTGGATAACATAGATTTGATAAGTTCTGTCATTCAGACGATAAAATAATTTTATTTTAACTGGGATTTGCTATTTCCATTGAAAAACATTCGATAACAGTGTATACTTGTTCTCTCAACAAATGTTAAAAGAAATAAATAAGTAATAACTATAAGTAATTTTAGTTATTTAATGTTCTTATTTGATGATCATGCTTCACTATTTATTGTTCATCCGCTTTCAAATTTACGAAATCAAGCAGCAGCTGTTGGGACGGACATTATACCTGTCATCAACCTGACGAAAGAGACCGTGATGAAATTTACCGGTTCAGACACCAGGCAAAATCCATACGAAATTTCAGAATAATTTTCATAATCCTAGGCCAAAAGGCCTTGTTTTTTTTTAAGAATATGATATCATTATGTAGGAAAGATGAGGAGAAAAAAATATGAAAAAAGTAGCTTACTTTTTAGGTGCAATCTTGATTTGTTTGACGTTGACAGGGTGTGGGGAAAAGAACATAGAAGGCTCTTTGCCAGATATCATGACGAAATTATACGACGGTATCGATGAAGAAGAGATGCCTATGATGGTAGAGAATATCGAACTGAACGAAGAGAATTTTAAATTCTATGCTTTCAGCGAAAATATAAAATACAAAGAGGCCATCGCAAGTGAATCGATGACAGGTTCTACAGCACATTCTGTCGTTCTCATTCGATTAGAGGATGCAAAAGATGCAGAAGAAGCCGTCGAAGAACTCGAAAAAAACGCAGACCCAAGAAAATGGATATGCGTCGCAGCTGACAACGTCTATGCCATGTCAAAAGGCGATTTGGTCGTACTAATCATGTCTAACGACTTAGCACCTAAAATTAAAGAGAACTTTGAAAAACTAAATTAAGAAAAAGAAGGAGAGCAATTTATGATATTTTCTAGTATAAGTTTTCTCTTCTTTTTTTTGCCGATTTTATTCCTAATTTACTTTGTCGTCCCAAAGAAATGTAAAAATACCGTCTTACTCCTCGCGAGTTTGATTTTCTACTTTTTCGGGGAAAAATATTACGTATTTTTGCTAATCTTTTCTTGTATTGTAAATTTTATTATCGGCAAAAAAATAGAGAAGAGCCCTAAAAAAATCTATCTGGTATGTGGAGTCGTATTCGACATACTGCTGTTGTTTTATTTCAAATATGCCAACTTTTTCATCGACAACTTTAACGCTTTATTCGGTCTGAATATCACAAATTTAAAAGTGATTTTACCTCTTGGAATTAGCTTTTTTACATTTCAAAACCTGAGCTACTTATTCGATGTCTATAGAAAAGATGTCTCTGCAGAGACGAATATTTTCACCTACATCACCTATATCTCTCTGTTTCCTCAACTCGTCGCCGGACCAATCGTTCGCTATAGAGATGTCAAAGAAGAGCTCCAAAATAGACAAGAGTCGACGGATACGTTTGCGCAAGGAGCGATGCGATTTACGATAGGGCTAGGCAAGAAAGTCCTCATTGCCGACACACTCTACAATGTCTATACGACCGTACTTGCGAGTGAGATGTCACTCCTATCACATTGGTTGGTCGCGTTGTGCTTTACCTTCCAAATTTACTACGATTTCTCGGGATATTCGGACATGGCAATCGGTCTCGGCAAGATGTTTGGATTCAACTTTTTAGAGAATTTCAATTATCCTTTGACGGCGAATTCGATAACGGATTTCTGGCGAAGATGGCACATCTCTCTTTCGAGTTTTTTTAGAGACTACGTCTACATACCACTTGGAGGCAACCGCTGTTCGGTTCTTAAAAATATTCTGAATATCTTAGTCGTATGGGCCTTGACAGGCTTTTGGCACGGCGCAAGTTGGAATTTCGTTCTTTGGGGTCTTTACTTCTTCGTATTTCTCATCCTTGAAAAATTTGTCTTGAAAAAGTATCTCCATGGAAAAATCCTTTCACACATTTATACGTTTGTCGTCGTGACACTCAGCTTTGTAATTTTCAGCTTGACGGACATCCAAGATTTAGCGAGTTTCCTAAGAGGATTATGTGGTATTGGCACAGAAATCGTCAATTTTGAAACCATCTATTACCTCAAGAATTATTGGGTCATCCTGGCGATTTCCTTCATCGGAATGGGCCCATGGCTAAAAAACAGTATCATAAAATTACAGAAAGGAAAGACAGAAAAGATGATGAATGTCCTCGAAGTACTATTCTTGACAGCCGTTCTTTTGTTGAGCGTATCCGTCTTGATTTCGAGCACTTTCAATCCTTTCATCTACTTTAGGTTCTAATATGAAAAACAAAATAATTACAGTGGCATTCATTTTGATGCTTGCCCTAGGTTTGGTACTCACTCTGGCGCTTCCAGAGAAAAAAATTTCCTCTCTCGAAAGGAGAAAGCTGGCTTCGAGTGAAACCCTAAAAGAAGACTTTACGGCGAATCTCGATGAATATTTAAGCGACCAATTTGTCTTACGAGACGCGTTTCTCGCCATAGGAACATCGTATGACAGATACATTCTCAAGAACAAAGAAGCCAACGACGTCTACATGTCGAAGGACTTCATCATAGAAAAAAACTATCCTTACAACGAAAAAGGCGTGCAAGCTTTCATCGATAAAATCAAATATTTCGCCGAAAAGACCGATAGAGAGAGTAGAGTCTTTTACTCGATTATTCCCGACAAGAGCTATTATTTAGACGATTCCAAAGCTTTAAAAATGGATTTCGAAGCTTTAGTTCAAAAAGTAAATAGCGGACTAGATATCGACTACATCGACATCATCCATCGCTTTAAACTAGAGGATTACTTTAAAACCGATATCCATTTAAAGCAAGATTCCTATTTAAAAATAGTCGATGAATACATAGATAAATTTGGGCTTGACCGCCAACATATAGACTACAAAAGGCATACTTTGAATCATTTTTATGGGGCGAGCTTTTCAAAAGCGCCATTTAGTAAACCGGAAGACATCGAGTATCTGACCGACGAAATCATCGCGAATGCAAAAGTTACACATCTCGAATATGGAACACGAGAGGTCTACGATTTCGAAGCGAATAGAGAAGTCGACCTCTATAACGTATTCTTGAGTGGA
The DNA here is from genome assembly GCA_910583745.1 of uncultured Bacilli bacterium. Classification (GTDB taxonomy): domain Bacteria; phylum Bacillota_I; class Bacilli_A; order RF39; family UBA660; genus RUG11867. Next base: position 8,091 of record CAJTZC010000006.1, read on the forward strand.
CCGAGTGCCATTTTAGAGATAGAGAATCCTCTATCCACCAACGAAAGAGAGTTAGTCGTCTTCAGAGACAGCTTTGCGAGCAGCTTGGCTCCATTGCTCATACCGTATTACAAAAAGATAACACTGGTCGATCTCCGTTATATCAACGCAAAAAATGTCGAAGCGAGGATGGACTTGAAAGACAAAGATGTCCTCTTCTTATACAGTACATTGATAATCAATCGTGGAAATATCCTAAAATAAAAAAGAGAACTCTCTAAACGCCATTTCGACATGAACAAGGAGGTTGAAAGACGTTACTTAAAATCGAGTTCTCTAAACGCCATTATAGTCCCCCAAAAAGAAGATGTCTATACTTCGATGTTATATTTATAAACAATTATAAATTATGTAAAATAGCATGTATTCAAGACTTCTATTATTGACCCTGAAAACGTAAAAATGGTATACTATTATAGTAAAATAGAGTAAATTTAAACAAAAATTTGACAAAAAGTAATTTTTGTGTTAAAATACCCACCAATTAAGGGAATAAGGGGGTTAATATGAAAGGATTCATTTTAGATTACGTCAATGAAAATGAGTATCACAAACTCGAGCGTGCACTGAAGAAGTATAACATGCTCGCTTATAAAAAGCTGAATTTCGAATACTATCCGGCACTTCGAGGAGGTAATTTTCTAGGAGAGAAGATAGCGACGAGCAAGAAAGATGGTTCTGCGAAGTACCAACTCAAGTTGCCAAGTGACCATATGTTCAGCCAAGTACATGGAGATGTGATACTTCACTATATCGTATACGCTAAACAGGGAACGGTTTTACTCGATACGATAGAACCTTCAGATATCTTGTTAGAAGGCCATATGGCAGAGCTTACTACATACAAAGGGGTCATGATAAGTAAGCAAAACGAAGCAAAAGATATGTTCAAAATTGACTTACTAAATATGTTGAATAAATAAAAAGTCGCCTTCACGGCGATTTTTAACATTTGAGGTTGTCTTCTAGATAGAAGTGCTGAAAACAAAAATTTTGTCATCTATACTCGATTTTCTAGCCTTTTATGCCAAATTGTGGTACTATAACTTACAAAGAGAAAAACTATCAGACAAAAAAGATAGATAACAAGAAAGGAAAAGAATGGAAAACAGATACTATAGTGTAGACAGAGACGATGTATACGTAGGGAAAGTCATAAAAGTAATCGGTGGAATCTACCGCTATGAACACGTCGTCGATGACAAACCTCTCGCCTCGGTCGAAATCGACAAATACGAAAGACTTAGAAATATGCTCTTCGTTCCGACAGAAGAAGGTCTAAGCGAAGACTTACTCTATAGAAGTCCAAATTATCCAGTATTCAACGTGACGACAGAAGAAAAAACGTTGGCTTTAGCCCCTAATACCATCGCAGTGAAAGATGCGTGCAATTTAGGGTGCATACTGAAAGTCTTAGGAATGGGTGAAACGGTATTACATAGAGAGATTGCTTATGCAAAGAGGATTTTGACGCAATTTTTTGGAGAGAACGAACGACTTATACTGAATGTGATGTCCAATTTAGGAACGGAAGGTCAAGAGCAAACCGAAGTCGTATTCGATTTACTCGAAAGAGCTTTAAAAAATAGAGACGATATAAGAGAGTTATTCGATTTGTTTCAAAAGGGGGACGATTTCAAACCTTCTAAACGAGAAAAAGTGAAAAGTCTGTCTTTTCTACCGCAAAAAAAGCCATTTTAATCGGCTTTTTTTGGTTTCGCTTTACAAAATTTGTTTGTGATGATACAATACTCACCTGAATGAAAAGAAAGAGGGAAAGAAATGGACACCGTTGAAAAATTTAAAAATGCATTAAAAGAACTGAAAAAAAATTTGGCAAAGAATAGGGGTTACTTAGAAAGACAAGCAATATACCTCAATAGACAAATAGAACGAACTGCAAAGCGAGTATTTGCTGGTTATGCAAAAGAATATCCGAAAATTCAAGGGGATAAAATTCAAGAATTTATTATGGAAAGAGAGTTGGGAGTCGAATACGACGTCGAAAGACAATATGACGATGTCATGGATAAACTAACGATAATGGACAATTTTATAAAGGGAATACAGCTGTATATAGATAGTTTTCCAAATGGCAATGTCAAGAATTATTATTGGATAGATGGTTTGGTTAGGATGCTAAAATATCTTCGTTTTTTAGGCATAATGAATCTAGAAGAAATTGCCACCATCATAGGTTTAGCGGTATCTTCGAACATGCGTTATATAAATAAGTTTCATGACCAGCTGTACGACGATGACGACAGGGTAAGACGACTTCGTGACTATTTTAATGAAGATGGAACATTTAAATACAATGATAAAATAGACACATTTAGACAAGCGTTAAAAGAAATCGATGAGGACAAAGATTACTTTCAACTTTTAATAGAGTTTGGAATAGGCACGGAATATACGCCAGTTCCACTTGCAGAATCGCTCAGTACCTTGTTGGCGAAAAATAACGTAATATTGGAAATCGATGCGAAAGATGCAAGTGCCCTTACAGCAAAACGACTTTTTAGAGAAGCCGAGCTTGCAAGTCAAAACGACGAAAACACCGACGTACCAGCCAACTTTTGGGATACTGTTTCAGCATCTTTCGACCACTTGAAAGCCATAAGACCACTCGACATTTGTATCTTTTTAGAAGCGATAATCCGAGCATCTAGAGTCACTGCGGTCCCACAGAAAGTCATCGCCGAATGTTTAGGCATGCTGGTTCATATCGATTACCAAAATAAAAATAGCAAGACATATATAGAGTCTCATCCAAAAGAGATTGCTGGTCTCATGGAATATTTTAATCCGGACGGTACTTTTAAAGAAAATCCCCGCATAAAGGACTTTGAGAAAATACTCGAATCGTTGGTAAACAGAAGTGTACAAAGGATAGAGGCTTCCTTACAAACGGAGATGGTTTGGACGATACCTACCGCATGTGCTTCTCTTTTAATGGAGAATAACGAGGCGTGGAGACAAGTTCGCGCAAACGAGAAACGAGCAGCAAAGATAGAGCGAGCTAGAGAAGAGTTGTCTCGATACTACGCCGATGGCAGAGTAATCGAAATCCCTCACAATATCGGAGAGTTTGACGAAATACTAGATAGATGCGGATTCTCAGAAATCGAAAAAGCGACCATTCGCCGTCATAGAGATAACCGTATAAAAATGTTGGGATATAGAGTGGGACGGATTTTAGATGAAGAACAGTTGCAATTGTACATCGATGCCGAAGATTTAATGAAAAAATTGAGTCCAAATCAACCAGACCGCGATGCGATAAAGACATGTTTCGCAGATTTAGCCTCTATAGCGGACTTATTATCCAATGAGCTGGATGCGTGTGAAAAAGAATATTTTGATTTAGAGAAAAGAGATATCTTGGCTCAATTAAAAGGTTATATCGACAAATACACACTGAGCACCGAACAACCTGTCGGAATGCAGAAAGCGTTGACAAAGTAGTTTCTTAAACATATAAAAGCAATAAACCAAATCGGCTTATTGCTTTTAATTTTTTAAATAGATGAAATAAATGCTACAGGTATATAATAAATAGAAAAAAGCTTAGCTAACCTTTATGGAGCGATATCTATTCAAAATTTAGAAGAATTAAATAAACCTTTCTACGATGCGATGTTAAGCATTCCCTTTTTTATTTTATGCGGTTTCCTTGAGCTATTCATAATAACATAAAAACGCGCTTTTGCTAAGTGCGTTTTCTATTGTCACTCGAAGTTCGAGTTCAGTATCAATCTGGTGCGAGTAACAGGACTTGAACCTGCACGGTATAACCACTAGATCCTAAGTCTAGCGCGTCTGCCAGTTCCGCCATACTCGCATTAAAAATGGTGGATCTTGTAGGACTCGAACCTACGACCGCCCGGTTATGAGCCGGATGCTCTAACCAACTGAGCTAAAGATCCATCAACGTATTAATGATATCATTATGTCTCTTTTTAGTCAAGAGCTTTTTAACGATTTTTCTTTAAGAAGAGCGCCGTATTTTGAGTAGATGCGATGCAAATCAATCCTCGCTTTTCTTTGTAAAAATTTTTTTTCAGCCTCAACCCATGGAAGAAAGGCATAATCTTTCCAAAATTACAAAAGATACAATATTTTTTCTGTTTTTTGGGTAAAATAGTGTTATAATGAGAAAGAAGAGGTATCACGATGAGAAGTACATATTTAAGCATATTAAGTAAATATACATTTGCACTTATCTTTGCAATGTTTCTAAAAGTTTTAATAATGGACGTTTCCTTTACGAGGAGTTACCAAATAGTAGAGACGACGACGACAAAACCGAGTATGACGATTGTAAAATATACGGTAATTCCAGTCGAAGACTCGAATATACCTTTTAATAAACCGTATTTTAACAATCCCAAAATCGACAAATACGTCGACGACTATATCTCTAAAAATGCTTGTACAGAGTTAAACTACAATGTCATAGATATCGGTGGGAACAGAATAAGCATCTTCTTAAACTGTGGTACACCATATCATGTCATCTACAACTATAAGAAAAAAGAAGAGGTAAAATTCGATTCTCTCCTAGACGACAGAGAAGGCTTCATCGCTTCGACAAAGAAACTCCTAGGCTTAAAGTACCCTAAGTTTGTCGTCGAAGATGCGGATATAGAACATGCAGTCTACAATATCAAACCGAATGAACTAGTGGGATATTATAAGACCAAAGAATATGGTGACATCGACGTCAAAATTAACTACAACGAAATAATGGATATGCTGAACTACGACATGCACTACGACGATGCCTATGAAAACGAAGTTTATACACTAGACCGAAATAAAAAGACGATTGCTTTTACTTTTGACGATGGTCCGAGTGATTACGATTTAAAATTGATAGACCTCTTGGTCGACAGCCATTCCAGCGCGACTTTCTTCGTGGTAGGAAATAGAATAGAGAACTTCCCAAATTCGATTCATAAAATGGTAGAGAAGGGGATGGAAGTTGGGAATCATACGTATAACCATAAATCACTGGCTGGTCTTTCTGCAAACGCTATTAAATCTCAAATTACGAAGACGAACGACCTCTTTAGAAATATGACAGGACAGGAGTTAAAATTGCTGAGGCCGTCCTATGGAGCGGTGAACAAAAAAGTGTTGCTCCAAGTCGGCATGCCCGTCGTTTTATGGAACATAGACACGTTAGACTGGAAGACACGAAATGCCGAAAAAGTATACGATGAAATTGTAAAGAATGCCGAAGATGGCGACATCGTCTTGATGCACAGTCTATACAAAAGTACCGTGGACGCAGTAGAGAAATCGCTAAAAGAACTCTACAAAAAGGGCTTCCAAGTCGTCTCAGTGAGTAAACTCGTCGAACTAAAAGGTAGAGAATTGTCGATAGGAAAATCCTATGTCGCCGTTAAATAGCTCAAAAAGTTATTGACTAAAGGAACAAAATTCGGTAAAATGAATATGTTCCTTAATGGAGTAGTACTCAAGAGGCTGAAGAGGCGCCCCTGCTAAGGGTGTAGGTCGGGAAACTGGCGCGAGAGTTCAAATCTCTCCTACTCCGCCATTTGGATTATGATAAGGTCTTGCAAACAAAATCGTCTGCAAGGCTTTTTATATTCGAGAATTCTAGAAAAAAATGCTGTTGACATTTTAAAATTTGTAGTATAGAATATTCCCTACAAAAAGGGGGGGAAAATCATGGAAGATGGATGGTTCACAGTCGAATACACACCACGAGAAAAATTAGAAGAGCTTATTGCACTGAATGGGGTAAAAAGAAGAAATGAAGAGAGAATAAACGGAGCGAGAAGTTTTACAAATTTTATCAGCGAAATGTATCCAAATGCACACAAAATATTGGATGTAGGGGTAGGTCCTGGTAATACGAGCATTTTTCTTAAAAATAAAGGTTACGATGTGACCGCGATGGATAGATACGATTCTGTCGCGTCGATAGGCATCACTTATGGGGATGGCACGACAGAAGAGCGTTTTTATCAGAATGCCGATTTTGGTTACAAGAAGAAATTGACCGACCTCGGAATCGAGTTTAAAGAAGAATATTTTACACTTGATACAGATATTAGAGAGTACGACCTCGTAATAGGTCTGCACGCATGTGGAGCGAATGAATTGATAGTGCGAAGATGCTTACAAGAAAAAAAAGAATTCGTCATCACACCATGTGAAATACGAAACAGCATGACCAATCGAGGCTTTCTTAATCGAGCAAGTTATATTGCCTACTTAAAAAGATTAAGCGCAGAAATAAAAAGCATCGACTTGCCTATAAATGTTCCTAGTCGAGAAGAACCTTGGGGGAAAACCCTTTATTTAAAAAAATAACTGTCGGCCACAGACGACAGTTTTAAATTGGTCTCATAGTATCTCGCCCGCGATAAGGATTGTTTTTATCTATTTTATCGACGAACAATACACCATTTAAATGGTCTAATTCGTGCTGAAAGGCGACAGACAAATCTTCTCTTAAACGATACGTATGCACCTCGCCATTCAAATCTTGTGCTTCGACTTTAATTCTAGCATATCTAGGGACGATGCCATCGACAGGGCGGTTGACGGAAAGGCAGCCTTCCCCCTCTTCGACATAGATGCGTTCCTCGCTGTAACTGATTATTTTAGGATTGATAGCGACGTATCTTTCAAAAATGCCATCTTCGATTTCATTGACGACGACGAATATGCGTTTAGGTACACCTAGCTGGATAAAAGCGAGTCCCATGCCAGGACGGAGATTGTACTTTTCAGAGTATTCCTCGATTTGACTCATCTCCAAATATTTCAACGCATCTTCGACCATCTTTTTGTCTTTTTCTGAAAGTGGAAAAACGACTTCTTTGCTCACAGTCCGAAGCATCTTGTTCTGTTCATCTAATATTCTCAATTTTGGTAACATGTACTTCACCCCTTAAACAAAAAATATAATATCAAATTATAGCGAAAATTGCAAATTTACTTAACAAAAACAGAAAAAAATGATAAACTTTAGATGGTGATAAATAGGTGGCTACAAAAAAGAAGATAAGACTTAAGAAAAAATTTAAAAAGAGACTGAAACGATTATTTTTACTTCTAGTGATTTCTTTATTATGCGTTTTTGGCGGAATGAAAATATACGAAAATGTAAAATATCGAAATACCGAAGAATACAAATTCATCGAAAAAGGTTACGAGCCATCGACCTTTAAACTGATAACAGAAAAATGTAGTGACGAACACAAAGCATTTCTTTTAAACGAAGATAAAATCGACTATATAAAATATATCCTCGGGGATAAGTATTATATAGACAAAAACTTTGAAGCCTATCTCGAATTTTATGAGTCGAACAGCAAGTACACCTTCGAGGATGTCATCGCTCTTGTCAATGTCGGAGCGACCAAACCTTGGTACGAGGGAGTAAAGACGACCGACACGATGGATAAGTATGCTGTTCTCGTCAACAAATTTCATGTCTTACCCGAAGCTTACGAGGTGGGAACCATCAAGACCTTTTCGAGCACCTATGCCTATGGGACTGTAAAAGCCGAAGAGACTTGCTACAATGCTTTCATCGAGATGGCCAAATCCGCAAAAGAAGACGACATCACTTTGATACTCACGTCTGGGTACCGGACGAGAGAGAGCCAAACGAGTATATATGACGATATGAAAAACTCCAAAGGAGCAGACTATGCAGACCAATACGCCGCGCGACCAGGTTCGAGTGAGCACGAGACGGGATTGGCCCTCGATATTTTGACTTACAATGCGTATACAGAGACGTTTAAGACGACCAAAGCTTACGAATGGCTTCACGCTCATGCACATGAGTTTGGCTTTATTGAGAGATACGAAGAGGGGAAAGAGTACTTAACTGGATACAGTGCCGAATCTTGGCATTATCGGTACATCGGAGTCGACCTCGCCAAAAAAGTGAAAGAAGAAGGAATAACTTACGATGAATACTATGCCTTCTATATGGCCTCACAATGAGAGTCGAACATACACTCGAACCCGTCTTCGATAAAGAGAGCCGAACCCTCATTTTAGGTTCTATGCCAAGTGTAAAATCGCGAGAAGTGGGAAAATACTACGGTCACAAGACGAACCGATTTTGGCAAATCATGTCCAAGCTTTACGAGGAAGACATCGACGATTGGAAGGCGTTCATTCTGAGACACCATCTAGCACTTTGGGACGTCATCGCCTCATGTGAAATAGAGGGGTCCAGTGACAGTTCGATTAAGAAAGTCGTCCCGAATGACATTGCCACAATCATCGACCATGCAGACATCAAAAACATCGTGCTGTTAGGGAAGACAGCTTACAATCTATACAATAAATATCTTTTTGAAAAAGTAAAGAGGGAAGGCATCGTTCTTCCTAGTCCATCGAGTGCAAATGCGACTTATTCCTTAGACGATTTGGTCCGAGAATACCAGATAATAAAAGATAAAACAGAAAACAGTTAATAAAAAAGATTGCGTTCCAATAGGTTTTGCAATCTTTTTTCAATGGTTTCACTTTTTCTCGATATAATATTTTGGATAATAGTGAATCTTTCTAGCATATTGAAGATTTACGATAAAACGTCTTTTCAAAGCGTTGTCTTTTTCGTATTTTAAAGTATGAAAGATAGCTTTTTTCGCTTTTAAATCTTTTACCTTTTTTAAGATGTCTTCATTCTTTACGTACTTTTTCAACAGCATCATAGGCACGTTGAGCCAGAGCACTTCTTTTTCGTTGCCGATGTGTTCTTTTAAATTGTTCTCGACCAAATCCTCTACGAACGCTCGTTGAATAGAGGCACCTGCACAGGTTGTCACATAAGAACTTCTGCCAGGTCTAGGATTGATTTCAAAAAGATAATATTCCTCGGTTTTTTCGTCGATTTTGATATCGAAATTGGCAGCGCCAGTAAATTTTATATCTTCCAAAAAAGCTTTGATTTGATTCATGATGGGAACGACACCTTCAATAGAAATGATTGCAGCGTAATTTCCGAACGTAGAAGGGTGGTATTCCTCCAAGATAGGTTGGTTTAAGGACATCACCTTGACTTTTCCCGTCTTATCCGAATAGACATTCAAAACCCGCATGTTGCTGTCATCGCCCTGTACGAACTTTTGGACGAGCAGTTCTCCCTGGTAAGAAGAATCGTAAATGGCCTCGATTTTGTGAACCAATTTGTCAAAACTGTCGATAAAATACACTTTTTCTTTTTCAGGAAAAGAAGCATGTAAATATTCGATCGAATTGGAATTGTTCGGTTTTAATATTAAAGGATAATCGAAATCGATCGTTTTTACTTTTTCCTTATAATCGCCTGGTTTTAATGTGACAGTTTTAGGATAGGGCAAATCGTACTTTTCGCACATTTTATAAAAGCTGATTTTATCGTTAAATTCCTTCAATCGGTCGTAATCGATAAAGACATTTTCATAATCGGTGAGTTCCGCCTTCGCTCTCGAACAGACTTCCATATAATAGTCAGAACACGGAACGATGAAAACCTTCTCGTATTCCTTTTTCAGTTTTTTTCCCAAATCGACGAGCGTTTCTACAAAATGTTGATAATCGTGCAACTTCGCATCGATGATGACGTCGATGATTTTCGAGTTTTTACAGACTTCCAAAAGAGTAGTCGTGAGAGCAATAGGAACGATACCATGCTCCTTATGGAGATACCTCGCGAAGCCGTAGGTGTTCTCGTCGCACCCCAAAATCACTGCCATAAATTCTTTTTTCAAAATAAATCACCTAAAAAAATTATACTACAAAAATTCATAAAGTCAAAAAAACAGATGTACAGTTTTACAAAACAAAAAATTGACAATTCCCTGAGACAAAATGGATAAAAAAACAAAGCCTTAAAACATCTGTTCGTGAGGCAAAAAAAGTTAGTCAATTTGCGTAAAATACTATTCCATTTTAAAGATAATTTTGCTACAATTAACTTGTGTAAAAAATAGAAAGAAGTGAAGTTTTATGGCAGGGGCATTGGATAGGTTTTTAGAGAAAGTAAACTTCACAGAGACGGAGCCTTTTAAAGAGACGGATGTCAAAAAAGTGGTGGCCCACAAACTCGACAGTACGTGGACGATTTATATTGCCAATCCGCGCCCTTTGGATGTCGAAGTCATTTCAAAACTGAAAGGCGTCTGCAAAGAGGGCTTCGAAAACGTAAAGAGAGTCGACATCGAGGTCGAAAATAGTTCCTTCACTGATGCCGATACACTTTCCTATATAAAATACTACTTGGGAATTTTGAGTACCAAGAGCCCAGCCTTAAAGAGCTTAAAGGGAAACGATATTACTGTAAAAAACAATCTTATCAAAATCGAAGTGACAAACCAGGTAGAGGAGAACCTCATAACATCAAAAAAAGATAAGATTTTAAATTGGTTTACAAAGATGGGTTTCCAAGGTTTAGCGATAGAGACGATTACGAACGACGAGAAACGTAGACGTGTAAAAGAAGAGATTAAAAATGCGAAAGCCAAAGTGGAAGAACTCGTAAAGAAACCGACGATTGCCTACGAAGAGAAGAAAAGTGCTCCCGTTTTAGAGATAAAGGGAACAGCTCTCTTCGGCGTACCGTTTGACGACGCGAAAATCGTACCGATAAACGCCATCACAGAACCGAAACGAGGCACCTGCATCTGTGCTTATATCACCGACATTCGTGCCATCGAATCGCAACGTTCGGAATACAAAATCTTTACAATCAAAGTGAGCGACGGAACGACACCGTTCACGTGCAAACTCTTTACTACCGATGTAAACGTCTACCAATTTCTACTCAAAAATTTAAAAGAGAACAATTGGTACAAATTCAAAGGAAGTGTCCAAGACGATTCCTATTCGCATTCGCTCGTGCTGACGATAAGGAGCATCATGGAATGCGACGAAAAATCGATGTTAAAGCCGAACGAAGCACCAAAAACGGCAGAAGTAGATTTTGTCGATTACGGCTTCGTTCCTGAATACATTCCCGAGGAAGAGGATTACGAAAACTACAGTGACGCTGGCTTCTTCGCCTTCGACGACGAAGTTCCTATCCCTGAATACGACTTTATCGACGTCGACAATGCGCTTCCCAATACTTTTAGAGCTCCGACTCCAAAGGAAGAACCTGCGAAAGTAGAAGAATCTATTCCTAATAATAAAGAAGAAGTAGAATCGACATCGGCACCTGTAACGCCACCCTCTGTAGTACCAGAGCTACAAAAACCAGAACCACCAGTAGAAGCACAAAAATCATCTCCTGTGACAAACGAAAGTGCAGACAATAAAATTCTCTATGGTTCGAACATAAACGGTGTAACGATGGAGATGCGCAATGTCGTCGCTCCCGTCAATTCCTGCATCTTCGAATGCAAAATCTTTGCCGTAGACCTGTTCGAATCGAGCAAGAACAACTTCAAAATTGTTACCCTAAAAATCACAGATAAGACCGATTCTTACTTGGCGAAAATTTTCACAAAAGATAACGACGAATACAAAAAACTCACCAAAAATTTCAAGAAAGGCATCTGGATAAAAGTAGAAGGGCAAATTAAATACGACGAATACGCCAAAGATTTGGTCATGAACATCCGAAATGCCGTCGAAATTCCGAGCAAAGACGTCGTCCTCACCGACGATGCCGAAACGAAACGTGTAGAATTGCACAGCCATACGATGATGAGCCAAATGGACGGCGTCATGGACGTCCAGAAGTATTTGGGAGAACTCAAAAGAATGGGATACAAAGCCGTCGCCATTACGGACCACAACGGGGCACAGAGCTTCCCAGACGCTTTCCATAAAGTGAACGACTTTAATAAAGGAGTAGAGGACCCTGACAAACGCTTTAAGGTGCTCTACGGTACAGAACTTACGATGATAGAAGACTCTGTTCAAATCGTCATACGGCCTTTGGACATGCCATCTCTCGATGCGACATACTGCGTCTTCGACTTGGAGACGACTGGTTTCAATGCAGGCGGTGGAGATACGATTATCGAAATAGGAGCGGTGCTCATCAAAAACGGCGAAATCATCGAGAGATTCGACGAACTCATCGACCCGGGGCGACCACTTCCTAAAAGGATTACAGAAGTCACTTCGATAACCGATGCGATGCTCAAAGGAAAAGGCAACGAAGAAAACGCAGTCAAGCGCTTCCTCGAATTTGCCAAAGATTATCCTTTGGTAGCGCACAACGCGAAGTTCGACGTCTCCTTCATCGAGATGGCCTTCAAAAAATACAACCTAGGCGAATTCAAGAGTTGCATCATCGATACCCTCGAACTCTCGAGAGCTCTCGATAACGGCTTCGCTAAACACAGTCTGAGTGCCATCGTCAAGCGCTACAATGTCGAATGGGACGAGACACAACACCACAGAGGTGACTACGATGCCGAAGGAACGGCCTACGTCTTAGACAAGATGGTCAAAAAGATGTACAACCAAAACATCGAAAACATCAAAGACTTCAATTCCTTGGTATCGAGTGACGAAATATATAAATACGGACGGAGCTACCATATCAATCTGCTCGTCCAAAACAAAACAGGTCTCAAAAACTTGTTCAAACTCATCAGCCTTGCAAATACAAAATATTTGTACAAAACTCCGAGAATTTTGAGAAGCGAAGTCGCAGCACATCGAGAAGGACTTCTCGTCGGAAGTGGTTGCTACGAAAGTGAGATTTTCACACAGGCAAAGCGACTTTCCGATGAAGAATTGGCCAACTTGATTCAGTTCTACGACTACGTAGAAGTACAGCCACCTGAAGTGTATGGACACTTGATACAGATGGACGAATTCTACAACACCCTCGATTTACAAAATCACATCAAAAAGATCATAGAGTGTACGAAAAATACAGGAAAGTTCATCGTCGCGACAGGAGACGTCCATCATTTCTTGAGAGAAGATAAGGTGAGTAGAGAAATCATTGTCAACCAAAAAGTACCGGGTGGGGGAAGGCATCCTCTCGCGAAAAGCGACATTACGGACATTCCTTCACAACATTTCAGAACGACCGAAGAGATGCTAAAAGACTTTGCCTTTCTCGACGAAGAGACGCGAAGAGAAATCGTCATCAACAATACCATCAAAATTGCCGATTCGATAGAAGAAGTCGAAGTCATCATCGACACGGGCGGAGTACCGTTCTCACCAAAAATAGAGAACTCTGCCGAAACGGTCAAAGCGATGGTCTACGAGAAGGCGCGTTCTATATATGGAGAGAATCTTCCAAGTATCATCGAAGAACGTATCGAACAAGAATTAAAAGGAATACTGAAAGGTGGCTACGACGTCATCTACTTGATAGCACAAAAGCTAGTCAAACATTCCAACGATGAGGGATACCTCGTCGGTTCGCGCGGAAGCGTCGGTTCTTCGTTCGTCGCCACGATGATGGGCATTACGGAGGTCAATCCTTTACAAGCACATTACATCTGCCCGAACTGTAAACATTCAGAATTTGAAGATGAGAAGGGCGTAGCGTATTCGACCGACTACTCATGTGGATACGACCTACCAGAGAAAAACTGTCCTAAATGTGGGGAGCCTCTAGCAAAAGAGGGCCACGACATGCCATTCGCGACCTTCTTGGGATTTGATGCCGACAAAGTTCCTGACATCGACTTGAACTTCTCCGGAGAAAATCAAGCTTCGGCTCACGAATATACGAAAGTATTGTTCGGTGTAGACAACGTCTACCGAGCTGGAACGATAGGAACTGTCGCGGACAAGACCGCTTACGGTTTCGTCAAAGGATATTGCGAAGCCAAAAACATTGTGAACATGAAATCAGTCGAAATAGAGAGGCTGGCAGAAGGTTGTACTGGCGTCAAGAGAACGACGGGACAACACCCAGGTGGAATCGTCGTCATTCCTGATTATATGGACGTCTACGATTTCACACCGTACCAATATCCTGCCGATGACAACACGAGTGCATGGAGAACGACACATTTCGACTACCATGCCATCGACCAAGATGTCTTGAAACTCGACATCCTCGGACACGATGATCCGACGATGCTCCGTATGCTCCAAGACTTAAGTGGCAAAGACGTCACGACAGTCCCATTGGGCGAAAAGGATACGATGTCCTTATTCTTGAGTCCTGAAATTTTGGGAGTCACTCCAGAAGACATCGAATGCAATGCTGGAACCTTGGCTATTCCTGAGTTCGGTACGAAGTTCGTTCTCAAGATGTTGGAAGATACAAAACCGAAGACGTTCGCAGAACTCATAAAGATTTCGGGTCTGTCTCACGGAACCGACGTCTGGGCTGGAAACGCACGAGAACTGATTCAAAACGGCGACGCCGAATTTAAAGATATCGTCGGTTGCCGTGATGACATCATGGTCAACCTCATTGCCTACGGAATGGAAGCAAAAAAAGCATTCAAGATAATGGAGTTCGTCCGTAAAGGAAAACCGACAAAAGACCCGGAGACATGGACAGGTTTCGCAGAAGACATGCGAGCATGCGACGTCCCCGAATGGTATATAGAGAACTGTCGAAGGATAAAATACATGTTCCCGAAAGCCCATGCGGCAGCATACGTCATCAGTGCCTTCCGCATCGCTTGGTTTAAAGTGCACATGCCTATCTATTACTACGCAGCGTATTACAGTGTCCGTTGTAACGATTTCGACATCGAGACGATGTGTGCTGGGTACGATGCGATAAAGAAAAAGTTCGACGAGATAAACGACAAAGGCTTCGAAGCGGCCCAGAAAGAATCTGCTCTCGCAGACGAATTGCAACTGGCGATGGAGATGCACAAAAGAGGAATCCGCTTTAAGATGATTGATTTGAATAAATCGGACGCGCGAAACTTCGTCATCGACGACGACGGCACGAGCCTCATCTTCCCATTCCGTGGATTGGATGGTCTCGGTGAAAACGTCGCCAAGGCAATCTGTGAAGAACGTGCAAAAGGAGCATTCATAAGCATCGAAGATGTACAGATGCGTGCAAAAGTCAACTCTACGACGATAGAAAAGATGAGAACGCTGCACGTATTCGATGGAATGCCCGAGTCGAACCAACTGAGTCTTTTCGATTAGACATCCGAAAGGTGTCTTTTTCTCTACAAGCGGAAGAATTGAAACGACATAAATTATGTGGTATCATAGAAAAGAATAGGAGAGATGAAGATGGACGAAAACGACAGATTTTTAAAAAGATATATAAAGAAAAAGTACTACAAAGATGACAAAAAAGTGATTACGATTCACGTCGAAGACGAGAAAGAACTGTACAACCCGTTGGACGGTCTAAAAGATACGCTTCGTGACGATGTGACCGATTACCTCGAGAGGAGTGCAGAGACCCTCTTGCCACTGAACAAAATCAATATCAAAATAGAATCGAAGACAAAAGTAGATTTGGAGAACTTTCAAAGGTGCCTTAAAGTCCACTATGGAATAGAAAACTTGAATTGCGAACGCATCGAGAAGATGGTCAACAACAAAAAGATATTTCTTCTCGTCGTCGCGGTCATCACTATGATATCCTTCGCTTTTAAAGATAGTCTATATGAGATCAAATCGTTCGCTTTGACTCTATCTATCTGGGAATACATCGACATGAAACTCTACAAAGACGAAGAAGAGGAGATAAAAAAATACATCTTTGAACTCCTCGAAAATGCGTCTGTCATAGAGTAAAACCTACAAAAAATAGAAAAAAGTATAAAAATGTTGACTTTTTCAACATTAGTGCATATAATAGTAACGAGTTATGGGGTGATTTTTATGAAAGAAATCAATTATGAAAAAGTCGGATTCAAGCTTAAAAAAGCGCGAGAATATCTGAATCTGACACAAGAACAAGTCGCTAATATTTTAAGATTGGGACGAGATGCAATAATACGAATCGAGAAAGGAACGCGTAAGATAACCGCCGATGAACTTTCCAATTTTTCCAATCTCTACAAGATAAGCATGGAAAGTATATTGGATGACCACGTCTCCAATTATACTGACCAAGCTTTTGCTCGAGGCTTCGAGAGCTTGAGCGATAGAGATAAAAAAGAGATATTGGATTTAATCAAGTTCAAAAACGAGCATAAAAACGCGACCCGCGATGGAAAAAATGCACTATAAAAAAGAAGCGAAACGTTTAGCAGAAAAAATATTAGACGAAATAATCGAAGAAGAAGGGGAACTCGCCTTCCCTGTCGACCCATTCAAATTACTTAAAAAACACGATATACTTTTTACATTTTTAGATTTTGAAAACTTAGAAGGCATCATCATCAACGATGAAGATAACGTCACAGCAGTAGGTATCAACCGTCGTCGTCCGTGGACGAGACAGCGCTTCACCGCTGCGCACGAGTATTGCCATTTTATCAAAGATTTAAACAAGAGAGTCGATGAAGTGAGTCGCATCGACTGTCTCACCGATGCGAAATCGACGATAGAGAAATTTGCCGATGAATTCGCCTCCCATCTATTGATACCGACATATAAACTAGAAGAGTTATGCGAACAATACAAAAACGACAACGGATTTGTCGATTTTAAAGATGTCACGAGAATAGCAGAATTTTTTGGGGCGAGTTTCCAAAGCGTTCTCTACCGCATTGCATACGAATTGAAGAAGATTGAAGGAGAGACTTCCCCGGAAGAACTGCTGAAGCGACTCAAAGAATATAAACCAGATAAAAAAAGAGCGAAGCTCATCGAGAACAACAACGACCACGAACTCATTGGAAACGTCATCAACAGTTTGAGTTACTGTATGGTCGATTTGAGCGACAACATCGGAACAAAATTTCTGAATAATTACATCTACTACGATAACAAATTAGAAGGTGTAGTGCAAGAAAATGTTCCATATATCCTCGCAGACTTAGCTTTTAATAAAGAGAACAGCGAGTTTTACAATCCGACCGATGAAAACATCATCATGACTTTAGGCAACTGGAAACTGCAAGAATTCGTCTTATCGACGGAGAACAAACCAGATATGCGAATCTGTTGTTATCTCCACAAACTTCTAAATGCATTCACGCCGTATCCCGAATACGCAGGCCACTATAGAACGGGCAATGCGATGATAAAAAGAGGAACCATTCAACCGGTCGATTTTGGACAGATAGGCGAAAAACTCGAAGAACTTGCATGCGATTTCGACGACTTTATTGCGACTATCGATAAGATGACACCGAGTGAATACGTCCAAAAGGCGATTACATTTATGTACAGATTTATCGTCATTCATCCCTTCTCGGACGGGAATGGCCGCATATCGAGAGCACTTCTCAACTGGATGTTACGATTGAAGGGAATTCCTCCCATCTACATCGACGACAAGAGCAGAAAAGAGTACTACGAAGCACTCTCTCATGTAGATTTAGAAGGAAACTTTATCCCCTTACAAATCTTAGTAGAGAAGCGAATAATCAATACACTCATCGAATTGCACAACTATCTCTTTATCGAAGAGGATACTTGCTCCTAAAGGAATAGAAAAAGTCAAATTGTACTGTCAATTTGACTTTTATTTTGTTATAATGAAGATGTACATAGGAGGATAACAACATTGAAAGATTTTTTGATAGTATTGAACTTTACAGAAAAACAGATAGGAGTAATTTTAGATTATTGTAGAGAACTCGATTTGAGTTCGAGTCAAATCCGAGAAGTGAAGAAAGTCATCGAGTTTTTATTAAAATATGGTATTCCTAAAGATATTTTCGTTCGGATGCTTAAGAAAGAGAAAAGAATTTTAACTTTAACCCTAGATGAAGTTTTATTGAGAATACAAGATTTAGAAACACTAAAATATGAAAAGAAGGCTATTGTCAGAATATTATGCCCCAATGCAAAAATATTGACAGAACCTATAGAATATGTGACGCACATTATAGACTTCTTTATGAAAAAGAAAGTGAAAGCAAACATAGCAAGAGGAGTGGTAAGAGCACTTCCTAGCATTTGTGATTACACTGCAGAACAATTGAATGCAAAACTCGAGGAGATAGAGGCTCACCGCTTTACAGAAGAGCAGGCTTTAAACGTAATAACCCATTATCCGTTGATTTTAAAGAAAGCTAAGACATATCTGCCTACGCTCATCGAAGACATAATGAGTCTCGATTTCAGTGAAGCGGAAGCGATAGAGCTCATTGTTCTATCTAGAGTCGTAATACGAGCACCTCGGCCAGAGGTCATGAGGAAAATTTCCCTTTTGACATCGCTCGGATTGAAAGAAGACCTCTTTCGAGAGCCTTATGCCCTCGTCCCAGGATTAGAAACAATGCACGCGATAGCAAACTTTCTAATAGGGGAAGGCTATCGAAGTCCAGAGATCCTAAGAAGACACTTTTTTAAAAGCGGTAAAAAATTTAAGACGACATTCCTCCGTTCCCCACAGGAACTTGTCATAACCTACCGAGTGAGTAAAGAACTCGAAATCGCTAGAAAAATGACACATACAAAACAAGAATAACATTTCTAAAAAAGAAAGAGGCCTTATATGGACCGATTAGCAGCATTTTTTAACGAAGAAGAATTGATAGACATCACCTCGTCAAACAGTGATATACAATATTTAGAGACAGAAGAGATAGAGTATATGGTCGATTTATTAATAAAATTGGGTTTTAAACCCGAGGAAGTAAAACAAACGATTTTAGCAAATCCGTGCTATTTAACGGTCGAACCCGAATCCATTCAAAATCTTGTGAAAACACTTGTTCGTTTAGGTCCTAGGGATGTAAATTCCTATCTCGTAAACGAGCCGTGGCTTCTCAATATCGATTCCCAAGATTTAATCGAATTTATAAAAGAGAAAGAGAGCAAAGGATACGATAGGGAGAGTGCCTTCGAGATGTTTTTGGCAAATTTATAATGACACATTTCCTTGTCACAGAAGGAAAAAATGACGCTTATAGGCGTTTTTTAGTTGCAAATTGTCGAAATGTAGTGATATAATCATATTAGTGTGAACGGAAGGAGGGATTTTGATGACAAAAGTAGTGGTAAATAAGGGCGACGTAGATGGTGCATTGAGAAAATTTAAAGTTAAAGTTGCTCGTAGTGGTGTCCCTTCTGAATTAAAGAAACACAAGTGCTATACTAAGCCAGGTGTGAAAAGACGTGAAGAGAAGAAAGAGCAAATTAGAAATGCTCGCAAGAGAAAGAGAAGAGACTAACAGTTGACTTTTCTCCTAGTGTAAGGGCATAGGGATTATGCTCTTAAAAAAGCGGTGTACCCAGCCAAAAATAGGGAGTCGAAAAAGTCGGTGTACCCAGCCGTAAGTTGGGAGTTGAAAAAGTGGACTAGAGAACTTACTCTAGTTTTTATTTTTGCTACAATAATAAAAGCAAAGTCGCATACCACATCGATAAAACTCTACAAATTTTTTAAAAATAAACAGCAATGCAAAGAATACACCAATAAAAAAGTGTCAGTTTAGCTGGCACTTTTATCATGCTAATTCGATATCATAAATCTCTCTAATCGGAATCAACTTTTGATTTTTAGTGACGAGATTATTATTGGTCTTTCCGATGATAGTATATTTCTCTTCGTTTCTCTCGAATGTGATGATACAATCTATAGAGTAGAGAGTCGTATCACTCTTAAAAATCTTATCTATCTTATCCATAACCTGCGATGCATCTCGCGTCTTCTTCTCATCTTCCAACTTTCCATAACTATAACTGCGGTTGTTGTGAAGACTCCTATCGATTGGATTAGCAAAAACTTTAGGCAAATCTTTCAATTTATTATTCCTCCCTATAATAAATATATTAAATTTGCCAATAATAAGAATATGAAAAACAAGTGTTTAAGAAAAAATATAGCATTTTTGTTGCCACTTTTTATCCTTTTATCGATAAGTCTTTTAGACATGTATGGTGCGTCGTTCATAAGTGGTCTCTACAGCAGAAACCTTACGAGACAGTTTCTATGGATTGTGATAGGCTTCGCCATACTCTATACGACCTATAAAATCGATTTGAGCTTTCTCTTAAAGTGGAGTGGTCTTTTCTATATCCTAGGTGTACTCTCTCTCATTTTGGTCTTATTCTTCGGCAAGAACATCAATGGGGCGACCTCCTGGTTTCGGATAGGACCATTTTCGTTCCAACCGAGCGAACTTTTCAAATTCTTTTACATCTTGTACCTGTCAAAAGTCATCGGTGACTCGAGAAAGGGTGGAGCTGTCCTCGCCATTAAGATTATCCTTCTCACATTCGTCCCATGCATTCTCATCTTCCTAGAACCCGACACAGGTGTCGTCTTGATGTACTTGCTCATGATGTTCGGCCTTTTGACCTCGAGCAAAGTGCCCAAAAAATACATCGTTCTCCTCATCGCGACGGGAATCGCGTTCATAGGGGGCTTTTTCGTACTCTACTTTTTAAACGGCGACCTCTTCTTAAAACTCTTCGGAACGAGTTTCTTCTATAGGATAGATAGACTATTGAGCTTCAAAGATGCGTCCTCTTACCAGATAAGCAATGCCCTCATCGGCATCGGCTCGAGTGGACTCCTCGGCATGGGCCTTACCTCCTCAAAAATATACATTCCAGAAGCGACGACCGATTTCGTATTCGATTTGACGATATGCAACTTTGGACTTCTGGCAGGAGTGCTCGTCATCCTCATCTATGCGGTCCTTCTAGGACTCAT
The DNA here is from genome assembly GCA_910583745.1 of uncultured Bacilli bacterium. GTDB lineage: Bacteria > Bacillota_I > Bacilli_A > RF39 > UBA660 > RUG11867. The sequence goes on from CAJTZC010000006.1 coordinate 28,801, forward strand.
CTATAGAGAAATTCACCGTTCAAAGAAGAGACTCCATCGATGCATCCTCTCTGGCATCTTCTACATGATGCTTTTCCAAGTCGGGGAGCACATACTCATGAACCTCGGATTGACACCCATCACGGGAATAACATTGCCATTTTTATCCTACGGTGGTTCGAGTCTTATCAGCTACTTCATGCTCTTTGCTCTCATCATGAAAATAACTACTAATAATAGTAGTTATAGCTAGATCCCCCGTAGCTGTATCCGCTACCATAAGGCATCGGTCTTGGAGGATACGGATAAGGGTAGGGATAAGGTTGAGCCGGTTGATTGACGTATACAGGTCTCGGTCTAGAGAGTCCTACGACAGCCGCACCGCCTAATCCTCCTAGTAAAAATGGAACCCAAAAATAGCGGTCGCCATCTCTTACTAGATAATAGTCATAATTATCTTTCATAAAAAATACACTCCTCAATATAGAATATGAAAGAGTGCAACATTTGCTAGTCGGTATAGAGACGAAATACAGAGAAAGAGGCTTTATCAAAAAGACGAACCTTATATTTAGAAGTCCCGAGACCACTCGATACGTAGAGCTCCATCTTTCCCAATCGATAACTTTCGTCGTAATAATGAGAAGCGCCATCGATGTTGTAATAATCCTTAATATAAGGGATGTTGAGTTCGCTGTTGTGCGAATGACCCGAGAGCATCAAAGAGATGTTGTATTCGTCGACCAACTTTGCCGTATCGGGTTCGTGTGCCAACAAGATGCGATACGTCGCCATATATGTCGTATCCTCTTCGAGGCTAGGGTAGGAAAACGTCGTCGTGTAGTCTTGCAATCCTGCCCGGAGCGAATCTAATCCATACAACACGATGGGTGTAAGCCCTTTGTAGTAGATGAGTTCATATCCATTCGAGAGGTCTTTAAACCCTGCATCCCCCATGATTTCCTCATAGACGCCACTGTAGACATCGTCGTCCCCACGCACAGAATACTTTCCGATTAAAGGGTCAATCTTAGAGAGAGCCTTTATCGTATCCTGTTTCTCTTTATCCGACAGTTTGTAGCTGTTCGAGACGATATCGCCAGTAAAGACGACGATGTCCGGATTGGCCTCGTTGATGGACTCGACCAATTTCTCGAGGTCGCTTACGAAGAACGTCGAACCGAGCTCCAAATCGCTGAACTGCACAATCGAAAACCCATCAAAACTGGCAGGAATCGACTCATTCACGATATTATATTCTCGAACCTTGAACCCTCGCGTCCCGATGTACCTCGCGTAGATATACACGAGCCCCACAGTCAAAATAAACACTATAAAATAAGATACGAGAGACCTTCTCGACTTTTCGTCTTCGTGTCTCTTTACTCTCGTCATTTTTTCCTTCTTTTTATTCATAAAATTCACCTAGATTCCAAACAAAATTGCCACAACCGCGAGAGTGTTATTCGCCATATGGACGAGCATACTCGAATAGATGTTATCCGTTTCATAATAGGCCTGAGCAAACATGATACCCAAGATGCTATACGGAATGAGGTGCACCGCCATCATCCAGTTCAATTCACCGACAACGACGTGCATGGCTCCAAAAAATATTCCCGTCCCTAAGATAAAACTCCATTTCCTTTTAAAGAGAGGCCTGAAATTCAACCTGTAGAGTAACTCCTCAGTTATAGGCGCCAGAATACACGTGTAGACGATGGAAAAAAGGGGCATCTCCTCCAATAAGCTTCGATTCATCTCTTCATTGGGAGGCAACTCATTCAATACAAAGGCATCGATGAAAAGATTGACGAGTACCATGATGACTGTCCACATAATCCAACACTTAAAACAAGTCTTTAAGTGTTTTTTCGTATTGTTTTTAAAGTCTTTACCTTGCCCTTTAAGCTTTCCTCTCATTACGAAGAGAAGACATCCTAAAGAGAGAAGGGCAACGATAATCATGAGCCAGCTCTTTCCAATAATTTTATTAAGTTTCAAAATAATAAAGACATCTTGCAAAAGCGTAAACGCCATATAGTACAAAAGGATTGTCAAAAAAGACTTGAGAATATTCCCTCTATTCATCGATTATCACCTGATAACATTTTAACACAAACTTCTCTTTTTTTCTTTAAAAAATGAAATGGTTATGTTATAATTGTTTTTAGAGTAGGTGACAAGATGACAAAATATGTAAAGTATTTACTTATGACGGTCTGTTTTTTATGTATAGGTATACTCGAAGCGAACGCAGAAACGGCTTGTCCATCCTCAGTAAAAAAGGAATTATCTCAAGTCGCGGCTCATATTAAAGTGAATTATGAAATTTTAGACAAGAGCGAGACGAAAGATTTAGAAATCGACGGAGTGAAAACGACGTATAAAGTACCAAACTATGCATTCGTCGTATCTATATACAATCTGACGAAAGATTTCTATGCGAAAGTACAGACAAATTCTACCGACACGTTGACCAGCAAATCCTTAAATGTATATTACGATGAGACGGTGGAGGGAATCTATTCTCTATATGACTACAACATTGGAGACATCTACAACTATACGATTACGATTTATTCGACGAATCCCGACTGTGAGAACAAAGTGTTTAGAACTTTCAGAATAACAAAGCCTAAGTATAATGCCTACAGCGAATACACGTATTGCCAAAACAGTTCGAATTACTACTGCCAACGATTCGTCAATATGGATTTAAAAATCAACTCGACAGCTGAATTTTTAAGTAAAATAGAAGCAAACAACGAAAAAAACAATCCGAACAAAGGATATATGGATGTGAAAGAAGAGATTGTGACGACGATTAAGAAAAACTGGCTTATCTACCTCTTAATCTTTGTTTCCATTGCAATTCTGATAACAGGTATAATTATATATATGAAAAAACGTCATAAGAAAAAAGGATGGAAGATATGAAAAAGTGGATTTTGGCACTAATAATGCTGTTCATATCTATCGAAGTAAACGCATGGGCAGGGAAAGAATGTTCTCCTCTTCAAATAGACGAAGGGAAGACGCTTCTTCAAGATGTCTCTTACACTTTAGAATATGCGGACAACTACACCGATATGGGCGGCAACTTTGCAGAAGGTTACATGAGATTTAAATTCACAAATCTCCCCTCAGGTTATTTTGCTATCATAAGCACGAAAGATGGTGACTTTTACTTCGAACAAAATGGGCAATTTGCTCATATTCCTGGAGGAGTACAAAAGATGAGTTTTTACTCGACTGTATGTGATTCTGTCATCAAATCTTTAGAATTTAAAGTACCTCATTACAAATTGTACTGTGGAAAAGACACCATTAAGTGCGAAGAAAACCCGTTTTTTGATGGGACATACGAAAATATTCCGAGCAATCAAAATGGAAAATTGAAAAGTAAGTTGAGCATTGCTTTAACGGTCATTTTAATAATTCTAGTATTGATTATAGTGACTTTCATCATATTGACGATTAAAAGGAGGAAAAATCGTGCAAAAGAATTTTAAAATAATAGTCTTTATCCTGTTACTTTTGGCGTTTGGAACTCCTAATGTCAATGCAAAAGAATTGGACGAGAGATGCGGCAACAGTGATTTTTGGGACCCATGGTATTGGACGGCAGACGAAAGGTCATTCGGTTGGAATACTGAAACGGATTTAAATGATTATACTGGATTACTAGCGAGAAATTTTGTTTATAACATCGATTCTTTAGATACAAATGGAGGAGACATTCTAATAATTCAAGGATGGGCTTTTACTACGGGAACGACTAGTAGATGTACGAATGATAGTGTTTCTTTTAAACTCGTGCCAGACGGCGGGGGAAAGGAATACGAATTTGAAAGGAATATGGGTTCTTATGTTGGATGGGGAACAAATCAAGCTACCCAAGAACGAAATTATAGTCAATGGACATGTGTGAGAACACCATATGAATCGAAAAAGACTGCCGGACGATGCAGAACGGGAAGCGAATCCCATTTAAGTGGTGGATTTAAATTATCTCTCGATTTGGGTCAACTCAAAGAAGAAAAGACATACACTCTCATGATGAAATACAACGATGGCCCTAGTAGTGGTTGGTTTAAAGCAGCGATAGGTCCTGAAGCTATCCAAAGTAATGTGCTTTCTTATAACGGAAACGGCTCGATGAACATAAAAATTGATGGGGCTGCGAATAAAATCGAGTCGGTCGGATATAACCGCGCATTAGGAGAAAGTGGAACATATTGTGATGCTCCAGGAGGAGGAACGGCAGAGCAGAAATCGCGAAGAACAATTACTGGAACATTACCACTTGCCGGTCCGGGAATTTGGCGTTCTTTAACGTCCGGTCAAATGAAATTGTACCCTACTTCTCAAGGTTATCTACCTGCTATCGGGTCGAGACTCGTCAGCGATGAAGGCCTAAAAGTGAGAGTAACAAAGGGAGAGACCATGGACTACGAAGAGTCTGAGCCTCCTGCAGCCTGTGAGGGCGGAGAAGTCTATATTTTACATTATTTGTTCCTAGACATACCGACAGGAAAAACAGTAGATAGACATACCGCTGCTTCAAGAAGCGACGATAAATATGGAGACATATACGCAATTAAAGATATCTTGCAAGTCGATTCTTTGTCTGAGTTGCTAGTTGGAGACGGAAAATATGTTTCGATAAAAGACAAGAGTGGAGAATACGGCTTAGAATGGTTCCATACAGCGTTAATGCGAGCTTCACGTGAAGGCAAACGGTATTATCAAGTAGGGAATACGATTTTTATCGATAAAGAAAAATGGGTCGACTATGATAACGGTGGCATAGTGCAGGACGCACCAATTTATGATATCAGCTTAGATGAATTCACGAGAAAATCAGTGCAAGCAAATGTCACGATAACGAGAATGGAGAACGCCACTTTAAATGGATACGTTTTCGATGTTCAACGTGTCTATAGTGAGACATCTCCGACGAGCGCAAGCGAAAAATTATTGATTAGACCGAAAGATAAACTTGCTTCGACTGTCGTAACTAGCAGTTCGGCGAAACTATATCAACCCGCGGTCTATACGATGAGTTTGTGTAAGAGACCTCCTGATGTACCAGCACAGTGTGAAGATGATGTCACACCGGCTAATTGCTCTGGCGAAGATGGAACACATGCTGTATTCCACGAGCATAAAGATGTCAAAACATGTACTCTTGAACAAGGAACACATTCAGGCTTTATGTTGAGAATTGAAAAACCTTCTGACCCAAAGAGTACGACGAGCCCAGAGGGCGTTGAGTTCGGTAAGGTTGCCTGCAGGGAAGAATTCGATGCTTACCTTCCGACGGAAAAGTTTACTGCCGCAGGACAATACTATGTCTTAGATAAAGACGACAAATATGAGCAACCCCATATAAAAGGATATAGGTTGTGTGCAACTTCTGAAGTAGTTTACGATGATTTAGATAATGACTTAAAAGACCACTACGAAAAACCGCAAGAGGTAGATCAAACACATTTGGAATACAAATACAATTACTATAGAGACCAGCTGTGGATTTATCGAAGATTTGAGGACTCAACTATCAAGTTATCTAAAAAAGAGGGAAAAGGCACATGTACTGACGAAGATGGCGAATCACATGAATATGATAAAACCGACTGGTCAATCGGTGTTGGGGAGTACCCTGGTGCAAGCTATCCAGCAAAAAGTACGCCAAACGGAACTCATGGTTATAAGAAAGTAACTGGAACATATATCAAAACATATCCACCTGAATGTGGCGATGCTCCTTCGGGTTCTGATGAAGACCCAGATAAACGATATAAGGAAGAAAAACAGAAGGCACGGAACGATACATTAACCGCTAAAGCCGCTTATAATGCCAAGCTCAAAAAATATCATCAAACAGTCATTGCGTACAACAACGTATTCGATTGGACAGAACCCGTCGTTAATACGAGAATCATATTAGGCGGAAGCGGATTAGAACCAGCCGATACGATAGAAGTGATACCAGTTCAACCAGAGGATACGAAATATAAATTTAATCCAATACTATCATTCAATTATGCTGATAAAAGAGATGGCACAGCAGCTTTCAAAAGCCTGCCATACGATTATGAAGGTGAATTACAAACAAATACTTCGAGTACATCGTATTGGCCAGAAAACGGAAAGCCATCGAACGATTACTCAGACGTAAACGGCGGTTCCCCTGATATTCAAGAAAGAGAACTCATGAATTGCGCACATGGAAATGGAAATAGCTGTTCAGAAGTAAAAGTCATCGGCCAATTCCATCACAATGGAGCGATAAAACGCGAAGAGACGCGAGAATATGATTACAATTTACCACAGGTATATACAACGGTTCCTGATGGTCGAGTCACGAGCCCTGACCCAGGGAATCCGAGATTAGAGCTACCAAGAAACGCGGTTCCAGTCAACATAAATGTTCCCGCGGGAATCTACAATTACGAGTTTATAATCGATGATTTAAAAGATGAAGTCAGAAGTGATTACTACACCAAAAGAGGCAATAACATTAACAAAGACGACAACTGGGCTGACGAAGACCCTACTTGGCCGGAGACGAGATTTACCAAAAGAAACGTCTTCGGAAACTATAGCGACACCTATACGTGTCACTACGAAGTTATCAATGACATATATATTCCAGTAAATCCGGAGCGTTTCAATTTCTTTTATCGAATCATCGATACAGAAAACGTGAATCCTAACAGTCGAACGCTCGGTTACAACTGGTCGGACAGTCGGGGAGCCAAAGTACAAGAACTTATGATAAGAAATGAGGAATCTTATCAAAGACTTACAAATAGTTCAGATGTCGACAAATTCGTGTTTACCTTGACACCAGTCATCATGAAAGAGATAAGGAAATATAACGCCTTGCAGACTTATAGGGATGACGGGTATGCCGATTGGGATTTAAATTGCTTTGATTATGATACAGCTGGTGGATACCACTGTTATAGCAATTTCTTGAATTGTCTTACAGGAGGAGATGAAGAGCCTGGTCAGGAATCTTGTAGCAGAATTTTCGGCAGTTCCTTTGAAACAGCTATCGAGACAGAATTTGAGAGCAAAAAGAGCAACTACGACAAGCAGGACCTCGATGACAATAGAAGAATCTTGATAAACAAACAGAATGGAATTGACAATAGAGGGGGAGCGGGGCCATAATGAAAGAGAGCGTATGGGGCTGGTGGTTTTTAGTCCTCGGTCTGATTATGATAGCAATCGTTATGCTCGTCACAGACATGACGACGACCAGCGAACAAAACTATTACATGCTAAAAGAGATTTCCGAAGCTTCGATGATGGAGTCGGTAGACTATGCCTATTATAGAAAATACGGAGATTTACGAATAAATAGCGAAAAATTTATGGAGAATTTCATCAGAAGATATTCTGAAGTGGTCACCATAAATAAGACTTCTAAAATATCGTTCTACGATATATACGAAAACCCACCTAAGGTAACTGTCGAGGTCGCGACGCGGTCCTCACAGATCATTATAGATTCGACGGGTACGACGTTCGAAATAACGAATCGACTAGATGCCATTCTAGAGATGTACTCGACAAGCAACCCAACTAATTTTAAAAGGTAAAAGGAGGAATGAAAGATGGGTAATATAGGAACGATGGTGAAAAGGTTCTTATCGAACAAGAATACCGTCACATTGATAGCAATATTCATTGGTGTAATAATTCTTTACGGTTTTTATAACTGGAGAGTAAAGAGTGCTGTTACAACACAATTTGTTTGCTATGCAACACAAACGATACCTGCTAGAACACAGATAACACAAGATATGGTATCGACAGTAAAAGTTTTATCTTCAACGGTAACACAAAATATGGTCACTGGTTGTGATAGAGTCGTAGGGAAATACGCCAGTTATGCAACAGAGATACCTCAAAATGGTTTTTTCTACGAATCTACATTGATGGAAAAAGAGGAAATGCCAGATTCAGTATTTGACGACATTCCAGATGGTTTCACAATTTACAATTTGCCAGTCACTTTTGAGAGCACATACGGAAATTCGATTTTCCCAAGTGACTACATAGACCTCTACTTGAGAACAGCAGATGATTCAGATTTATTGGTCTATGGTAAATTCATCCAAAGTATAGAAGTCCTAGCTGTCAAAGACGACGAAGGTAGAAATGTCTTCGAGACGACAGTTGAGACGAGAACACCGACACACTTGTTGTTCGCAGTACCAGAAGATTTGTACTTGCTACTTAAGAAAGCGGAATTCCTAGGACTCGAAATCGTCGTAGTGCCTAAAAACAACGGATATACTGCCGAAGCAAACGATACATTGGTATCAAGTGCGTGGTTAAAAGAACTAGTACTTGCACAGACAGCAGAGATACCAGACGAATGTGTCACTCAAGAGACAGGTACAGCAGAATGTAGACTTGCAGACGACATCGGTGGAAACACGGGAGGAAATCCGAACCAACCACAAACTGAAAATGAATAGGAGGGAATTCGATGAATGAGGCAATATTCTCACAGCTAGATTTTGGTCCTCTTCAAGAATTCCTCGATGACGACGATATCACCGACGTATCTTACAGTAACGATGGACAGATACATTTAAAAACCCTCTCGAGAGGTATCTTCAAAGTCGAACGACCAGACATCAACAACGCTTTGATGGAAAAACTCGCATTCCAATGTTCAAATGTAATGGGTAAGACATTCAACATGGCTCACCCATTACTGGATGCCGAGTCCAGCGAACTTCGTATGAACTTTATCCACGAGTCGATTGCGACGAATGGAATCGCTTGTGTTATACGTAAGACGCCCGCTAAAATTCGACTGAACAAAAAGAAACTCCTCGACGAAGGATATGTATCCTTACAGATGCACGACTTCTTGCTAAAATGCGTAGAAGGGCACTGCAACATCATCGTATGTGGCGAGACGGGTTCAGGTAAAACCGAGCTCGTCAAATACTTAGCGAGCCACATCAAAGAGAACGAGAAGATTATCACAATCGAGGATACACTTGAGTTACACTTGGATAAAATATTCCCTCACAGAGATATCGTTGCGATGAAGACTAACAACGTCGCGACATACTCTGATTTGCTAGAGGGCTGTATGAGACAGAACCCACAATGGATACTCTTGTCGGAGGTTCGTTCTGCAGAAGCCGTTATGGCAGTCCGTAACTCGATATCGTCAGGTCACAACATACTTTCTACAATACACGCAGAGAAAGCTTCTTCTGTACCAATGCGTATGTACGCTTTGATGGAAGGCAGCCAGGACGTAGACCAATTCCTAAAGACCGTCTACAGATATGTCCAGCTCGCCATATACGTCAAAGGATATTTCAGCAAAGAACTGGGAAGATTCCAGCGTGAAATTCTAGAAGTGTGCGAATTCTTCGTCGACGACGATTCTAATGAAGCAAAGCAGAATCTCATTTATAAAAAGACCATCGATGGTCACATAACGCTAAATAATCCTTCAAAACATCTTTTGGATTATGTAGCTATACACAGTGTCTATTTACCAGAAGACACATTTAGAATTAATAGAGAAGAAACGGTAGGTGCATAAAAGATGGAACTAATTATAATGCTTGTGATTGCTACATTTATCTATCTTTATAGACAGAATCCGGGAAGTGCTCCTTATAAGTACTTTACCAATATGGCAGTGACGGTGTACGAAAAGTATGCGCCCTACAGTTATAAAGTCGTAAAAGAAAAAGCCAAGGAATTGGGACAGGACTTCACAGCCAAACAATATATCGTACAGATATTCTTGTTCGGAGGAGTCGCCGCTGCCATCGCGTTTTTGTACTTTTACTCTCTTTTCTGGGCAATCGCCTATGCAGTCGTAGCCATTGCCTTCATACCATACGTCAGTTTCTTGCGATACAAGAGAATTTACAACGAGTTCATCTTCGAAGAAATTCAGGTATATTGTACGAACGTCATCATGGAGTTCACGACGAGCCAGAGTTTTGTCAAATCCTTAGAAGGAGTAAGAGAATCTGGAATCCTCGAAGAACCTATCCTCGGCGACGTATCGACGATGATAGACATGTCTTATGCGAACGGTACCATCGACGAAGCGTTGAAATTCATGAGCGACAAATATCCATACTACATGGTTAAAAACATGCACCAGCTCTTCTTACAGATTACGAATGAAGGTGCAAAAGACTCTGGAGAGTCGCTCGAACTCATGATGCAAGATATCGATATGCTCGTCGAAGGTGTATATCGAGACAAGATGGATCGTGCTGCATATTATAAAAAATTCATCATGTATGGTTTAGCACTTTACTTGCTCGTCATGTTGATGCAGTTCCTTTTGGGACAAGCACAGTATTTAGAGATGGTCAATGAGTGGTACATACAGATTATTCTACATGCAGTCATCATCATCAATTCTTTCTTCTTGATAGACGGAACGAAATTCTATAATGAAGAGATAGGAGCTGAGTAATTATGTATATTGAAATATTAATAGTAGCATTTATCATCTTCTTCGCCTTTGAATATTCTGGAGTAGTCAGCACGGCGAGATTCGTAAACGATTACCAGGACGTTCTTATGCGTTTTAAAGAAGACGACTACGACTTTCTAGTCAAAGCCCGTTATGGGGGAGAAGTAGATATCAATGCCCTGTACAACAAACGTATCCAAAATGCGATGCTCGTCATGGGCTTCTCCCTGTTCATCTTAATCGCGGATTTGAGTTATCTCACTATCATTTTAGCGATACTTATCGCGATTGCCGTCTTTAAACTTCCATATTTAGATTTAAAGAGCTATCGCAGAAAGCACATGCACGAGATTGATACACAACTTCCGTATTATCTGAAGAGTTTGGAGATACTGATTCAGCACTACACTGTGCCCGTCGCGATAGGTAAGTCCGTCGAGACAGCGCCTTCTATATTTAAAGAAGGCTTGCAAAAGTTAATCGATTCGATCAATGGCGGTGACTCGAGCATAGAGCCTTACATGCAATTCGCAAGAGAATATCCCGTCAGAGATTCGATGAGAATGATGCGACTGTTATACAGGCTCGGTTTAGGTAAACAAGAGAGAAAACAAGAACAGCTGATTACCTTCTCTAAGACGATTTCGAGCTTGCAACAAAAAGCGCGTGAGACGAAGTACAAGAACAGATTAGAGAAGATGGAATCGAAGACGATGACAATGCTCGTATGTACAGGTATCGGAGTCATGATCTTAATGGTCATCGCGATTTTGATGACATTTAGTGTCTAGTCACAACGTATATTTTACATAAATATTGATAAATCTCTTAAATAGATTTATAATAATACTAGAAAATAAAGGAGGAATGATTACAATATGAAAGAAGCAACAGGAGAACTTTCGACAACAGTTATCGCAATTGTTGCCATCGCAGCTATCTTAGCAGTATTCACGGTATTCTTATTACCTACGCTTAGAGCTCAAATAGCTTTGACACAAGCTTGTACTATAGGTCCAGGTTACAATGTCACAAATGATGACGGTTCTAGGATTGAGTGTAAAGATGGAACAGATAGTTGGCAATGTACTTTCATCAAGCCCGAAGGCGGCACAGGTGGTACAAAAACTTGTAAAAAATAATAATTAATTTAGGGATGTGGATTAAATGAGAGAGTCGATGGGAGCAGCATGGATATTTACAATCGTTTTAACGTTTATAATATTGATGACGGCCTATTTGGCTATCTCAGTTAATTACGCCAAAGCTTTTAAGATTAAAAGTCACATAGTAAGTGAAATTGAAGAAAACGAAGGTTACGACGGAGCAATAGAACAAAGAGTAAGAAAATATCTTACAGCACAGGGTTATACTGCATATGGAACCTGTGACCCTACGATTACAGTAGATGGAACACCTTCAGATTGGAGAAGAATAGCAACAATCGACGACGCTGTTCCAGTAGGTTCTGATAAACATAACGCTTGTATCTATTCTAGAATCGTCGATACAGGAAATGATGACATCGATGCGACGAGAAGCTACTACAGAGTAGTCGTTTTCTTCAAATTCGACTTGCCAGTTGTAAATTTTCTTACAACGTTTAAAGTTAGTGGAGAAACAGGATATATTTACGATACGTCAAGATAAAGAGAAAATATTTTGGCATTATAATTATTCATATAGAATGTGCGGTCTTAAGACCACAAAATTCCAAAAGGATGTGATTAAATGAGAGAGTCTTATGGAGCAATGTGGATATTTGGTATCTGCTTGATATTCATCATTATGATGACAGCTTACTTAGCTATCTCGATAAATTATGCCAAAGCCTTTAGAGTGAAAAGCCATCTAGTATCATTAATCGAAGAGCATGAGGGCTATAGCAGCACATTGGATGAAGAAATAGAAAATTATTTGGACACTCAAGGTTATACGGCTAGAGGAAATTGTACAGAGAATTTAACTTCGAGGACCAATGACGAGAGTTGGGAATACTTAGCCTGCTTAGATAAAGATGAAACAGGAAGATGCAGCGCATGTATTTATAGAACTTATCCTCCGTCTTCGAAGGAAGGGCCAACAATTAGAGCAAGATACAAAGTCATGACATTTTTCAGATTCGATGTTCCAGTAGCAAAAGCTCTTTTAACATTCCCTGTAGTGGGAGAATCTAGAAATCTGTTTAACTTTGCAAACAGTTAAAAAAAGAAAGGGTAAATGCCATGAATGTCATAATAGCAAACAAATACAAAGATGCACTTTCAAATTTAAACATAGACGTCATCAAGAGACTAGATGGCGAATTCGATGTCGATACGATTATCGACACTTTTGCTAACTTTTATTTCAATAGGATGATATTGGATATAACGGCCATCAAGGATTCGTTCAACATTGCCACCGTCCAAAGGCTGAGTGCATCGTTAGACGCATCGAAGATAATACTTCTTTTGAGCGATGATCCCAGATACAACAATGGATTTTTGTCTAAGATAATCAGTTTAGGTATATACAATTTTACGAGCGATATCAACGGCGTTGCCTACTTGATGAACAATCCGAATAGCTATAGAGATGTCGCTCAGTATCACGATTTAGCGATAAGTGATGAAAAGAACCTGAAGACATCGCAGATTAACAATAATGCTGGCTTCATGCAAAGTGGCTTTGCTCCAAATATGACTGTCGCACCGCAGCAACCGACTCCCGCGCCGCAGCAGAAGGCGTTCCAGCCCTGGATGGGACCGAGTTATAATGGAAGCATGAACCAAAGTTTCAATACACCACCTATGGGAAATTCGAGTACAAAGATAATAGGGTTTAAAAACTTGACAGAAGATGCAGGTTCGACTTCTCTAATTTACATGTTAAAGAAGACTTTGGTCAGCAAAAAAGTACTGGCAGTAGAAATCAATAAAAACGACTTCAGCTTCTTTAATGACAACGAACTCATGAGTGTGAGTGCAGGTCAATTCGGAAGCGTCAGAAATAGATTTAGTCAATTTGAAGTAGTACTGATAGACATTAACAACAGCAATCTCGATACAGACGGTACGTGTACGGATGTAATATACTTACTAGAACCGAGTACCATAAAATTGAACTCACTTATGCGAAGAGACCGTATGGCTTTGGAGAAATTGAAAGATAAAAAAATAGTTTTGAACAAGAGCTTATTGAGCAACATGGACGTGAAAGAGTTCGAATACGAAGCAAAAGTAAAGATGTTCTACAATATTCCACCATTAGATGAAAGAAAAGACACACAGATGGTGCTAGAGAGTTTCTTAGAGAAACTTGGGGTATACGCCAACGGTGTAGGTGGAAGTGGCCTCTTCGGCATGTTTAGAAAATAGTAACTTTTATTACGGAAAACCTATGAAAGTGATGACTTTAAGTTGTCACTTTTTTACGTACTCAAATCCCTATGCTATTGCACTTATATTAAAATAGTTATATACTAGTACTATAGATAATACTCATAAAATAAGTATGAAAATTTAAATTGTATTTTTACAAATCGACATAATTTTCAGAACATAAGTGGTAGAATGAGTTGTAAAGGTAGGTAGAAAATGTCATGGTTGAAAAGGGTAAGAAGAAAAAAATAATCTCATTGATTGTGCTCTGTATATCGATAGCCGCTTTGACGACATCACTTACTTATGCTTACTTCGTATCTCAAGTAGAAACGAATGAGCAAGAGAAAGTTACCATAATAAGTGGCGATTTAGCTTTGACGTTTAGAGATAACGACGAGACGGTTGAGAATACAGAGGGTACTTGGAATTTTGGAGATTCAATTGAAAAAGAATTAGTGATTGAGAATACGGGTACGAGAGATACCTATGCGAAGATAAGTTGGGACAACTTGATAAATACATACTTAGCAGAATCACTAACGTATACTTTAGAAGAAAAAAGTGATGAGTCAGGTGCAGTATGGAAGACTGTCGAAACAGAAACCGCAAATGTACCGAGAAGCGAGAGTGCTTCAACCCAACTCTTGGCAGACCACTTACTTGTCCCAGCAGGGCACACTTATACCTATAGAGTAAGAATCACATTTGAAGATTTACCGGATATAGACCAAACCGCAGACTTGAATGCTAAATTTATTACTAAATTTACCCTAGACCAAGGAATAAAAAAGTGGACTGTAGAAGACTCCCTTGCTATTTTAAATATAAAAATAAATCCAAGTAATCCAACGAGTTTTGTAACTCCGGCTACAAAGGATGAAACAGCAAATGGACTGTTCAGTCTAGAAGATGACTATGGAATGAGTTACTATTATAGAGGAACCGCTTCAAATAACTACATAAAATTTGGACAAGATGCAAATGGCCAAGATATGTGGTGGAGAATCATCCGTATCAATGGGGATGGAACGATAAGAATGCAATATGATGGAGCAGAAACTGCAGAGTCAAACACATATACGAGAGGTTTTGCCTTAACAAATCAGCCGTGGAATCCAAATGAGAGAGATGCTAAGTATGTAGGCTGGATGTTCGGCGGAGAAAATGGAAGTGCCAGCACGAGTAAGGAAGAAGCCCAGCGAAATGAGACAGACTCGCCGATAAAGACAAAAGTTGATGAGTGGTACAAGACGAATATAGTCGATACAGGATACAGTAACTATGTAGCAGACAGTATTTTCTGTAATGATAGAAGTACACCGGGAAAAAGTGAAACGGGCTATATAGGAGATACAGGCTTAGGATACGGACGTAAAATAACTGCTTATGGAGGACATGCAAGAATAGGTGTTGATTTAAATGGCTCAAATTACCAAAAACCACAACCGCAATTCACATGTCCTCAAGAGAATGACAAATTCACGGTAGAAGAGACAAGTGGAGGAAACGGAGCTTTGACCTATCCAGTTGGGTTAATCACAGCAGATGAAATCTTAGCAGGAGGAAGTGGAAGATATAACACATCCAATAATAACTATTATCTCTATAAAGGAAGCTCGTACTGGTCGTTTTCCCCTTCCAATTTCAACGGTAGCTATGCGCGTGTATTCTATAATTCATTCGATTTAAATAATCATAGCGTAGCTAACAGCGATGCGGTCGCTCCGGTTTTAAATATCAAAGCAACATACCTAGATAAACTCCAAGGAAATGGCACAATCGATAATCCATATTATTTACAATAAATTAAAGAGAGGTAGAAAATTATGAATAAAAACGACAAAAAGAGAAGAATCATTTCATTAGCAGTATTGTGTGTGTCGATAGTTGCTTTGACGACTTCTTTGACGTACGCTTACTTCGTATCTCAAGTAGGAACGAATGAGCAAGAAAAAATTACCATAAGAAGTGGTGATTTGGCTTTGACGTTCAGAGATAACGATGAAACAGTAGAAAATACAGAGGGTACTTGGAATTTTGGAGACACAATTGAAAAAGAATTAGTCATAGAAAACACAGGTACGAGAGATGCCTATGCGAAGATAAGTTGGGATAATTTAATAAACACTTATCTAGCAGAATCTTTAACATATACACTAGAAGAAAAAAGCGACGACTTAGGTGCAGTATGGAAACTAGTTGAAACTGTAAGTGCAAATGTGCCGAGAAGTGAGACAGCCTCAACACAACTTTTAGCAGACCACTTACTTGTACCTGCAGGTCATACCTATACTTATAGAGTGAAAATCACATTCGAAGATTTACCTGATATAGACCAAACCCCAGATTTAAATGCTAAGTTTATAACTAAATTTACCTTAGACCAAGGAATAAGAAAATTGACGACAGCAGATAAACTTGCAAATTTGAATATAAAGATAAGTGAGACAAATCCGACAAACTTTGCAACACCTGCGACGACAGATGAAACGGCAAACGGACTGTTCAGCCTAGAAGATGACTATGGAACAAGTTACTACTATAGAGGAACGGCCCCAAACAACTATATAAAATTTGGACAAGACGCAAGTGGGCAAGATATGTGGTGGAGAATCGTAAGGTTCAACGGAGATGGAACAGTGAGAATGCAATACGATGGAGCAGGGCCAAGCGGAACGAACAGTTACACGAGAGGTTTTGCACTGACAGGCCAAAGATGGAATTCCAACTATAATGATGCAAAATATGTAGGGTGGATGTTCGGAGGAGCGAATGGAAGTGCGAGTACGAGTAGAGAACAAGCCCAAAGAAATGAAACAGACTCACCAATAAAGACAAAAGTCGACGAGTGGTATAAAACAAATATAGTAGACACAGGATATGGGGATTATATAGCAGACGCAATTTTTTGTAATGATAGAAGTACACCTGGCACAAGTACGACAGAGTGGACAGATGATACGGGACTAGGATATGGTAGTAATAACACAGGTTATGGAGCATTAGAAAGATTTATGACAGGTAATAATGGAACAAATATAAGTGGTAAAACAAATCCACAACCGCAATTTATTTGTCCACAGGAAAATGACAAATTTACAGTCGAAGAGATAAGTAAAGGAAATGGAGCATTAACTTATCCTGTAGGGCTAATCACAGCAGATGAAATTGTCGCCGCAGGAAGTGGGAAGTATAGTACAGCTAATAATAACTACTACTTAAAAAAGACAAGTATGTACAGGTCCTTTTCGCCCTACTTATTTTATCGCATCTATGCAAACATGTTCAATATAGTCGAAAATGGAAGTTTAAGTTTTACAGCCACACACAGTGGTGGTGCCGTCGCCCCGGTCATCAATCTGAAGGCTGAATATCTAGATAAACTCCAAGGAAATGGCACCATCGATAATCCTTACTATCTGCAGGCTTAGACTAAAAAAAGAATTTATAATTACAAGTAAAAAAACACGCGATATTCTCGTCGCGACTCTCCTTATTAAGTATTCACGGTTAAGACTAAAAATCTTAGCCGTGTTTCTTTTGCTTAAGAAAAGTAATAAAAATGATAGATAAGAAGGGTATAGAAGACGAGCAAAAACGGGGCGTTAAGCAAAGACTTGCAATTTCTGCAATCTTGTAGTAAAGTATGTACGTTACAAAAGGGGGGGAAAAAAGTGACAAATATAGAAGATGAGCACATAAAAAAAGAATTGCTCGCACGAGCAGAACATATATCGAATGCGATAAATAACTTATTTAATAACTTTAGTCCTGCAATCACAGATTTACCTAATGTAGGAATAACTTTGAATAATAAAATGGTAGAGTTGATGCAAGAATTTGATAAGGCAGGAGTGCCACTCGACGATAACTTTTTGACAGTTGCCTTAGTAAATTATTTGATAAACAAAGCCAATCAAGCCAGTTTAATACTCATCAACTACGGAGAAATATGCAGGCACAATCCAAATGTTCGCAGATTACTCGGCTTAGAAAAGAAATTGCAACTTCTCACGGACAAATACAAAAGAATCGATGAAGAAATATTTGGTTTTACACTCGAAAAAGATGCTGTGAAAGCAATTCAGTATGATATAGAGGCAGATAAGGAAAAAGAAGCGATAGGTGGCTTAAACAAATATATTACCCCTGAAATAAAGACTTTATTGATAGAAGTATATAAGCACAATTTGGCAACAATGGGTGTAAGTGAACAAGCTTTGGAAGAGCTTCAGCCATACGATACAGGATTCGGTTCACTTTAGAAAATATAAAAAGAATAGAGAAAGGAGGGGTAGAGGATGTTTACCTTTAACTTTGAAGATTATAAAAAACCAAAATATTCCGAAATTGGCGAGTTTCACGAAGGTCTGGCATGCGTGAGAGATAGAGAGACTTCCCTATGTGGATACATCGATAAAACAGGCCAAGAAGTCATACCTTGTCTCTATTTAGATGCCGGGGATTTTAGTGACAATTTGGCACCAGTTGAAACCGCTTCGGGATATGGATACATCGATAGAGAGGGAATCATGGCAATCTATCCCTCTTTCAAGACGGCCAGGGCATTTACGAACGGTTTAGCGGTCGTACAATTGGTCGACGGCTATTGGGGTTATATCGATAAAAATGGAACGAATGTGCTCGAACAGATCCCGAGAGAAGGACTGCCGTTTCAAGAAAACAAAGCGCTTTTTTCCCTTGACGAGGAAGAGAGCTATTGTTATGACGGCAAGAGCACCAGAAGCATAAAAGGACAATGGATAACACCTTTCTCAGAAGGAGTTGCAGTGTTAAAACGACATGGCCTCTATTGCATAGTCGATTCCGATTTAAAAGTCGTCCATCGCGAAGATGCTTCGGTTATGAAAGAAATAGGACCGTGCAAAGATGGGTTGATTAGACTTGTGAGCAATGCGGGGCGAGTTGCCTATTTAAATCTCAACTTCGAGCCACAGATACCCTTCATGTACAAAAACGGTCGCGACTTTAGGGAGGGCAAGGCATTTATTCAACTTTCCAACGATGTAATCGGTTTTGTCGATATCGAAGGACGAGCTACGGCCTTTATGAAGAACATACAATACACAGAAATAGGCGATTACCACGATGGACGTGCCCTCGTCAAGTCTTCCAAAGGATGTGGCTATCTCAATACAGACTCGAAAGAGTGCATTCCATGCAAATTTAACGCCGCATCGAGTTTTAGTGAACACCTCGCTGGAGTATTCGACGGAGAAAATTTTTCATACATCGACGCAGCAGGTGCAGTGTCCATTGCCTTACCTTACACGTATTACTCTGAACTGACTTTTAACGGCAAAAAACATATCTTAAAAGCAGAGTCCGAGGCAGGACTGTACAGATGCAAAGAGAGAACTTTAAAGAAAATTCGCGAAACAATCATCCGTGAATTAGATAGAGGCATTGCCGCGACACTCGACGAAGAAGCAAAAAAACTGAATTGAGTTTCGATTGACAACCCTAAGGAGTTTTGATAATATAAAAGCATTTACGAAAGGATAAAAGATGAAAACAGAAGAGTTAGACATGTTCAATAATCAAAGGTCGATAAAAGAAAATATGGACCTATTAAAAGTGGTTAAGGACTTAAAGAAAAAAACAGAGAGTTTGATAAAGAAAGCGAAGGAGTATAGAAAATGATAGTATTGGGACCAAAAGAATTCATAAAGACAGCGAAGACGACTGATTTGACAGCGTATATCGATTATTTAACAGAAGTACAAAAAGAGGCAGAAATAGCCTTAAACGATGCAATAAACGAGGGCTTAGATGAAAAAATCGTTGGAGAAATTACTGCAAAGTTAAATGAAATATTGAGCCTAATAGATGTGTGTGAGAGAAATCTGAAAAGAACGATTTTAAAGTCGATAGGAGAACTTTCTGTAGAAGAGTTGAAAACATATTTCGACTCCAACGTAGCCCTTACAGAGAGTAAGATTGCTGCGGCAGAACAAAAACTTGCAGAACTGCAAAATCGCTTGAAAGAGTTGGATGCAGAAATCAAAGGAGGAGAAAAGCTCGACGAGGAACTGGAAGAGTTTTTTAGTTCAGAATCTGCCAGCTTGTTCTTTAAATATGAGAACGAACAGGCATTCCTAGAAGACCTCTTAATGGGTGATTTAGATACAGAAAAGTCGGAAAAACTACGCCGAGATATTCTCTATATTTTAAAACAATATGCACAAGGAATCGATTCTGAATTGGATACAGAGTCTATGTTAAAAGCCAGTGGACATCCAAGTTTAGTAGCAGACATTATGCAATTGCTCAATAATAAACGAAGAATATTGCGTTTTTCACCATCTGCTAAAGACAGCATAATGAAGAACTTGCTCCAAAGTCCAGAGCTTACGCCGACGATGACGGTATCCTTCGATAGCAGTATAAAAATAGAATTTTTAAAGGAATTGTTTGTTTTATCGAAGACAAAGTATGCTTTTTACGAAGGTCTAGACAAAGAGACGAAAATCGCGCTTACTGATGAAGGATTCACTGGACCGACAAATGAAGATTTAAAAAGTAAGTTTGAAACCGTCAAGTCAGGAGGCCATCTTCCTAGCACAGTAGCTCCTGTGACGATAGACGAATACGACGAATGCCAAAAGGCATGCGATAGAAAAGAAAGAGAATTGGCTCATCTGAAAGAAAGTCAGTTTAAACTCGAATACTTTTTATCTGATGCCGATGCAATGAGAGAGGCACTAACTAAAAGACTAAATCGTTTTATCGAAAGTGAAGTTTCTTTTGACGAACTTGTAGAGACGATTGAAAAAACGGAAGAAGCCTATGAAAGTGCCAAAGAGAGAATGCAAAATATTTCTAAGGACATAGCTCATAGAAATAGTCTTATCGCTGATGCGAAGGCTATGCTCTCTAGTCCTAATTATGAAGGCCTTTTTAATACGGTTCTAAAAAGAAATCAAGTTAAAGTGTTTAAAGATTGCGGTATAGATATATCGTCCAATGCGTTTAAGCCTCTTTTGGAAAGCGAACAAAGACGCCTTGAGCAAATCGATTGGTTTATCTCTTTGCAGCAAGCCTTAGAAACCAAACAAGGAGAAATCGAAACTTTGAAAGCACGTGTCAATTTCTTTTCGAAACATGCACCTTCTTATAAAGAAAAGTTGGCGAGATTAGAAAGAGAATACGAAGAAATTTTCAATAGTAAGATACTAGAAGGAAATGAAAAAGGACTCCTTCAAGTTCAAACTCCAAGTCAGACTTCAGGTTTCCAAAATACACCTGCACAGAATACGATTTTTAATTCTTTCGATGGAACGTTTACATGTGAACAGAGTTTTTGGGATTTTAAGACCTTGCTAGAAGCAGACAAAGTCGACGACATTGCCAAAGCGTTTCAATATGAAGATTGGCAAAATCTTTCTGAAAGTTTGAGAACTTTACAGATGTCATTGATGAGAAGACTCTTTACATATACCAAAGACGGAAAATTCTATTCGTTCGCAATAAGCTCAATAGAAAGAGAACAATTAAGAGAAGTGCAGGAAGAGATTCTCGCTATTATACAAGACCTCATATACGAACAAGATATATATTATACTGACTTAACGCTTACAAGTAACAGTTATGAAAGTAGTCTTTTCGACGAAGAACGCACGAAATTGAGAGAATTGGGCATTTTAGAAGAGACACCGCAAGCAGTTCAAAAATTTATAGAAGACCGCCAAGAAGAGGTACAAACCTTAGAAATAGACTTGATAAGACATCGTGCATGGTGTGAGAAATTTCAAATACCAGTTTCTGAAAACGACCACACAGCAGGTTTCCAAGACAAAAGCACAGATTTAGATGGAATGATAAAAGCCTTACAAATTCCGGGAGTCAATACTCTAGAAGAAGCACAGAGCTATAGAAGTATGATAGAGGATTTGACCGCATTTACGCTTCCTAAAGATGTTACAAAACGTCTATATTTGGAGGCTGTAAAAAGAAAATAGTGACTTGGTCACTTTTTTTCTGTATAATCGATTTATGAGGTAGATGATTTTTATGAAAAAGTTCTTTAAAGAAAATTGGATGTTTTTATTATTCGTAGTTCCTTTTGCGCTCATCTGTATTCAGAACAAAACGCCGGAGAACGATATTTGGTTTCTTCTCAACAATGGAAAATACATCTTCGCACATGGATTACCTCATGTGGACCCGTTCACAATCCACGATGGACTCTCTTTGGTGATGCACCAGTGGCTCACTTCAGCTCTTTTTTGGGTTTTATTCTCAACTTTTAAAAAGACGGGCATCATCGTGATGATTTACATCATGTCCATCGTACTCATGTACTGCCATTATAAGCTTCTCTACACCGTCTCGAAGAACAAAAAGATTTCCATCCTTTTGACGGCGATTGCCTTTTCCCTGATGCCAGACTTTATCGTGACGCGACCTCAAATTTTTACCTATCTCATCTTGATAAGCGAACTGACGATATTAGAAAAATATATAAAAAAAGCCGATTGGAAAGTGCTGATTCTATTGCCGTTTTTGTCGGTGCTTTTGTCGAACTTGCATGCGGCGATGTGGTTCTTCCAATTCATATTTTTCCTGCCATTTCTCTTGAATACCATACGTATGAAAGGCATCACCATCGACAAAGTTTCTCCTAAGCCACTGTTGATAACGATGATTTTAATGGGTGGAGGAGGTCTTTTGAATCCATACGGAGTAGGGGCGATAACCTACATATTCAAATCCTATGGGTTCCCCGTTTTAAGCGAATCGATAAAAGAAATGAGACCTCTCACATTCGATGATAACCATTTCAAAATTATAGCATGTCTGCTCTTTGGCCTCCTGTGTATCATGACTTTTAGAAAAGATGTGAAGCTAGACATCCGGCATTTCCTCTTCCTCTGTGGAACGACAATTTTAGGTTTCATGCATTTAAAAGGGTATCCTTACTTTATATTGCTCTTTTCCTATTGTATGGCCTATATTTATAGACAGCTGAAATGGAAAAAGATACACTTCGATAAATACTTGAAAGCATTGGGAGTAGGGTGCAAAATGGGGCTCCTTGCCATGCTGCCTGT
The DNA here is from genome assembly GCA_910583745.1 of uncultured Bacilli bacterium. Classification (GTDB taxonomy): domain Bacteria; phylum Bacillota_I; class Bacilli_A; order RF39; family UBA660; genus RUG11867. The sequence goes on from CAJTZC010000006.1 coordinate 51,714, forward strand.
GACGTTCATTTTGACTGTTTACTACTCGGTGACAAACTACGATTTTCAAAACGGATATATAGGAGATATAGGGGGATACCTTTCAGACAACTATGTCAAAGAAGACATCATCTTATACGTCGATTATGACAATGGAGGCTATACAGAATACTTAGGTATAAAGTCGTTCATCGACCCACGTGCAGAGCTCTTCTTTAAAAAAATGAACGGTAAAAGAGACATATACCTAGAATATTACGCTTTAAAGAAAAATAAAGATTTCGACTTCGACGCATTTATAAAAAACTACCGATTTACACATCTCATCGTCGATGTCGATTCGAACCTCGACGACTACATGGCGAGTAGAGAAGATTTCGAAGTCGTATTTACACAGGCTTCGGGGTATAGAAAACTCTATGTAGCCAAAGACCTATAATTTAATAAAAACACGAGAAAATGAGCCAGACTCATTTTTTTAGTGATAGACAAAATAAAAACCAACCGAGATGGTTAGCTAATTTCAAAGTGGTGTTCGAGAAGAGATTCGAACTCTTGACCCTGCGCTTAGAAGGCGCATGCTCTATCCAACTGAGCTACTCGAACAAAACAACTTTACGCACTTAATTATATAATAAAAAGCCAAATTATTCAAGGCTTTTTAAGTCAAAAGTTGCGATTTGTTTAGCATCGACCGTGTAAGAGACCGATTCGACATCATAATTGTCTTTGATAGAGAGATTGATGGCGTAGGTGACCTCCTCTAAAATATCGTTTTTAGTGACATCTTGCATGATTGCATTGTTAAAATCGATGCTCATCGTGTTGTCCAGTATCTCATATTTTTGCAAAGTCGTTTCGCTGTTTAGATAACTCATGAGATTCGTCTCATAAATAGGATTGCTAGAGAGCTCTTTGATAATCACTTCGATTTTCTCCTTCGAATCGTTCGACACCTTCGTGACAGGTACATAATAATAGTATCCGTCGTACTTAGAGAGATAATAGAGAGTAGTCTTCGTCGAACCTTTTATCTTGTCCAAATCGTAGCTCTTGTTGATTCCGTAAGTTCTGTCCAACGGATTATCCAAAAACTCTTCACTGTGAGGAAGCTTATTGAGGATTTTTCCTTCCACCAAAATCGTCACGCTTTTTATCTCTTTTAAGCTGGTGAGACTGTAGACGATAGACTCTATCAACTTGACTTCTTCTTCTTTCGTGATGTTCAAGAGTTCCTGGCTAAAATCGATTTTAAAATTGCCATCGTCCAAACTCGTCGCGAGAACCTTCGTTCCTGAAGGAATGATTGGCTTAAATCCATTAGGTATTAAAGCAGCGTTGTTCGAACCGATAGTCAAAAATGAAATGATTTCTTCGGCTTTTTTCTCCACCGTCTCGCCCTTGATAGCGATATTGACTCGCGCGACATAAGAATTTTTGTCGAGCAGATAGACGGTATCCTTGACATTACTCACCGAATAAGTCGTATCGGGAACGATAGAATCGGACTTGCTGACATTCTTAGGAAATAGATATAAGATAAACAAAATCAACAGACAAAATGACGCTAAACATATTTTCTTAATAGAGCTTTTCTTAAACATATAACACACCCTAAATAATCTTATTCGAAAATAAAAAAAATATATAAAAAAAGTCATAAAGACTTTTAAAAACTTATAATCCCAAGTTTAGCAAGTTCTATTACGGCTTGTGTTCTTCCCTTAACTCCTAACTTTTGAATCGCATTAGAAACGTGGTTCCTTACAGTTTTTTCGCTAATACCTAAAAACGATGCGATTTCTCTAGTCGATTTATTTAAAACCAAAAGGTCGAATACTTCTTGCTCTCGACTGGTTAATATATTCTTTTCCATGTGATTACACATCCTCTTCAATAATAGCATATGAAAAAAGAGCCTGTTTTGCTACACAGACCCAAAGCTTACAGTGACATAGACATTCGTGTCGAATTCTTTTTGCACTGTATTGATAATTTTATTCGCGAGTTCGTACGAATGTTCCTTCGTATCGATGACGACTTTGATATTGGAGCCGTCGATTTTCACAAAAGATTCGTAGTTGAAGTTCTTTTTGATGGTCGTCTCCAACGATTCTTCGCGCCCCTTGTTGCTATTCAACTCTTTGAGAGCTTCGTAGGCATCGCTTCGCTCCTCGGTTGTCTTCGATTCGTCCATCAAAATTTCCTTAATCTGATTGACCTCGCTGGCTAAAGTCTCATCTCTACTGACCTTCAATCCACTTATAGAGGAAGACTCGGAGACTTGCACATCGGTACCTTTCCCGTCGACTTCTTTGTTTACGAGTTCAGTATCGGCAGTAGGAATCGATATGTAGTAAATCGACATCACCAAAATAATACTGAATAGAGTTAAAAACCATAAATTCTTCTTTGAAAGCATCTTCATCAATCCTTATCTATTATATTATAGACAAGAATGAGGAAAATATGACTACATGTTTTTTATAATGCGAACAAAAACCTTCTTATTTATCTCGAATTTATTTATATTAATCTCTTTAAAATGGCAATCTCCAAAATCTTTGACATAGTCATCGATGACTTTAATCAAATATTCCTCGTCGACGAAGACATCTTCCAAATAGAGAACTGCATAATCGATGAGTCCAGTCCTTACAATCAATCCAGGGTATAGGGAGACGCCATTCTTCGTAAAATCGACATATGTATTGACTATTTCAAAAAAATCTTTATGAATCTTATAGAAAGGATGTATAGACTTAATGAGTTTTTTGATGAGTTTTGGATTTTTCGCGAGCACAGCATTGAAAAGAATCTCATCTTTTATTTTTACTTTGCTTTTGGTGTTATCTACCTTTAAATCTAAAGTTATCATACTGGGTTACCTCCTTAAATTTATATTATCATATTTCGTCAAGCTTTTGGCAGAATTGAGAAAAATTGACAAAGTTTTGTAAATTTTTAGTTCTTCAGCTCATAAATTTCCTTAGGTGAAAATATGGAGACGATTTTGATTTCTTTGAAAGTGTTGTTCTATAGTATATTAGGTTACTATATTGAATCGGCAGTATCTGACCGAGCAAAAATCTTTAATGGGCCGATTTTCCTATTCTATGGGCTATTCGGTATACTTGCAGTTTATTCAGAAAAACTTCCCATCGTATACTTATTTATTCTAGGTGCGACATGGGGTATACTTTTGAATACTTTGCTAGAAACCATAAACGATAGATTAAAAACGCGTTTAAACTATAAATTTTTAGGACTATTGCACGTTTTAAATGTCCTTCTCTTAGAAGACTTCTTCGACTGGTTTATCGTGAACTCGAGTTACCAGAGCATCACTTTTCTCTTCATCGTCGGCATAAGTTTATTCGTCATCGACGTTGCCACATCGCTTCGAAGATTGATTTAGAGGTGCGAAGTTCGATTGCATACTCACTATATAAGTATAGCAACTATCTCTTAAATTCTCAACGACTGAAATGGCAAAATGCAATTTTTGATAATCCATGTGCAATGGGTATTTTTGCTGTCAAAAATCAAGATTTTAAAAAACCGATTTTGTGAAAAATCGTCTAGCTGTCGAAAAAACGCCAAAAATAGAACATTTGTTCAAGAAAAAAACATTTTGTCGAGAAAAAATGAGAAAAATAAAATTTTTCCGGTATAATAATAGTAGAGAGGCACAGAAGGAGGTGACTAAAAATATGTTTTTGGTAAAATTGATCAGATTCATCGGATATGTTTTATTATTTTTCTAGAGAAAGGTAGAAGGTTGTGAAAAACAAAGATATATATATCCAAGAGGAAGCGAATTCATGTGGTGCGAGATGCATCCAGAGCATTGTCTCTTATTATGGCGGGTATGTCCCCCTTGAGACCGTCCTCGAAGATACAAATACAGACAAGTCCGGCACAAATGCCTACGAACTCATCACAGCTTTAAAGAAATATGGCTTCAAAGCTTATGGAATGAAGGTATCAGTAGAACAAATAGACCGAAACAAATTGCCCGTCATCGCTCATACTGTAAAAAATGGGTATGAACATTTTCTAGTCGTCTACGGAATAGACGAGGCAGGCATCTTGACGATGGACCCAGAAGTCGGAAAGAATCATTATCCGACGGATAGTTTCAAAAAAATATTTACAGAAGAAATCGTTCTTGCTTTTCCAAGTGGTGAAATTCCAAAGTATAAAAAAAGCAAGTCTATATTTAAAGTGTTTTCTCCCATTTTAAAAGAAAATCGCAATAGACTTGTAACAATATTCGTCCTGAGTCTAACGATATTGCTGTTCTCTTTAGTAATAAACTACAATATAAAGCTTTTATCACTTTCTGACAGTCCCTTAAAACTAACTACCCTTTTTTTCTTAATACAACTGTCGATCAGTTTATTACAGTACTTCAAAGAGAAGACTCTCATGGCAACCCTTAAAACCATAGACACGAGAGTTCTAAACACTTTCACTGCTCACATATTTAGACTTCCGATGCGATATCTAAATAATAAAAGAGTAGGAGAGATTGTGAAGAAAATAGAGGACATGACGTCTATAAAAGACTTGTTGTTCCGCATATCGATTTTAAACTCTCTCGATTTTCTAACTTTATTGATATGTGGCATAGTCCTGTTCCTAATATCTAAAGAGCTTACCTTAGTATATGCAATCGTGACGCTTTTATACTTCGTCATCACAGTTATGACATCGAAAAGAACGTATATGAAAGAAAAAGATTTATACAGGCATTACAACCGTTACTCGGGAACGTTAGTCGAATACCTAGACGGTTGTGAGAGCATAAAGAACTTAAACGCAGAAGATGTTTATTTAAAAAAAATAGAACACGCCTTAACCGTATTTAATGAGTCCTCGTTAAAAAAAGGACGACGAGATACAAAGATACATACGTGCAGAGAAACCGTTTTTTGTACAGGTTTAATTTTAGCAAATCTCGTGGGATTCTTGAGTTTAGGTGATAGTTTCACTCTATACGATTTAATCACATCTTCGAGTATATTTACTCTGTTCTTCAATAGCTTTGAAAGCATTTTAGAGACGTTCACACAATTCTTAAAGATGAAAGCAATGTTTATGGAGACCTGCGAATTCTTAGATGTGCAAGAAGAAAAGACGCATCCGACTTATGAAGAGCCATTGAAGTACCTCGAAATAAAAAACTTCTCTTATGCATACGACCACTTCCACTTTCTTTTCAAGAATTTTTCTTTGAAAATCGAAAAGGGAGACAAAATTTTATTAAAAGGTCCGAGTGGAATAGGGAAGAGCACTCTCGTGAAAGCGGTGAGTGGAAGATTGGATACTTACGATGGCAGGATACGCATAAACGACAAAGACATAAGAGATATAGCAATGGAATCTTTAAAAAATTACTGCTTATATGTGGGCCAAGAAGAAAAATTGTTCACTGGATCCATTTTCGAAAACATAGTGCAAGTCGCGCCTGATAAGGAGAGGTTCGACGATGTCTCTCGAGTCACTATGGCAGACGAAATATGGAAATATCGACGAGACGGAGAAAATTCAGCTTTACTAGAAGGGGCCTCTAATCTCTCGGGAGGCGAAAAAGCACGTATCGTTCTAGCGCGAGCACTCTACAAACAACCGGCGATTTTAATCATCGACGAGACGTTGTCGAGTGTATCGGAAGCGATGGAAACCGCGATTCTAGAAAATCTGATGGCAATGCCAGAGCTCACTCTTATATATATCACTCACAGAAACAGAGAGAAAAATTTCAAAAAAATAATCGAATTTAGAAAGGACGGTTCTTATGAAATTAAAAGAGACAGAAATGATAAACATTAGGGGAGGAGCATTCGGGCTTAAAACGGCATTTTTTGTCGGAATAGGCGGTTTGATAACACTCATCGTGGGAATCATAGACGGATACATGAATCCGAACAAATGCAATTAATAGAAAGGAGAAAAAGAACATGCAATTAGAAGATAGAGAACTAGTAAAAATTTATGGAGGAGCGATTTCCCTCAATTCGACACTCATCAATGCCATGGCACGACTCATCAACACAGTTTTGGATTTGGGAAGAGTTATAGGTTCAAACATAAAGAGAATCCAGACGAAAAATTACTGTTAATTACTTGTTACGATACAGAATAAATGATATAATAGTTTTACTCGTAATAGAGGATTGGTTTTATGGATAAGTTTGAAATATTGAGTCAACTCGAGGAACACGGTTTTAAAGCTTACATCGTCGGAGGATACGTACGCGATTACCTGTTAGGAATCGAATCGTGCGATGTCGACATCACGACTTCGGCAACTCCTGTCGAGGTCTGTGAGGCATTAAAAATTTCTTCGAAAGAGAATTTGGGTTGTATCACCTTGAAAATCGATGGGACGCACATCGATATCACGACATTCCGAAAAGAGAAAAACTACAAAGACCGTCATCCGGAGGTCACGTTTATAGACGACCTAGAGGAAGACCTTAGACGAAGAGATTTCACCATCAATGCCATCTGTATGGATAAATCAAAACGGATAATCGACCCTTTAAATGGGCGAGATGCTCTCGAAAGGAGATGCATCGAGACGATTGGAAACACAGAGACAAAATTGAGAGAAGACCCTTTGAGAATGTTGAGAGCTATTAGGCTAGCGGCAATATATGGTTTCACTCTCGATGAGACGATTCTCGAGTTTATAAAGACGAACCGTTCTCTCATAAAGAGCTTATCCTATGAAAGAAAGAAAACCGAACTCGATAAAATTCTCTGCAGAAAGGAAGCCATCGAAGGACTGAACCTCCTAAAGAGACTCCGCCTCTTAGAGACTTTAGAGATAGACGTCCCCGACGACTTCGTTCGAACAGAAGATGTCCTCGGTTGTTGGGCAGAATTGAGATTTGCTGATAGATATCCTTTTACAAAAAAGGAACGAGCAAAAATTGAAGCGATACGCAAAATAGTAAGCGGACAAAAAATCGATAAAATAACCTTATTTGAACACGACCTCGAAGACGTCTTATGTGCAGGGGAGATAATGGGATATAGCCGCGAAAAAATTGTGGGAATGGTTGAAGCGATGCCGATTCACAGTCCCGACGACTTGGCTCTGTCCAATCGGGAACTCGTGGAAATGCTAGAAAATGATATTCCTAAAATGAAATCGGTCAAAAATGACTTGATTAATCGCATTTTAAGTGGTAACCTACTTAATAGTGTAGAACACATAAAAATATATATTATAGAGAACTGGAAGTGATTGAAATGGGCGACGCCTTGGTTAAATTATATCAAAAACAAAACTTCGTCTTAACAGAAGATATCCTTAAGACGATTAAAAAAAATAATTTAACTTTAGACGAAGCTCTTTTAATCATATATTTCTGTGGCAACAACAAACACCCAGTGTTAGATATCGATGAGATTGTTCAAAAATTCGGTATGGACGAATTGTCGATTATGCAAGCGTTTGCAAACATTACGAACAAAAATCTCATAACGATTAAGATGGAAAAGAACAGAGACGGAAAAGTAGAAGAACTCATAGATTTAACTCCTTTCTATGAGACAATTGCTTATGATATGAATGCCAAAGATAAAAAAACGGCAGACGATGGAGTATTCTCATTATTCGAAAAAGAATTTGGGAGACCACTATCTCCTATGGAATTTGAGATAATAAACCGTTGGTTAGACAACAACATCAACGAAGAATTGATAAACCATGCCGTAAAAGAAGCCATCTTTAACGATTCCTTCACCTTACGGTATGTGGATGCAATTCTAAACGAGTGGTCTAAAAAGGGCTTCAAATCGAGCAAAGAAGTCGATTTATATTTAAAGAGAAGAAAACAGCCTAAAGTGAGAAAGAACGAAACATTATTCGATTATAACTGGTTAGACGATGAAGAGTAAAGAAATAATTGAAAAATTAGACAGATTGATTCCAAATCCGAAGTGTCCACTAGAATATTCGAAAGATTATGAATTGCTCATGGCAGTCATGCTGAGTGCACAATCGACCGATGATAGAGTGAACAGTGTGACAAAAGAACTCTTTAAATTCGACTTAAACGACCTTGCTGATTTAGACCCTAGCATCATCGAAGAGATAATCAAGCCTGTAGGCACGCAAAAAAGAAAGACCGAATACATAAAAAAGATAGCGAGTTCACTCTTAAAAGACCACGATGGCCACGTCCCAAATGACAGAGACTATATCGAAAAACTTCCAGGAGTTGGTCACAAAACGTGCAATGTCGTCTTATCAGAACTTTACGGAGTCCCATCTCTAGCCGTGGATACGCATGTCACACGCGTGAGTAAACGGCTGGACCTCGCAGAAGAAACTGACGACGTCTTAGAAATAGAACGAAAACTATGCGAATTCTTTCCAAGAGAAAGTTGGTCAAAAATTCATGTACAACTGGTCCTCTTCGGACGCTATACATGTAAGGCAAACAATCCACTTTGTGAAAGTTGTCCTTTTAACACTGGAATATGTAAAAAAACTCGACATAAGTAAAAGTCGAGTTTTTAGTTTAGCTAATATTTTTAGTTCGGCAAATGATCGTTGTCTTCGTCTTCGTCGTCCTCGCCATCTTCACCAGTCGTCGGTGGAGTGATAGGGGAACTAAATCTAACAGTGACTTCTCTTCCGGTACTCGCATTATCTCTAAAAGTAGAGTACGTACTCTTTACGACAAACGTAGCAGAGGATGCATTTGTAACAGAAGCGCTAAACGAAGTGGAAGCGGTCGTGCCGAGACTGACCATCGCTCCCGATTCGTTTTTCAAGAAAACTTCATATATGACTGTTCCTATATTATTCGTATTGTACTCCAATCTCTTATTATAATATTTATCTGCCCATCGCGTATAATTCGTGTCGAAATAGTTTCTGAGATAGTTGGCATCGATGGCATCGGGTAAGTCGATAGGAGACCAAGAGAGTTGTACTTGATTTCCTACGGTCGTATACGTCAAATTGCTTACATCGTCCAATCTAGAGAAACGAGTCGAAACTTCTGTAGGCTCAGTTCCTTTTTTATAGTACTCCGTACTTCTCATATTTTTAGGAGTAAAATCACTTGCTAATTGAGTAGGCATCGTCTCGAGTTCGACGTCGACAGTGATAACACCAGAAGGTTTTGTCCATCTAGAATTCTTTTTCATAATTCTTGGAGCCAAAGCTTTTGCAATGGCGCTTCTCGCACCCCATCCTTCAGAAGAAGTGAGGTGGTATTCCTTCGTATTGAAATCGTATCCATACCAGAAAGCTAAAGAATAATCTGGAGTATAGACGACTTCCCATGAGTCCTTAATCGTATTGGGACTCAACTTCAATTGTTTGACGCGATTGGCATCTTCACTCGAAGTACCTGTTTTACCTGCGACATCGGTACCACTTATAGAACCAGTTGCTACAGAACCACTTGTGACGGCATACTTGAGTATCATGTTTATGATATACGCTGTTTCCTCGCTCATCGCTTTTGTTCGAGTAGGTTGATGATTGTAGACTTCTTTCGTATCGTTGAACTCTACTCGTGTCACGGCATAGGGTTCGATATAGTAACCGCCTCTTGCAAAAGCCCCGTATGCAGCAGACATCTGTAGAGGATTTGCTCCATTGTAAGCACCAATCGAACTACTTTCTAAGATTTCTCCGTTGTGCAATTCAGGAGTCATCCCCAAATTCATTACAAATTCATATTTGTCTTCTTGACTAGTAGCTTGGAAAGCTTGTAGGGCAGGAATATTTCGACTCTTCGAAAGGGCTGTTTTGACCATCATGATGCCAGAATAACCTTTGTCGACGTTGTTGATGTCCTGACCATTGGAATATGTGTACACGTCATCGACAATCGTATTTCCTGTACCCCACCCAGCGTATTCTACAGCAGGACCGTAGTCGAAGATAGGCTTGGCAATCGAACCGGGGTGACGATTGATGTCTGTCGCATAGTTATACAATTTGACGCCACTTCGATTTCGTCCAGCTCCGATGGCCACGATGGCACCCGTATGGACATCTGTCACCGCAATACCGCATTGAACGACATCGTTTTTCCATTTATATAAAGTTCCATCGTACAATTTTTCGATGACATCCTGTTTGCTCGGATCGATAGTCGTATAGACGTTCATAGACACGAGATAAGGGTCTTTGCCCGTTCTTTTTATAACTTCAGCTACGATAGTATCCGTTACGCCAGGATATTTGTTGTTCTGTGTCACTTCCTGTGCGACGAGCATATCCTTGACGTCAATCGATTTGGCTGCTTGAGATTCTTCCTCGGTGATGTACCCGTGTTTTACCATCAAATTCAAAACCATATTTCTTCTGTTTTGAGCTTTTTCAGGATATAGGAAAGGGTAGTAAGAATTCGGTGCTTGGAAGAGCCCTGCAATCAAGGCAGCTTCGGAGAGGTTCAGCTCGCCGACGTCTTTGCCAAAATAAGCGTGAGAAGCTTGAGAGACGCCGTAATTGGACATTCCCAAAAGTCCTTGGTTGACATAAAATTCTAAAATTTCTTGCTTCGTATACGTCTTTTCGATTTTAAATACGGCCATATAGATATCGCTGAACTTACGGATGATTCCTTTGATTCCTCGAGATTCCGTGCCCATGTAAGTGTTCTTTGAAATCTGCATCGTGAGAGTAGAACCACCACCCGCGTCGTCGTGACCCATGAGCTGTCCGACCGCTGCTTTACCAAAACGCAGTAAGTCGATTCCGCCGTGTTGGAAGAACTTCGAATCCTCGGTCGCGACAATCGCGTCGACTAAGACTTCGGGTAATTCGTCATATGTGACGTTTTCTCTTCGTTCCGCACCGATTTCAGCGAGCACACCGCCATTCATATCGTGCAAGACAGACATGCTTTGAGGGAAGAGCAGCTCCACGTCGAATTCTGGTGCATTCAAGATAATGTAGATGCACCCGGCGAGACAAGAAAGAGCACCGACGATTAAACACGTCATAAACGCAATCAAGAGAATATGTCTCTTTTTCTTCGGTTTTTCCTCTTTCGTCTTCTTTTTATTTTTTATCTCCGTCTCGACTCGCGCGATGACATTATCCTTTTTATTCGAGAGGTTCTGCTTAATCTTTGAAAACTGCGCCTTCGGCTTCTTCGGCCCTGTACTCACTTTCTTCTTTTTTACATTCATATTCGTATTTTTAGCCATAACTATTCTCCTTTAAAATACACTTCGTCGACAACTCGCAGATAATCGAGAGTCGGGCGAATTCTTTCTTCTATTTTATAACATTTTTCCTTAAAATAACCGTACGGTATGCTCTTTCGAGTATTGTTTTCTATAAAGTCCAACAAATCTTCTCCTTTTAATAAATAATATTCATCGTGGATACTTACTATCAAAAAACTTATCGCACCGTGCCTCAAAATGCGTCGAAGATGCAAAATTTGATGCTCGTGAATGTTGCCCAAAGGAAATGACGTCTTGACATGCGATTCCTTCGCCTCGAAATCCAAGTATCTCCCTCGATAAACTCCGTTGTAATCGAAAGTAGATTTGTCTTTGAAGTAGGCATCTTTGATGCGGTTCTGTTTGTAATCGACGTGTAGAATCCCGATGGGGGTCGGTTTTTTATAAATGATGGCTTTGTCTTCCTCTATATAATACTCGTTCGCAGAATTGATTAGGGTTTCCAAATCCATCCCACGATTGCGGTAATCGACCACGTTTTTGCTATATTTTTCTTTACAAGCAAAGGGATAATTCAATTTAAATCACCTGACAACATTATACTAAAAAATCGCATTTTTTTCCATAACAATATATTTTTATTTGCTTTTTTTGACACTTTTTTATATAATCTTAAATACGAGGTGTGGTTAAATGAAAATTGAATCAGTAGAACTCGCGACCATCGCAGTGAGAAGTGACCAGTATCCTACGGGAGACAATCCCGAATTCTTATTAGTAGGAAGAAGCAATGTCGGCAAGAGCAGTTTCATCAACACGATTATCAACCGAAAAAATTACGCGTTTACTTCTTCGACACCAGGTAAGACTCAGACGTTGAACTTTTATTTCATCAACGAGTCGTTTTACCTCATCGACGTGCCCGGCTATGGGTATGCCAAGGTCGACAAACCGACCCAAAAGAAGTTCGGTCTCATGATAGAGGACTACTTAAAGACGAGGTATTGTCTTAAAAGGGTGTTCTTGTTGGTCGATTTTAGAATGAAACCTACAGAGGACGATGTCTTGATGTACAACTATTTAAAGTATTACAAGATACCCGTCACCATTGTGGCGACCAAGTTCGACAAAGTCAAAATGAAATCGCGCGATAAGCAGATGAAACTCGTCGAAGAGACGATAAAACTCGAAGACGGCGACGACATCGTATATTTCTCAAGCGTCAACAAAAAGGGAAAACAAGAGATATACGACATATTGAGTAGTTACTTGGACGAATAGGAGAGTGTTCTCTTTTTTTGTGAACCGCGAATGCTCGCCTGATTCAATCGGCTTTATTTTATCGAGATTTTGTGATAGAATAGTTGTAGTAGAGAAAGGGGAGTTGTATATTATGAATACAGTTTCACTGATAGGAAGACCGAATACGGGAAAAAGTTCTCTCTTCAACCGCTTAATCGGAGAAAAAAAGTCGATAATCATGGACGACCCAGGTATCACGAGAGACCGCATATACGGGAAAGTCACTTTTGAAAACAAGACCTTTCATCTCATCGATACAGGGGGAATCGACCTTTCCTTAGAGACGTTCAACGACAGAATCAAAATCCAAGCCGAGATGGCCATCGAAGAATCCGATGTCATCGTCTTTGTCGTCGATGGATTGACCGACTTGACCGAAAACGACCGCGCCATCGCGAACATCCTTCAAAAGACAGACAAAAAAATCATCGTCGCCGTCAATAAAATCGACAACAAACAGAGAGTCGACAACATCTATTCTTTCTACGAATTGGGCTTCGAAACTGTACTCCCTGTCAGTGCAGAACACAAACTCGGAATAACAGAACTTCTAAAAGAGATAACAGCCAATTGGAACGAAAATCCTACTTTGCCGAAAGACGACATCCTACGATTCAGCTTCATCGGTCGCCCGAATACGGGAAAGAGTAGCCTCACAAATGCACTTTTAAACGAAGAGAGAGTCATCGTCTCCGACATCGCAGGGACGACGCGTGATGCCGTCGATACGAAATTCAACTACGACGGAGAGCCTTACATCGTCGTCGATACGGCAGGTCTTAGAAAAAAGGGAAAAATATTCGAGTCCGTCGAAAAATACAGTTTGATTCGAACCTTGAAAGCCATCGATGAATCGGACGTCTGTGTTTTAGTCATCAACGCCGAAGAAGGCATCATCGAACATGATAAACACATCGCTTCCTATGCCATCGATGCGGGAAAGTGCCTCGTCATCGCCGTCAACAAATGGGACACGATAAAAAACCAAGACAGTGCGATAAGAGAGTGGAAACTTTTGATAGAGAACGAATTTCAATTTGCCACCTATGCCAAAGTCGTTTTCCTGAGTGCCAAGACGAAAAAGCGCTTACACACTTTGATGCCTGCCATCATCGAATCCTATACGAATGCGACGAGGGAATGCAAGACGAGTGTGCTAAACGACGTCATACAGGAAGCGGCACTTCTGCATCCTGCTCCTAGCTATAAGGGTAGAAGACTCAAAATATACTTTGTAAACCAATCCGGCTCGAGACCGCCGAAGTTTACTTTCAGTGTAAACAACAAAGGCCTCGTGCATTTCAGCTACGAAAGGTACTTAGAGAACACCTTGAGAAACAACTTTGAACTCGAGGGCACGCCGATTATTATTCAATTCAAAAACAAAAACGGTGACGAATAAACTTTTCTTTCCATTCGATAAAATTGGGCAGAAGTCCGATTTTTTTCTTTACAAATTTTTCTATACGTCATAAAATGAAATTTATGAGAAGAAAATTTCATAAAAACGAAGGAAGGATAAGCGTATGAAAAAAATAATCGAAGTCAAAAATTTGACGAAAGAATATCGCGAGTTAAAAGCGGTCGATCGATTGAACCTGGACATCTACGAAGGAGAGATTCTAGGCCTTTTAGGGCCAAACGGTTCGGGAAAGACGACGACGATAAACTGTATTCTTTCACTCTTAAAATTTAAAGAGGGAACGATAAAAATATTTGGCAAGGAGATGAACCCAAATGCCTACGATATCAAAAGGCAAATCGGTGTGGTATTTCAAGACGTCGCTGTGTTCGACGAACTTACCGTCGAAGAAAATATAGACTATTTCTGTGGTCTCTATATCAAAGATAAAAAAGAAAGAGAACAGTGTATAGAAGACGCCATCGAGTTGGTCGGGCTCGAAGATTTCAAAAAATTTCACCCGAAAAAGCTCTCAGGTGGTCTTTTAAGACGCCTCAACATCGCATGTGGTATCGCTCACAAGCCGAAGGTTATCTTCTTAGACGAACCGACTGTCGCGGTCGACCCACAGAGCAGAAACAACATTTTAGATGGCATCGAAACGCTTCGCGAACAAGGAGCGACGATTATCTACACGACCCATTATATGGAAGAAGTCGAGATACTCTGTGACCGCGTCGTCATCATCGATAAGGGAAAAATTCTCGCAGAGGGCACCATCGACGACTTAAAAGAGATGGCTTCCATCGAAGAGAAGATTAGTGTCGAAGTCTACGATTTGGACCCGAAACATCTCGACACATTGAAAGCGTTCAAAAATGTCGATACGTTAAAATACGAGAACAATTCTCTACTCATCGTCTATAAAAAAGGCAAAAACAATCTTATAGAACTGACGGACTTTTTGAAAAAAGAGAAGATAAAATACAATGCGATAAATATGATGCGTCCTACTTTGAACGATGTATTCTTAGATTTGACAGGCAAGGAGCTTCGAGACTGATGTTGTGGCACAATTTTAAATATACACTTGAGAAACTTTTTAAAAATCGTGCCCTCATATTTTGGACATTCGCTTTTCCTATTATTTTAGGTACTTTCTTCGACATGGCCTTCAGTGACATCGAGAAAAACGAGAGGTTAGAAGTCTTCGACATCGCCGTCGTCGAAAAATCCGGGTACGAAGGGAGCGACTACTTGAAATCCGCTTTTGAAGAACTGAGCGCAGAGGGCGAAAATCAGCTGTTCAACACGCATTTCACCGACGAAGACGAGGCAAAAAGAATGCTAGAAAACGACGAAATCGTCGGGGTTGTCACCTTGCAAGAAACCCTAAAAGTGACAATCAAATCGAGCGGAATCGACGAGACCATTTTAAAAAAAGTGACGGAAGAGATAGTTTCGACGAGTGATATGATAAACGTCTTCGTCACAGAAAACAGCCAAAACGGGCAATGGACCATCGACAATTACGAAGAATTTATAGAGAGAGTCGTAGCCGAAGCGAGAGAGTTGATAGAAACATCGGACCCAAAAATAGAGGACATTTCGAGCAAGAACATGAGTTATACGATGATTGAATTCTATACCCTCATCGCGATGGCTTGTCTATACGGCGCGGTGCTGAGCATGACGGCCATCGACGACGTCCTCGCAAACATGAGCAGTCGTGGCAAAAGGGTCGCCGTGAGTCCTACTCCGAAATGGGCTCTCGTCTTGACTAGCGCACTCGCGAGCTATGTGGCAAGTCTTGTCGGAGTCGCACTCTTATTCCTCTACACGATATTCGTTTTGAAAGTAGACTATGGAACCAATCTGCCGCTAATCGTCGTATTGAGCCTTGTAGGGTCCCTCGCAGGTCTCTCGATAGGTGTGGCCGCGGCTTCCATTCTCAAAGCCGATGAAAATCTAAAAACGGGAGTCATCTTAGCCATTTCGCTGGGAGGTTGCTTTTTCTCCGGAATGATGGGCATCACGATGAAATACGTCGTCGACACAAACCTCCCAATCTTGAACAAAATCAACCCGGCCAACATGATTACAGACGGCTTCTATTCGCTGTATTATTACGAAACATTGGATAGATTTTATTTCGACCTCGTGAGCCTCTTGCTCTTCTCTGGAATTCTACTTTTTGCATCGATATGCGTCTTAAGGAGGCAGAAATATGACAGTATTTAAAACATACCTAAAAATCCTTTCAAAATGCAAAATGCCGATTCTCCTCTATACGGTTTTGCTGGTTTTCTTCGGAGGCTTCAACATACAAAACAACAGTGGAAGTCTGAGCTTCCAAGAGAGCAAACCGAGTATTGTCATCGTGAACGAAGATGAAAGAGTAGGGCTCACAAACAACCTGATTTCCTATCTGGAGGCCAATTCCGTTGTCGAAGACATCGAACTCGAAGAAAGCGCTATTCGCGACGCCATCTTTTATAGAAAGGTCAACTATGCCATCTACATTCCTAAAAACTTTCATCGAGACTTTTTAAACGGCGAAGAACCGTACATAAAAATCAATTCTACGGGCGACTACCAAGCGAGCCTTGCCGAGATGCTCTTGAGCCGTTATTTGAACCTCGCAAAGGTATACAGGACTATCTTCGACGAAGAAGAAAAAATGATAGAGAAGATGAACGAACTCCTCGAAAAAGAGCTAGAAGTGGAGATGACCTCTTCTCTCGATACGACAGCCATGGAGAAGGCCTCACTATACTACAACTTCACGAATTACTGTTTTTTAGCAGGGTTGATTTATGTGATATGTCTCGTTTTGTCGAGTTTTAAAAACGAAGGCGTTTTCAAAAGGACGGCAGTCAGCAGCACAGATTATAGACAGTTAAACCGTAAATTGCTGTTTTCAAATGGAGTCTTCGCATTCGCTTTATGGCTTCTATATGTGTTATTGAGTTTCGTTCTCTGTGGCAAAATCATGTGGAGCGAAAACGGACTCTTACTCATCGTAAATTCTTTTGTCTTCTTGTTTTGTTGTTTGACATTTGCACTGCTCTTAGGTAATGCGATACGAAACAAAGAAGCGATAAACGTCCTCGTAAACGTCATCGCCTTGGGAAGCAGTTTTCTCTGTGGCGCCTTTGTCCCGATGAGCTTTCTTCCTAAATCGGTTTTGACGATAGCCCATGCCTTGCCATCGTACTGGTATATAAGTACAAATGAGGCGATAAAGAGTCTAGAGAAAATTGAGTGGAACACCATGCTACCGATACTCGTAAACATGGCCGTGCTCTTAGGGTTTTCCCTCGTCTTCATCCTCGCGACGAACTGGATTTCTAGAAGAAAAAGACAGCTCAACTGAACGCACTTGAACTTTCGCGAGTTCAAGTTTTTCTTTGCACCGCTTCCAAGAAGTGCTATACTTAGTATAGAAAGTAGGCAACATTATGAAAAAACCTTTAGTACTTTGTATTTTAGACGGATGCGGTATGCGTAAAGAAACCGATGGCAACGCTTTCAAAAACGCTCACAAGCCTCTTTTTGACCGTCTTTGGAAAGAATACCCTCATTGCCTTTTGAAGGCCAGCGGAACCGATGTAGGTCTTCCAGAAGGTCAAATGGGCAACAGCGAAGTAGGACACATGAATATAGGAGCAGGACGCATCGTCTACCAACCACTCGAACTCATAAACCGTACGATTCAAGACAAAAGTTTTTTTGAGAATGAAAAGATTTTAAAACTCGTCTCGCACGTTAAAGAAAAGCAATCAACATTGCACGTCATGGGATTGCTTTCCGATGGGGGAGTCCATGCACACATTGACCATCTGTTAGCTCTCATCGACTTACTTGCAAAGGAAAAATGCGAAAATGTCGCCTTTCATCTCTTTTTAGATGGTCGAGACACCGAACCGAAAAGTGCCTATAAATATCTCGAGATGTTAGAAACCAAAATCGCCGAGGTCGGTTTTGGTAAAATCGCGACCATAAGTGGAAGATACTACGCGATGGATAGAGATGACAACTACGACAGATTAAAACCGGCGTACGATGCCATCGTCGAAGGCGTAGCTCCTCAGCATCGAGATGCATTGACTTGTATCGAGACAAATTATAAAGAAGGAAAGACGGACGAATTCGTCACTCCGAGCGTTATAGAAGCTTGCCCAATCGAAGAGGGTGACGGCATCATCACTTTCAACTTTCGACGAGACAGACTGAGAGAACTGTTCACAGCCCTTACCAATCCGAAAGACAGCCCTCTAGAGGCAAAAGAATTCTCCGATGTAAAGATACTCTCCATGATGCCCATCACGGCAACCGTAAAGTGTGAGCACGTCTTCGACAATCCGGACCTCTCCGATACGATGGGTCACTACTTGAGTGACAAAGGCCTCGCGCAACTTCGCATTGCCGAGACCGAGAAATATGCCCACGTGACTTATTTTTACGACGGAGGCATCGAAGAGAACTTTCGAGAAGAAAAAAAGATATTGGTGCCATCACCTAAAGTCGCAACCTACGATTTAAAGCCAGAGATGAGTGCCGAGGAAGTCACAGAAAAACTCTTGGCAGAACTCGAGAAAGACCTCTACGATGTCGTCATCCTGAATTACGCAAATGGAGACATGGTCGGTCACACGGGCAATTACGAAGCTGCGAAAACAGCTGTCGAATTTTTAGATACTTGCCTTGCAAAAGTGTTCCAAAAAATAGAAGAAAAAGAGGGAATCTTGCTTGTGACAGCAGACCACGGGAATTGCGACATCATGTGGGACGACGACGGTTCACCAGTCACATCGCATACGACGAGTCTCGTACCATTCCTCATCACAAAAAAAGGGTTCTCTTTAAGGCCTGGACGTCTTTCAGACATCGCACCGACGATGTTGGAGCTTCTCGAAATCGAAAAGCCGGAATCTATGACAGGAACGTCGTTAATCATCCACTAAAAAAACATTTTATGAAAGACTTTTTTCATTCTAACTCCCGAACCCATCGCGGTTCTTTTTTTAGTAAACCAAAAATGGCAAAAAAATCTTTGTATAAAATAGCAGGTGTGGTATACTAATAAGGTAGGTGAGTTTTATATGATATATTTAGATTATTCTGCAACTACTCCAGTTAGTAAAGAAGTATTAGATAGTTATGTTAAGGTGACGAAAGAATACATAGGAAATCCCAATTCTCTCCATTCTCTCGGAACGAAATCGCACGAACTTTTAGAGAGTGCGACGAAACAGATAAGCGAAGTTTTAAACATCGACGAAAAAGAAATTATCTATACGAGTGGTTCAACTGAAGCGAATAATCTAGCGATTCTAGGATATGCACTTAGAAATATGAAGAAGGGAAAAAACATCGTCGTCTCTCGACTAGAACATCCATCCATATACGTCATATGCGACCATTTAAAAACTCTCGGATTTACGATTACATACGTCGAAAATAATGCAGAAGGCCTCATCGACTTTGATGACCTTCGTTCTAAGATAAAAGACGATACAATCCTCGTGAGTATCGTCGCAGTAAACAGCGAACTTGGCATTCGCCAGCCGCTCAAGACGTTGAGACAAATCATAAAAAAACAGAACGAAAACACGGTGTTGCATTCGGACATGACCCAAGCGATAGGAAAAGTAAATGTAAACTTACACGATGTCGACTTGGCATCTCTTTCTAGCCATAAGATATATGGCCCAAAAGGAATTGGAATGCTCTACAAGAGCGAAAAGATAAACATCGACCCGATTATCCACGGTGAAAAAGATTCACTGCGAAGCGGAACGCCTTGTCTTCCTCTCGTCGTCGCTTTTTCTAAAGCGATTCGCTTAGCCATCACGAATGAAGCCAAAAACGAAAGTGTCGTCAAAATGCTGAATGACAAACTGACGAGTACGATTATCAAATATCCGAAAATTATGATAAACAAGACGAACTATTCGATACCGCACGTATTCAACCTGAGTTTGATGACTATCCGCCCAGAGACTTTTATACATGCTCTCGAAAAAAGGGACATCTACGTAGGCACGAACACTGCTTGTTCGAAAGGCGGAACGAGTGCCACGATCATGGCAATCTATGACGATGAAAAACGTGCAAATACATCGATTCGCATAAGCCTTTCGCATTTAACTAGCTTCGACGACTTAAATAAATTTCTATATTCGTTCGATATAGTGTATAATAAGCTCTTGGAGTTAGGTGACGAAAATGAATAGATTGATCATTATAAAATATGGAGAGTTGACGACGAAGAAGGGAAACATCAAATTCTTCATAAAGACTCTCAAAAAAAATATCGAAAGAGAACTTTCCGATTTGGATTTTACCATCGAATACGACAATGGACGCATGTTCATCTTCTCGGAAGACCTAGAGACGATTGAAAATAGACTAAAATATATATTTGGCATTCACGAAATCATAAAGGGCTACGAGTACGATTCGATAGACATCGAAGATATCAAAGAAAACCTGCGTAAGTTGGTCGAAAATATAGAAATCGATACCTTCAAAGTCTGTACGAAGAGGAGCTATAAAGGCTATCCGATGACGAGTATGGAGATAAGCAAAGTGCTCGGCGGAGTGGTTCTCAAAAACGTCCCTTCGTCTAAGGTCGACGTGCACGAACCAAAGTTGGTCATCGATGTCGAAGTTCGCTTAAATAAATCGTACATCTATTTTGAAAGCACACCGGGGTTGCACGGTTATCCTGTCGGAGTGCAAGGAAAAGGAATGCTGATGCTTTCCGGTGGAATCGATTCACCCGTCGCTGGTTTCCTAGCGATGAAAAGAGGAGTGAGAATCGAAGGAATCTACTTCGAAAGTCCACCACACACGAGCGAGGCTGCGAAAGAGAAAGTCAAAAATCTCACGAAAATCCTTTCCAATTATTCAGGTTATGTAAAACTACACGTGATAAACTTTACAGAGATACAGGAGGCAATATACAAAAATATCCCTCACGAGTATCTGATTACGATTATGCGTCGTATGATGTATCGAATCACGGAAAGAATTGCACACAAAAACAACGCAAAGATTATTGTCAACGGGGAATCGATTGGGCAAGTCGCCAGTCAAACGCTTACGAGCATGGCTGCCATCAACGAGGTTGTCAAGATACCCGTCGTCCGACCGGTCGCATGCTTAGACAAACTGGAAATAATCGAAATATCTAAAAAGATAGGCACCTATGAAACGAGCATTCTTCCTTATGAAGACTGCTGCACGATATTCGTACCAGACCATCCAGTCATCAACCCAGAATTGAACAAATGCCAAGAATATGAGAGTCTCATCGACTTTGAAAACCTCATAAAAGAGGCCATTCGAAGCGAGGAAGTACTCACCATAACAAAAACAGAGAAGAAATTCGAAGACCTTTTATAAATGCGACTAAAAAATCGCATTTTTCTACTGGTTGAATAGAGACCAAATATAGCCTTAACTACAATGATTAGGTCAAAGTTGACAAAGTCTCCATTTAATGTTAGAATTTTTAAGAAAAAAGGGGGAGTAAAATTGAAAAAGATGGATGAGAAACTTCTAGCACATCTAAAAAGAGAAAAAGCATACGACCAAATTCTATATCTTTTTGGAAGAAAAACCTACTGGGAAAATACACCCTTGTCATACCAAGTGCAAGAACTTCGCAGATTTTTGTCGGAAGGAAATGAAACGGCTATGATGGAAAAATATGGTCCAGTCGCGACAAAAATCTTAGGACAATTTATAAATAAAAAAGAGTTCACATCGAGTGATACCTATTTAAAAAATAACCTCAAAGCGGGAATAGTAACAATTCTATTAGTTCTTACTTTTATAAAAACCGGCACAGATATCGTTTTTATTAAAGCGTGGAACAACATAGCTTTAAAGGGAATAGAGATGTACAGCGAAGATGAGGAAATTGCAAAAATATTAGAAAGCTACGATGAATCCATCGAAGAATATGCCGAATACATCGACAGTCTTCAACTGGACGATTTAGAGACAATAGTCAAAGTGATAGATGATATGTGGAACAACATAGAAGGATATTCTTTAGATGTCAAAGTGATAGATGATATGTGGAACAACATAGAAGGATATTCTTTAGATGTCGAAGGCTATACGAATGAACTTGCTTACAATCGGCTTGCTCTTTACACTTTAGGCTACGGGAATTGCAAACATATGGCAGACGATTTTACTGCGAGAATGAATGCAATTAATCCTGCATACAATGCATACAATATGATTGTCTAAAAGAAGTGGCAATAAATAATACCAAAAGGACTATTTTAAACTCTGAAGACCCGACTTCTCCTGCGCAAGAAGAAAACGCTTTCGACAAAGCACTGCTGTCCCTTTTAAAACATTCAAGTGGGAACCACGTGGTATCTTGCATAACATTGCCAAACACAAATATAAAACTTGTCGTTGACCCGACGAATCCGAGCATAGGACTACTCCGTAATGGTAAAGTAGTGATATTAACAGAGAACAGAATCGAGGATATGGATATAACTATTTCAAACATTGGGGTAAAAATGTCCGAAAAAGACGAACTTGCTTCTTATTTAAAAGACTACTTTAGCAGTTATTTACCATTTGCCAGTCTCAACGACTTGATTTCTAATTATGGAACGGCTGCGCAGAATGAGACTTTATCGGAATTGCAATCAAAATATGATTCCTCACATTATGAGTTAGCTCTGGACTCTTATGAAGATACACCGGAGACAAACAATACTGTAGAATACGATGCTGGTCCATCGATGATTATAAAACCTATAAAAAAATAAAAAAGAGAACACCATTCGACAAGATAGTGATCATTTTGGTGGTATAATCTTCTCGGTGATGAAAGAATGAGAACGTTTTATATATTCAAAATTAACAAAGAGTTCAAGATATTGACGAAAAATAGCCCTTATAATCTCTTCCTAGCTTTAGACAACATTCACTCTATGGATAGAAAGAATCTTTCTCTAGCGATACGATTATATGACGAAGTGTGCGACCGAAATGATGTTCGCGCGCTCAATCTATCGATTTTCAATCTGCTGCGAGAATCGGACTATTATACGAAGTTTAACAATTCGCACATCATCAACAATTATTATACCGACGAGTCGTCCAAACTGACTATATATAATACCTATCTCAAGTTGAAAAGCTCTGGGAATAACCCGACATTCTTTAAAACTTTACGAGTATTTCCTAATCTATTCGTCATAGATTTTTCTCAGAAAGATTACTTTTGGTTGTCATAATAAAGACTATATAGTATAATACTACCAAGGAGATGACAGACATGCTACAAGATATTTTACTCGTCGTTTTAGGTCTAATCGTAGGCTTAATCATCGGTTTTTTCCTAGCTAGACATATGATGAAGAAATATATGACCCAAAACCCACCTATCAACGAAAAGATGATAGAGACTCTTATGAGTGGAATGGGAAGAAAACCGAGTCAAAAACAGATTAACCAAATGATGAGAGAGATGAACAGACTGAATAAATAGTCTGTTTTTAATTTTTCAAAAGAACAGAATAATTGTAAAGTAGCAGAAAAAACATTGACAGACGGCCAGTAAAAATGAGAGAATTTAAGAGTAGAAGAGGTCCGGATAAGAAACAAGGTCCGGATAAGAAACAAGG
>CAJTZC010000007.1 GCA_910583745.1 uncultured Bacilli bacterium
TTGTTCTGTATCCGGACCTTGTTCTGTATCCGGACCTTCTCTACTCTTAAATTTTTTGCACTGTGATTGACTTTTGTCAAGAAAATTCTCTATGTTTAGTCATTTTTTTCTATCCTGTTGTCATAAGAATTATCTCATACATGGTATTTTATAGCAAGCTTTTTTGTTTAAGATAGTTTTAAAAAAGAGGTGAGATTCAATATGTCACCGATTTCTTTCGTTGATAAAAAATATATTTTATTTTGTTATAGTTATAAAGCTGTATTTTATTCATACCAAAAAGTTAGGTGCTAGATTAAATGCGTTCATCTTAGCCCTTTACTTAAAGTGCTTAACTTCTTCCTACTAAAAGCAATAAATTCTTAAGTATATCGTTGTCGTTTACTCTATAAAGCTTGCCATCTTTGTTCTCTGAGAAGAAGATGTCTCTCTCGTCTTCTAAAGATACACTGCACATGTATAAGTATTCACTCGAGTTTAGATGTAAAACATTTATTATGTAATACTCTTTGTCGTTTTCTAATGTAATGATTTTTCCTTTTTGTATGCTCATATTCTACCTCTTCTTTATATTTGAATGTTTGGGCGCAGCGGGTGTTAAAGGTTGCACGGATGAGGCCGAAATAGAATTAACTTATTGGTAATTGACTCTTTTCCTTCCTCATTTCCTTTTGAGGAGTACTATATCACGACTGAGAGGTTTTGTCTATGATAAATTTCTGAAAGGAAAAATTTGGCGAAAGAAAAAAGCTCTATTTTGAATAAAGCTTACATCTTTTCAGGAATATCGATTCCTAATATGTCTAAAATAAATTCGTTGGTCTTTAGAACGATATCGCTCATTGTCAGCCAAGACTCGCGTTTGTTCTCGTCTTCCTCATTCAATATGTAATGTTCACTGTAGAAGGAATTGTAGAGATTGGTGAGTTTGAATATAAATTCACAGATTTCATTAAGAAGTTTTTGGTCGATGGCTCTTTTCAAAACGTCTGACAAGCTGATGAGGTGCAATATGAGTTCTCTTTCTTTGCTCGTTGAAATTTGTGTGTAGCGTTTATAGGATAGAGAGGCCTCTCTAGCTTTTCTCATTATCGATTTAATACGAACAGTATTGTATAGGAGGTATGGACCTGTCTTTCCATTTAAATCGCTGAACTTCTCGAGGTCGAAGATGTAGTCTGTCGTACGGTTCGGTAGGAGGTCTGCGTATTTTATCGTCGCGACGGATACGATTTTTGCAAGGTTTTCTTTTTCCGATTCTTCTACGTTATCTCCTATCTTTTTTAGACATTCTTCGTATACGGATGCGTAGAGCTTTTTGAGGCTCAACACTCCTCCATCTCTCGTTTTGAAAGGTTTGCCGTCTTTGCCATTCATCGTTCCAAAACCTAGATGGATTAGAGGAATATGTTCTGGCACAATTTTGGTTTTGTATGCAGCACGGAATGCCTGTACGAAGTGTAATTCTTGGCGAATGTCGGTGAAGTACCAAATTTCATCGAGGTCGAAGCGCTTCATACGGGCGTACAAAGTCGCGAGCTCGGTCGTATCGTATAGAACTCCTCCATCGGATTTTTTGAGCATGAAAGGCGGTATCTCTCTCGTATCTCCCTCTTCGTTGACGAAGATGACTTCTGCACCATTGCTCATCTCCGTATAGTTTCCTTTTTCGAGGTAGTCTAATAATTCTGGAATGTATTCATCGGCCGCGGCTTCGCCTTCCCAGAGGTCGAATTCTGCATTCAAAAGGTCATATACATTTTTTATGTCGTCTCCCGATGTTTTGACGATGTGCTTCCAGAGGGCTCTGTACCCTTTTTGCCCTTTTTGTAACTCGACTGTAATCGCACGAGCTTCATTTAAATATTCTTCGTCGGTTTTGGATTTTGCACTGGCACATGGATAGATTTCTGCCAAGTCTTCCGCGGTGACAGGACTGGTGGTCGGATAGTCTCCCTCAAAATTGTCGTCAAAATACGGTAAGTCGGGCATTCTCTTTTTGATTTCGAGAATGACAAGTCCCATCGGCCTTCCCCAATCTCCTAAGTGAACATCACTGATGGTGTTGTAACCACAGGCCTTTAGCAGCCGCTTTGTCGCTTCGCCGATGTTGGCACTTCTCAGATGTCCGACGTGCAATTCTTTGGCGATGTTTGCTCCCCCGTAGTCGAGTAAAATCGTCTTACCGTCGCCTTTATAGATGTTTTTTTGCATGTCGTCGTGAATTTGATTCATGTAGTCGATGAGGACTTCATCTGTAAACGATATGTTGATAAATCCTGGTCCTGCAACGTTGAGGTTGGTATATTTTGTATTCTTAGATAGTTCTTTCACAATCTGTTCAGCTAAGTCGCGTGGATTGATATGATTTCTACCCGCGATGGCCATGCAACCGTTGTACTGGTAGTCGCCGAGTTCAGGTCTGTTGGAAGGCGCGATGGTCACTTCTTCTTGGTATCCTATTTTTTCTAAGATATCTTCGATGTCTTTTTTTAAATTCTCTATTAAATACATATGTATCCACTCCTTGAAAATAATATTAAACTAATTGGATAAAAAAGGCAAGAACATTTAAAAAATCGAACCTCAATTCGATTTAAAGTTGCCAATCAATCGGTTTTAAGCCTTTTTCTGTGAGAAAGTTATTCGTCTTGGAGAAAGGTTTGGAACCGAAGAATCCGTTTCTCGCACTGAATGGCGATGGGTGTGGAGATTCGACGATATAATGGATGGGATTGGTGACATAGAATTTTTTGCTTCTTGCGAATGAGCCCCAGAGGATAAAGACGACGGGTGTCTCTTTTTCGTTCAGTTTCTTTATGACACTGTCTGTGAAGAACTCCCATCCTAGTGCACTGTGGCTTCCCGCTTTGTCTTTTTCGACGGTGAGAATGGCATTCAGCATCAACACACCCTCTTTGGCCCATTTTGTGAGGTATCCGCAGTTTGCCGGTTCTCTGATGCCTAAGTCGTCGTACATCTCTTTGTATATGTTTTGCAAAGAAGGTGGGACGCGGACTCCCGGTTTTACAGAGAAGGAAAGTCCATGTGCTTCCCCTGTCCCGTGATAGGGGTCTTGTCCTACGATGACGACTCGCGTATTTTCATAGCTCGTCAGTTTCAGAGCTTCAAAGATGTTTTCTCTAGGTGGGAAAACGGTCTTCGTCTCGTATTCTTTCTTTGCTAAAACCATTGTGTTGTAAAATTCTTTTGAAGAAGTCACTTCTTCTAGGACTTGGTCCCAATCGTTATGAAATAATTCCATACTATTCACCTACTTATGATACCTCTCGTTATTGTTTATTTTAAAAGCTCTATATATCTGCTCTAACAGTACTCCCCTAAATAGTCCATGTGGCATCGTAAAGTCTGAAAACGATAAGAGCATGTCGGCTCGCTTTTTGATGTCTTCGTGAAGTCCTTCGGAGCTTCCAATGATGATGTTTATCGTTCCCGAGATTTGGAAGATGGAGTCTAGTTTGTCTGCGAAGTTCTTGCTGTCCAGCTTTTCTCCTTTGATATCACAGGCAATCGTAAAGTCTCTATCTTTGATGTGTTTTAAGATGTTTATCGATTCGCTTTTTAAATCGTTCTCATCTTTCAACTCGACTATATTTATTTTGTGGTATTTATTGATTCTCTTTTTATAGTCTTCTATCATCTCTTCGAGATATTTCTCTTTGATTTTGCCTAGACAGATAATTTGAATCATGCCTCGATACCTTCTGTCTTTTCTTTTTGTCTAGCCACTTCGATGTCGTCAAAGGTCAGTTCGTACTCTGTCAAAGTTTTTTTAACGGTTCTTAGCGCTTCTTCTTGGGTATTGTTTTCTTTGCTCAAATGGGCAAGAACCACTTTTTTTGTGTGTGGACCAATCAATTTTGAAAGGTAGAACCCTGCCGAATTGTTGGATAAATGGCCATGGTCGGAAAGAATTCTCGATTTAAGCCATTTGGGGTAGCTCCCGTTCATCAGCATTTCGACGTCGTGGTTTGCTTCCATCACATAGATGTTTTTATCGTTTAGAAGGTCGAAGTACTTTTGATTGAGGTACCCCGTGTCGGTCATATAGACCATGGAAGATTTGGCATCTTCGATGAGGTAACCTCTCGAATCGATTGCATCGTGGCTCGTCTTAAACGGAACAATTTTTGTGTTGTGTACTTCCAATGCGTCTTCCTTTATTAAAAGATTTTCGTAGTCTTTTAGATAATCCAACTCTTCGAGCATCTTTTCTGTCAGAACGAGGGTCGGACTGTTGTGTTTTAGAAAAGTCTTTAAGGCTGCGGTGTGGTCACTGTGGGTGTGTGTCATGACAATGTAATCTATATCGTGGGCATCGACTCCCAGCTCTGCAAGTTTGGTCGTGATGTATTTGGTGTTCATTCCTAAGTCTATCAGTATTTTTGCATCGGGAGTTTCGACATAGGTGGAATTGCCTTCTGAACCCGAGGCGAGGACACTCACTAACATGCGAATGCCGCCTTACATGGATTCAATTTGTTTCCTCCGACATCTCTAATCTCGAAGTGCAAGTGGGTTCCTGTCGAGCTTCCACTGTCTCCCATGTAACCGATGACTTGTCCTTTGGTCACTGTCTGTCCTTCATTTACAGGAATATTGTTTTTCATATGGGCATAGTAGATGATGAGGCCTTGAGAAGTCTCAATCTCTAAGTAGTTTCCGTATTGCCCTCCACATGGAGAACCGTAGTAACCTCGGTCTGGGCAACCCTTGTAGGTCTTGATGACGGTTCCTTCGGTTGCGGAGAATATCGGTGAACCGAATCCACTTCCCGAGATATCTATTCCTCCGTGCAATTTACCCCAACGATATCCAAAATAACTCGTGATGACGTATGGACTTATCGTCGGCCAGCCCCAGTCGGTAGAAGAAGCAGCCGGTGGAATATTGCCCCAGTTGTAGGAAGGTCTCGTTCCTTTTACGACGATTTTGCTCACGGGGTCTGAAAGCGTCGTCGTACTACTTACGAATAGCGTTGTGATGACTCCATTTTTAGAGACGACCTTCTCCGTAACTCTCGCTTTTCCTTTCACGCCTTGCTGTCTTACGTACGATTCACTCGTCGTCAATTTGTTGTTGGTCTCTGTGACTGTGTCGTATGCGGTCTCGACGTCCGCGATGACTTCTGCTTCTTCGACGATGGTAAACTGCGGATTGATGAGGCCTATACTCAATTTTTGGCCTGGACTCAAGAGAGAATTGATGCTCGTGAGACGAGGGTTGGCGATTAAAAGCTCGGCATTGGAAAGTTTGTTTTCGAATGCCACTGTAGAGACGGTATCGCCTTCTTTTACCGTGTATTCTTCTTGTGGTTCGAGGGTTCCGAATAGCAGATATTTGGTCAGGTCATCTTGGTTGGTAATGATTTTGTCGTTGACACTCAGATAGCTCTCTTTGATGGTGATTTTCTCATCGAAGTAGATGTTCTGAATCGTCTTCCCCGTATCTGTTATCTCGACTTGGGTGTCGTTGATATATGCTTGTAATCCCTCGGTCGGTATGAAAGCTTCAATCGCATCGAGTAAGGCAGGCTCTAAATCTTCTTTGTTTAAGATGTTGATGTATTTGGCTTCGCCATCGTCTGGTTTTATGGTGATGGTGTATCCTTTAATCGTGAAAGTGCTCTCTTCTTCGATAATCTTGTATATCTCATCGACCGATTTGAGGTTCTTGTTGTAGGTGATATATTCTATTGCTTCGAGACCTTCTGGTGGGTAAACTTTCTCGACTTCGAATTCTTTTTTGATGCTCTCTTGCTCTTGGTCGATGAGGTTGTAGAGGTTGTCTCGGTCTTCGATAAGACCTATTTTTTTACCATCTAAATATACGATGTATACGTTTTTTGCTTCTTCTCTATGGACTCTTCCGAAGCCCACTACGAATAAAAATATAGTCGTGACTAGAATCAAAAGGATACCAGTCGCATTAATTCGCTTTGACATTTTCCATGTCACTCTCCTTTTTCATATCCATGAAATTACTGAAATTCTTTTCAAATAAAAGTTCTATCGTTCCCGTATTACCACTACGGTGTTTTCCGACGATGAGCTCTGTAACGGACGTATTTCCACTTAAGTCGTGCTTATCGGGATTGTAGTAATCGTCTCTGTAAAGGAACGATACGATGTCCGCGTCCTGCTCTATCGAACCGGATTCACGGAGGTCACTCATGATAGGTCGTTTATCTTCTCGAAGCTCTACGGCACGAGATAGCTGTGCGAGGGCGATGACGGGCACGTGTAATTCCAATGCCATCGTCTTTAACGACCGCGATATCTCTGAGACCTCTTGTTGACGGTTTCCTGCGTATCTTGCTCCACCTTGAATCAGCTGGAGGTAGTCGATGATGACGAGGGCGAGACCTTTTTCTGAATTGGCCAATCGTCGGCATTTTGCTCTTATATCGCTGACGGTGATTCCCGAAGTATCCTCGATGTAGATGTTGGTCTCTCCGAGTTCACTCATCGCTTCGTTTACTTTTTGCCAGTCTTTGTCGTCGAGTTGTCCCGTCTGGAGTCTCTTCATGTCGATACCGCCGACGGAGCCTATCATACGTTGGGCGAGCTGTTCTGCTCCCATCTCCATGTTGAATATTGCGACCGCTTTTGGAGTGGCAAGAGCCGTATTGACGGCGAGGTTGACTGCAAAGGCCGTTTTACCCATTGCAGGACGAGCTGCAACGATGATTAGCTCGTGTTCGTGCAGACCACTCGTCATAATGTCTAAGTCTGTGAAGCCCGTAGGCAATCCCGTAATCGCTGAGCCGTTTTGGGCAAGGTATTCCAATCGCGCCTGTGTACTTCTTAAGACTTCACTGATGCTTTTGAATTCTCCCGCTTTTCGCTCTTTCGTCACTTTGAAAATTTGTTGTTCGGCGATGTCTACTACTTCGTTCGTGTCCTGTGTTTCTTCGTAGGCAGAAGTGGCAATCTCTGTCGCAGCTTCGATCAGTCTTCTTCTCAGGTATTTTTCTTGCACGATGTTCATGTAGTATTCTACATTCGCAGCACTTACAATCGAATCGACGACATCGGAGAGGTATTCTATTCCTCCTATGAGGGCGAGCGTATTGTTCTTTTCTAGTTCGTTTGTGAGTGTGGTATAGTCTATCGGTTTTTTGTGTTCATGAAGCTCGAATACCGCTTCGAATATCTTTCTGTTCGCATCGCTAAAAAACATCTCGGGCGATAGATTTTCACACACTTTATCTGCTGCGCTTGGCATCAAGAGACAAGCACTAATTACAGACATTTCCGCATCTAAATTTTGTGGCATTTTTCTTGTTGCCATATGTCACACCTCGCTTAACAAATATGTACTTTAATCGTCGCGCTTACTTTTTTATGGAGATTAATTTTGACGTTATACACTCCTAATGTGTCTATCTTCGTATTCATGTCGACCATCTTTTTATCAACGTCGTATCCTCTTTTTTTGAGTTCTTCACTCAGTTGCTTGCTAGACACTGTTCCGAATAGTCTTCCATCTGCTCCGGATTTGAAAGTGAAACTGAAATCTTCTTTTTCCATTTTTTTCTTCATTTCCAAGCACTTTGCGATGAGAGCCTCTTCGTCTGCTGCCTTTTTGTCGAGCTCCGTATCTAATCTATTTTTGCTCGTCTTTGTGTAGGGAACGGCGAGTTTGTTTTTAATGAGGAAGTTCGTCGCATAGCCATCACTTACCTCGATAATGTCGTCTTTTTTTCCTTGTTTTTTGACGTCAGTTAAAAGTATCACTTTCATTTTTACACCTCGTTCTTTACAAGTGATATTATAACAAAAAGATGAAAAAAAAGAAACCTTTTCGGAGGTTTATCTGTTTTTTTGAGCAGTATTCAGCTATCTATATTGTCTTCTTTTCTGATTTTTATCGGCGGTATGTTTGGCAGTGGATATTCTTTTGCGTTTAAGTTGGATAAATCGGCGCCCGGTTTAAATTTTGGCAATTCATCATCATCGACGACCATCGCTGTCTGTTCTTTCTTTCTAAAGAAGCACATGACGAGCTGGATTAAAAAGATGAAAATGAGTATGGCTGCCAGTATTTTTGCATAATTTTGCAGTGTTGCTCCATCGATTGGCAATTGGATATTCGGTATGGAGCTTATCTTGTTTATTCCTTTGCGGTAGGTGATATAGAGCCATATTACGATGAAAATGTTCAAAATCGGCGTGATAAAGTTTAGCCCTTTCTTAGCCAAATAGCGATGTAAAAATTGGTTGATGATTATCGCGACAAGTAAAATAAAGATGATTTCTATTCCCGTCACTAAATAAAATCTGTCCATTTTATTCCTCCTCGTCCTACGATATAGTCTAAAGAAATCTTAACATAAAGTTTTACTAATTAGTAGGACTATACGACGATTTTAAACCATTTTACACTATTTTTTAAAAAATTGTGTAAAAAAAAAGACCGGTTGGTCTATTTTACAAATGGTATAAGTGCCATGAAACGCGCACGTTTGATTTGTTCTGCGATGTGTCTTTGGTGTTTAGCACATGCTCCAGTCATTCTTCTAGGCATGATTTTACCTTTTTCATTTATGTATTTTGAAACTATCATCACGTCTTTGTAATCTACGCTTTTTCCAGCACACATTTGACAAATTCTCTTCTTTTTTCTTCCGAATTCAGCCATTATGTATTCTCCCTTCTTTAGAATGGTAGGTCGTCATCACTCAATACAACTTCTTCGCCAAAGTCTTTGAAAGGGTCATCTCCTGAGACGTCTGTCGTCATCGGAGCAGCTTCTTCTCCCGTAGGGAATGGTACGTCATCTTCTGGCATAGGCATAGAACCCATATCCATCGAATCCATTGCTGGCGCTTGGTTTGGAACATATGAACCACCTTGTGCACTTGAAGAACGGCTTCCTAAGAATGTAACGTTGTCTGCAATGACTTCGGTCACATATCTTCTAGTTCCATCCTGTGCATCGTAACTTCTGGATTGAATTCTTCCTTCAATTCCGACAAGTGAACCTTTTGTACAGAATTTTGCTACATTTTCTGCTTGTCTTCTCCATACGACCACATTTATAAAGTCTGCTACCCTTTCGCCGTTAGCATTTGGCATTCTATTAACTGCAACTGTGATTCTCGTAGTAGCTATTCCATTTGGAGTAGTTCTAAGTTCTGGGTCTGCAGTCAATCTTCCCACTAAAATTGTTCTATTCATAATTAACTCCTACTCTTCGTCTAATCTTATAATTAAGTGTCTTAAAATGTTTTCGTCCAATCCTAAACGACGATCGAGTTCTTTAACAATCTCGGCATTTGCGTTCATATTGAGACAATAGTAAAAACCGTTTTGTTGCTTTTGGATAGTATAGGCAAGTTTTTTTTGTCCCATATCCTTAAAGCTTGTAACTTCACCCTTCGCGTCTGTTATCAATTTTTTATAACTGTTAGCTAGGTTAGAAGCTGCGTCGCTTTCCATCGTAGTTTTAACTATGAACATAAGCTCATACTTTTTCATAACTACACCTCCTTTTGGTCTAATCGGCTTTAGACTTACGCTAAAGCAAAGAGATTTTGCATCTCGAAGGTATTATAGCATTTTCATGAGATAAAAGTCAAACCCTATCGAGCTTTTGTGTAGAAATTTTGTATAGGAGATTGGTCTTTAATGGCAAGAAAAAAAGATGCTGAACATCTCGTATTTTCTATAAAATGGCACTTGCTCCTATGCCCATCGGAATGCCTATGACATATAACAATACCAAAACGGTAATCCAGACGAGAGCAGTTACTCCGCCGTATGGCATGATGTCTTTAATCGAATCGATGAGACTTATCGGCTTTTCGTCTTCGCTGTATTTGCTCAAGAACGCGATGTATATGACATAGTAAGCCATCAAAGGTGTCAATCCATAGGTGACACATTCGCTCGCTCTAAATAGAAGTTGGGCGAATTCAGCCGATAATCCGGCGTTCATGAAGACAGGAACTAAGACTCCGCTTAGAATGGACCAAGCCTGTACTGGTGACGGTAAGATAATCGTCACGATGATGCACATCAAGAATGCAGTCAAGATGAGAGGAATACCTGTCATGTTCGCGTTGGAAATGAAATTTCCTATCGAAGCCGTGACGACGGTTCCTATTTCGGTCGCTCTGAAGACAGAGATGAATGTCGACGCAAAGAATATCAAGACGAGCGTACTTCCTATTCCATCTAGAGAGTGCCCTAGATAGTTGCATACTTCTTGGTTATTCTTAATCGTGCCCGCTCCCATTCCATAAAAGAGACCACATAGGAAGAAAAATGTCGTAATGACGAATACGAATCCTTGGTTGAAAAAGGAATTGTATCCGAACAGCTTATCGATATATAAGGTTTGGCTGTAATCCAATAGGTTTCCTGAAAGCGGTAAGCCCGGTATGATGTTGTAGACGAATATTAGAATATAGATAACTCCAATCGTCAAACTGAAGATGAGACCTCTCTTTTTCTTTTTGTCTAAATAGAATTCTTCGTGGTCTTCCTCGATTTCATATTTTCCTAATTTTGGCACGATGATTTTTTCTGTAATCATCGCGACGAGGATGCTCATCAGGATTGTCATTAAAATCATGATGAAGATGAAAGCGAAGTTGCTTATCGTATACGTCGCATCGAGAGACAAGGCCGCAAGGTTCGTGTATCCTAACAAGGAAGCATCGATGGAACTCAGGAATATGTTTATACCGGTTCCACACGTCAAGCCTGCGAAGGCCATGATTATTCCTGCCTTGGGGTTACGCTTTCCGTATTTGAAGAATAAGGCACAGATGGGTATCAACATGATGAAGCTTATGTCACCTATGATGCTGGCAATGACGGTGATGAACGATAACACGAGGGTGACGACGAATTTGCTCGTCTTTTGTGTCACTAGGGAGAAGAAGGCTTCTAGGAAACCACTCTTGTCCATAATTCCTATTCCTATTAAGGTGATTATGAGCATGCTCAAGGGTGCAAAACTTGCAAAATTTGAAACCGATGTCCTAAAAATCATCTTCAATCCAGACAGATTTAAGAGGGAATTTATCAGTACCGTCGTCGTCTCTAAATCTCCTCGGACTGTATTGACTGAATTGTAGTTTGCCGATATGCCTAGGCTTCCTAAGATACCGCTTAGTATAATGGTTCCGACGATTAAGATGGCAAAAGCCATAATCGGATGCAGAATGATTCTGTTTCTTTTCCGTCGTTTACTCATCTTTCTTCACCACTTTCTTCATCTTTTTGTTGAACTCTAATCTATCCATCATTATTTCGTGGTTGCAGCCGCAGCACTTAAGCTTTAGGTCTACCCCTAATCTCGTGATGGACCAGTTTTTAGAACCGCATGCATGGGGCTTTTTCATTTCAACTATCGTTCCTATTTTTATTTCATTTTTCATTGTGTACCTCTATTTGAGTGTATGGTATTTTAATTTTGTTTTTGTCGTATTTTATCTTAATCATTCTCAAAATCTCTCGCCGATATTCCCAGACTTTGCCTGGACTACAAGCTATTCTAATCCCATAGTCGATGCATGAATCTTTCAGTTCTACTACACCGATATAGGAAGTTTCTTCTTGGTTCATCGTCGGCCATGTCTTTATTTCTTCTACGATTTCGTTGAGTACTTTTTCGACTTTTTCGATTTTCTCTTCGTATGCTGTTGGGGCGATTATCAGATTGGACGCCGCTTTCTGTGAGAGATTTTTGACTTCGGTGATGTTTCTGTTCGCGACGATGAGGACTTCTCCGTCGACATTCATGATTTTCGTCGATTTGAGGCCCAGTTCGATGACTTGTCCTTTGAAGTCGTTTAGATTTATCGTATCTCCGACGACAAAGTAGTTGTCCATGATAATAGAAGCTCCACTTATGACATCTTTTAAGGTATCTTGTAGCGATAAAGCTCCCACCGCAGACGCAATTCCTAAACTTGCGATGAAGGAATTGACGTTTACTCCATATAAATCGAGAATGGAAATTACAGAAATCATGATTATCAAAATTTTTAGAATGTTTTTTAACAGCTCTACGACCGTCTTTTTTCTCTTTCTATCGAATTCGTTTTTCCCTTTGGAGAAGGCTCTCTCTAAGAGGATTTTGAGAATGCGATAGGCTAAATATGAAAAGATGAGAATGAGAAGGGGCCCTATCACTTCTTTTTTTAGGAAAATTTCTAAAAACTTGAGCATCTTTATTCACCGTCCACGTCTATGTCGATGATTTCGAGAATTCTAGCGAGGTCTTCGTCGCTGTCAAACGGTATCGTGACTTTTTTTGCTGAGATGGTGACTCTCGTTCCAATTTTTTCACGCATGGCATTCTCATATATCGAATAGATTCTATTTAAAGGTACTACTCTCGTTATTTTATGTTTTTTGGCAATTTCCGTGCCTTTGGAGATAACTTCTAACTCGCGGACACTCATCCCGTTGTTCACGATGCGGTATGCGAGCGCTGTCACGTAGTCTGGGTCTTCCATCTTGGATAAGATTTTGGCATGAGCCATACTTATCTTTTTCTCTGAGACGAGCCTTTTCACTTCTTCTGGAAGGTTGACTAGACCTAACACGTTCGTGATGTAGCTTCTACTCTTACTCACTTTTTTAGCCAGTTCTTCCTGTGTGATAGAAGTTCTTTTTATCATGTTTGAATAGGCTTCGGCTTCTTCGATAGGGTTTAAATCTTCTCTTTGAATGTTCTCTAAAAGAGCGACTTCCATCATCTCTTCATCGGTAAAGTCTCTTACGATGGCAGGAATTTCTGTGTAACCGGCCAGTTTTGCAGCTTTGGTTCTTCTTTCTCCTGCGACGAGTTCATAGCCTTTGATGCTCTTTTTGACAATGATTGGCTGAAAGAGCCCGTGTTCTTTTATCGACTCGGATAATTCTTGTAATTTTTCTTCGTCAAAAACAATTCTCGGCTGAAAGGGATTGCTCCTTATCTCGCTTATCGGTATGTTTTTAATATCTTTCTCGGTGGCCGAATCGATTATCTCTTTTTCGACACTGTCGAAGTTGATGTTTTCACTGTTGAAAAGTTGTTCTAGTCCTATGCCTAGAGCTTTTCTTTTAGTTTCCATCTCTTTCGATTACCTCCTTTGCTAGATTTAAGTATGCTTCAGTGGCTCTACAAAGTGGGTCATATTCGCATATCGGTTTGCCGTGGCTCGGAGCTTCCACGAGTCGTACCAATCTCGGTATTATCGTATTGAATACTTTGTCTCCGAAGAACTTTCTCACCTGTTCGACAACTTCTAAGCCCAGATTTGTTCGCGAGTCGAGCAAGGTCAAAAGCACGCCTTCGATGGTAAGATTCGGGTTCAATTTTGTCTGTGTCATGATGATTGTATTGAGAAGTTGGGCGACTCCTTCGAGAGCAAAGAATTCGCATTGTACTGGAATTAAAACTGAGTTGCTCGCGACGAGGGCATTTAGTGTGTTCAAACCCAAAGATGGTGGACAATCGATGATGATGTAGTCGAAATTTTCTTGCACTTTGACGATGGCATTTTTGAGCTGCTCGTTTTTCTTAAATTCTGGGTCTTTGTATTCCATTTGTATCAATTCTGTGCTGAGACCTGCTAGATTTATCGTCGCCGGCAAAATGAAAAGATTTTTAAACTTGGTCCTTATAATCGCATCGGTGATTTCACATTTTCCCGTCAGGACATCGTATGCACTCGCTTGAATCGTTCCCTTGTTAATCCCGAGGCCCGTCGATGCATTTCCCTGTTGGTCTAAGTCGATGAGTAAAACCTTTTTGCCGAGTTTTCCTAAAGATGCAGCTAGATTGATACTCGTCGTCGTTTTTCCTACGCCGCCTTTTTGATTAACTAAAGAAATAATTTTTGCCATCTCATACCACACCTTCATTAATGTTATTTCTTAAATATTTTACCATATTTATTTTTAGAAGTACATAAGCTTTTCACTAAAATATAAATATAAACTGAATAGCCAATCGATTTCATTTTTATTCGTGGTGGTCTTTTTCTATTTTCGGTTTGTGAAGAACAAAAAAAGCAGATTATTCTGCCTCTTCTGTATCGATGGATTCGTCTTTTTTTTCTTCGTATTTTGAAAGTTTTCCTGTCGTGACGAGTTCATCTATTTCTTCTTTTGTAATCGTCTCATGCTCTATGAGCGTGTCGCTTATCAAAGTGACGAGTTTTTTGTTCTCTTTGATAATTTTTGTCGCTTCTTTGTAGCATGAATCGACGATTTTTCTCACTTCTGTATCGATTTCTAATGCAACTTGGTCTGAGAAGTTTTTGGCTTTGTCGTAGTCTCTTCCTAAGAAAACGTTTCCTTGTCTCGTCTCTAGTTGGACTGGACCTAAATCACTCATTCCGTATTCTGTGACCATGGCACGAGCAATTTTGGTTGCGCGACTGAAGTCGTCGGATGCTCCTGTGGAAATCTCTCCGAATAGGAGTTCTTCACTAACGCGTCCTCCAAGAAGACCTACGATTTGGGCAATCAATTCTTTTTTCGTCGCCAAATTCATGTGTTCATCTTTTGGAAGCATCATCGTATAACCGCCGGCCATTCCACGAGGAATAATCGTGATTTTGTGTACTTCTTGTGCATCTTCGAGTTTGAGACCGATTACGGCGTGACCGGCTTCGTGAAGACTGACAAGTTTCTTCTCTTTATCTGTTATCTTTCTAGATACTTTTGCTGGTCCCATCAATACGCGGTCTGTCGCTTCGTCGATTTCGTCCATCGTGATGGCTGGTTTATTTCTTCTTACTGTAAGCAATGCTGCTTCGTTGAGTAAGTTCTCTAAATCGGCTCCACTGAAGCCTGGAGTACGTTTTGACAAGTTTTTAATTTTTACGTCTTTTGCAAATTTTTTATTTCTAGCATGCACTTCGAGAATCGCTTCTCTCTCCTCTGCGTCTGGTAAGTTGACTGTGACTTGTCTATCGAAACGTCCAGGTCTCAATAGTGCTGGATCTAAGACGTCAGGTCTATTCGTTGCAGCGATGATGATGATACCTTCGTTTGCTCCGAATCCGTCCATCTCCGTCAAGAGCTGGTTCAAAGTCTGTTCTCTTTCGTCATGTCCTCCGCCGATTCCTGTACCACGTTGGCGTCCTACGGCATCGATTTCGTCGATGAATATCAAACATGGAGCATTGTGCTTCGCTTCTTTGAACATATCTCTTACACGGCTCGCACCGACACCGACGAACAATTCGACGAAATCTGAACCACTGATATAATAGAATGGTACGTTCGCTTCTCCTGCGACAGCCTTCGCTAATAACGTTTTACCTGTTCCTGGAGGACCTACTAGAAGGACTCCCTTTGGTATGCGTGCACCCAATTTTTGGAATTTTTTAGGGTTCTTTAAGAAGTCTATCAGTTCTGCTACTTCTTCTTTTTCTTCCTTAAGACCTGCTACGTCGGAGAATTTTACTTTTCCTCCGTCGGCATTCAATTTTGCTGTGCTGCGTCCGAAATCCATAGATTTGTTGTTGCCACTCGTTATCTTTGAGAATAGATACATCGTCGCAACGACCAAAATGACAATCGGCAATATTTCGAATGCAAGTGTCAAAATTGTACTGTTACCTGGATCTTTGTTTGTCTTTACTTTGAATTCCATCGTGTCTGCGTATGCGAGAACTCTTTCAATCAGTACGTCAGAGTATGGAACTTCTACTTTGAAGTTCTCGGTCTTTTTGTACCCTTTTAAGTTTCCTTTGATTTCATACACTCCGGAACCTGCGTTAGGAGTAAGTTCTA
This sequence comes from uncultured Bacilli bacterium, assembly GCA_910583745.1. Lineage (GTDB taxonomy): Bacteria > Bacillota_I > Bacilli_A > RF39 > UBA660 > RUG11867. The sequence goes on from CAJTZC010000007.1 coordinate 15,771, forward strand.
ATTCCTCGACTTCTCCATTAGTTACTTTTTCGATGAATTCATCGTAGGTAAACTTGTGGGTCTCGTATCGAGAGGCTCCATAGTAGAATACGGCACCTATCATGAAGGCAATCAATATGCCGTACATCACTAAAGATTTCACCATATTATTGTTATTGTTTCTTTTCATCAAAATTTTCCTTTCTTTGTGTACTTAAGTATTATATCATACTTTTGTCCTTTTTCATTATTAAATTTGCTTTTTCGTAAACCTGGAAGCCAAATTATACGGTCTTGAGAGTCTACTAAGATGGGATAGTCTTCTCTTTGGGACGGAGAAACTTTCTCGTCGATGAAGATATCGCTTATCTTTTTGGTACCAGACATATTTTTTATCGCCACGCGGTCTGTCGATTTTCGTGTCCTCACATATAGGGGTAATTCTAAATCTTCAGAATTTAATCTCGTCGTGTAGTTCGATGTGTCGTCCTCGTCCTCGACGATTTCGATGGTATCGCCATTCGGAAGGATTGTAATCGGTTCGAGTTTTATGCGGTATTTTTTTGTCGCGGTGGGTCTCTCTATTTTTAGGATGTCGTATTCCCTTAGGGCTTTGTATCCGAGAGGCAGGTCTAAGGAGAAGTTTTTGTCTTTTTGGATATTTTCTCGTATCGATTCGATGTGGAAAACTTTTAAGTTATCCACAGCATCTCCATAAATCTTTTTCAACAGGTGCTCCACTATTTTTTTTTGCATGTAATTTTCTTCTTTTTGGAAAAGTGTCAAATCGATTTGATTCGGTTCCTTCAAACACCTTATACATGCCTGCTCGACTTGGCTCTCTATAAAGTTCGATGCTTCTTCTATCTCTTCTGAATATTTTAAGAACTTTAAATGTGCCTCTCTATTTTCTTCTTTTAAAAAGGGGAGCATGCGATGCCTGAATCTGTTTCTCGTGTAGTCGTCTTGTAAGTTTGTCGCATCGAGAACGAACGGAATCTCGTTTTCTTTTACATACTCTTCGATTTCTTCTTTTGTATAGAAGATGAGGGGTTTTGCAAAGATAAGTTTTTTTTCTCTATAACACTTTGTAAATCCGGCATAACCCTTTAAATAGGAACCTCGCGTCAATCGCATCAGTATGGTCTCCATCAAATCGTCGCAATGATGTGCGGTCATGATATAAGGAGTATCGTATTTTTGAGCGAGCTCCTTATAAAATGTATATCTTTTCTCTCGGTAGTATGATTCGCTTTGCTTTTGCTTTTTTTCGAGCTCCAATCCTTCAAAAATGATACCTCTTTCTTCGCAGTATTGTTTCATAAAGAGGTATTCATCGGCACTCTCTTTTCGTATGTTGTGGTTTACATGTGCACAAATTATTCGATAGTTGTGTCTACATAGAAGGTCTAAGAGGCACATGGAATCTGGTCCACCCGAACAGCCCAAGATGATGCATTTTTGGCCAATTTGCAATTGTTCTAGGAATTTTATACTTTTGTCCATTCGCATGCCCCTTTCATTGAGTTATTCTACATGGTTTGTCCTTTTTTTTCAACTGTTTCTTGTAGAAAAAAAAGAAGATGTCTTCCTTCGTGTATTTCTGTTTCTAAATTGCATTCTTTTATTCTGTAAGTTTTTCTCTTCTTCGATGATTTATCGTGTCACTCTTTTTCCAAATCTAGGTCGTCGAACGCGCCTAAATCCATCACTTCAAAGCCTAAGTCTGTCAACATCTCAAGAGCAATCGCACTTCGTCTTCCGCTTCTGCAATAAACTAAAACGGTTTTATCTGTGTCGATGTCAATTGTGTCGTCGATTTCGTCGTAAGGGACGTTCATAGAGCCTACGACGTGTCCTTCCTCGTATTCTTCTTCGGTGCGAACATCGAGTATCACATAATTGTCCTCTTCGAGAATTCTTTTTAGCATGTCTTCTTTACTCTCTTTTGATGTATTTCCGCATCCACACATCGACACAAGACACAGCAAAAGGATTATTACTTTCTTTAGCATGTTTACCACCGTAAAAAATTATACTCGATGACGACGAGAAAGGCAAGATGAACTTAGTCTTTTTTAATGTCTATGAACAGTTTGTTTATATCTAATGTGCAAATATCCTCTATTTTTTCTTCACATTGGTGATATTTTTTGGCATTTGATTCGAAGAGCGGGATGAGTTGGCCGTCTTTGATTGCCGTCTGCTCTAGCATAGGAGGAAATTTATAGACTTTTTTTTGCAGCTGTGCATCAGTGTAGCTTTTCATCTCTTGCGAGTACTCATAGATATGCAAATAGGAGGGGTTGTTTCTTCCAAATGAAGAACTCAGCAGCATGTATTTAGTGTCGTTTTGCGTATAGAAAGTCAATCCTTGGATTTGGGGAGGGACTTTAAATTCGCCGACATAGATTGTGGAAATTTGATTATCTGTCTTTTCTATTTTATATTTTTTTATCGTGCAGTTGTGGGAAATGAGAAAGTTTCCTATATAGAGATAACCGTCGTCGATTGTCAAATAAGCGATATGGTGTCTTTTAGAATCTTTGTAATAATTCAGTCCTTCTTTTAGATTGTCAAAGGTATATTTAGGGAGTACATCTTTTTTCTCTAAGAAGTCTTTTGCTTCGTAGGCGACTACTGTGCCTCGTTTGCCGGTTATCCAAATGAGATTGTTTTCTTCATCGTAGGCAATGCCTCCTACATGTGAGCTCGTCTCTAGCGTGACGATGTTTATGATTTCTCCTTTTGTATTGATAACATAGCATTTTGAATTTTGCTTTTCACTGTTATCATATGCTGTGATTAAGATGTATTCCTCCATCAGTGTGATGCCTTGTGGTATCATGTCATCGAATATCGGAATGTGTGTATCGCACGCGTTTAATGCTGTGGAAAACTCCGGATATTTTGTCTGGAGATGTGCATACTTTTCTTTTGAATTTTCTAGGCGCATTTTAAATGAGCAATTGTTGTTTTTTCTCAAATTGAAATATTCTTGTGGTGTTTCCCAAGTGATGTCGTATTTTTCTTCCATAGGACATGAGGTGATGTCTTCGATGGCATTGGCTGCGATGTAAGCGGCTTCTTCGCTCAGTTCATTTGCTGTATACATATCCTCTAAAATGATGGCCGCATTGGCTCCTTTGGAAAGTATTTCTCTGTAATTCCTTTGTTCTGTAAAGTCTGTCGTATCTTTCCCATTTTTTGTTTCCATAAGAATGTTGGCGAGGTTTGTCTCAATCTTTCCCTTTATCTCGTCATAACTCTCTTCACTAGCACAGCCAGTGATTAAAATGGCGGAAACGATTAAAATTGTCCATGTAATTCGTTTTTTCTTCATTCGTGCTCCACTTAAAATAACATTTATGTGACCTATTATAACACTTTTTTAGAAAAATCAAATATATATTGCTAGAAAAACAGTATAAGCTATTAAAAGGAGACTTTTGTGTAAGTCTCCTTTTAAGCTCTTGCTGCACCATCTACAGAAAGAATTTCGCCTGTCACATAGCTTGCGAGGTCGCTTGCTAGAAATAAGAAAGCATTTGCTACGTCGCGTGGCTCACCCATTCTTCCGAGCGGAATCGATTTTATCAGCGGTTCTATCATTTCTTTTGGAAGATTTGCTACCATATCGGTATTGGTGATACCAGGTGCAACGGCGTTGACTCTTATATTGGCTGGTGCGAGTTCTCTTGCGAGGGATTTGGTCAGTCCATTGACAGCGAACTTGCTGGTTGGGTAGCCTACTCCTGATGGTTGTCCATATAGGCTGACCATCGAAGAAGTATTTAATATTACTCCTCCACCGGCTTCTTTCATGTGTGGTACTGTGGCTTTAATCGTATTGAATAAAGCATTGACGTTGAGGCTCATAATATCCTCAAATTCTTTCGAACTCGTCTGTTCTATCTTTTTATTAGCTGAAATGCCAGCGTTGTTTACTAAGATGTCAATTTTTCCATATTTTTGGACGATTTCATCCATCGTCTTTTCGACTTCTTCGAAGTCACTTAAATTTGGGTAATATCCATCGACGCCTCGGTTCTCTTTTTTGAGAGTTTCTAGAGCTTTTTCTACCGATTCTTTTTTTGAACCGAAGAGTATCACTTTTGCTCCGTTTTCTTCAAAGGTTCTTACAATCTCTAAACCGATGCCCCGTGTTCCTCCTGTGATTACTGCTATTTTATCTTTTATCATTCTTTCTCACCTTTTCATTTTGATAACGATTTTATTTTGTTTGGTATTATAATTATATCTTTTTTTAAAATATTGTCTATAGATTCGGTTATCCTTTTATTAAGAATATGCTTACTATTATAATCAGTGCGGCGATTATCTTCTTAGGGAGATTTTCTCTCTCTTTTAAGAAAATATATCCTACAAGGACATTACCGATTACTGTCAGGGTAAATAGAGGTGCGACAGTTGTAACATCGCCAATTTGGTAGGCTTTTAGTTGAGTTATAATCATTAAAGCCCAACATAAGCTTGTCGCAATGATGGCTTTTTTGTTGCCTTGAATAAATTCGGATTTTATATCTGATAATCTGACTTTTTCTGCTATCGAAATGAATAAAGCCGGAATAAGCAACGTCAGAGCAATATAGAACGATAGATTAAAATTTTCAGATATGTTGACGTCTAAAAATAGAGCGATAGAAAATGCAATGTTTGCAAGTACTCCTAGAAGAACATACTTATCTAATTTGTTGTTGCCTTTTTTATAAAATATGAGAATGTTACTGAAAATGATTAAACCAGCTCCGATAATTTTTTTTAGTACAAAAGGTTCTTTGAAAAATAATAAACCTGCGAGCATCATAAATACTGTCGATAGTTGTTTAATTATACTAAATGTGGAGGTTTCTAATCCGCTACGAACGGTCGTATTTATTCTATCTGTTATCGCGTAGAAAATACATGCGACACATAAGAATAAATATATTTTCCAATCTGTTGGAAAGGTAAATTTAAAAAATGGGCAGAACAACAATGCGACGATTCCTGCAATGAATTGTAATAAAACCGTCAACGTCCCATTACTTTTTGATGTTTTCGTTACGACTTTATAAAACTGTGTATAACCTACTGCCAAAATAATATATAAAAAAACATATAGAGCCCACATTTTAATCACCTAATAATACTATACACTAAAACTTTTAAAAAGTAATCATTTAAATGAATAAGAGAACAGTGGATATCTCCTTCTGTTCTCTATTTAATTAAGTCGGATAGTTCTTCAGCCATGAGCCAATCTTCGGTTTTTCTTGCAGGTGTGAACGCAATCGGTTCGATTTTTTCTAGGGAATCGAATTCGATGAGACACATGCATTTCTTTTTGAATTTTTCTTTTTGGCTTTCATCGAGTGCCAATTTGTATTCGTTTTCTTCTAGAATGACGTTTGCTTCGCTTTGGGTCAGTTTTGTGAAATTTTGTACCTCTGTCACTTTTGCTTTCGCTGTCAACTTGCTGACTCTCTTTTCGAAAAAGTAAAGCTCGTCATCAAAAAATACGCGACTATGCGGTAGTTTTCTTCCGTCTGCTGCTCTAATTATCATGGTTTTTTTCCCATTTAAAATTTTGTTTATCGTGCCGTATTTTTCGTCACAGATTACTACATGTACCATTACTATCTTCCTTTTCAAGTTTTGTCTTTTATCGACATCTTTATAATGATATCATTTATTTTTCCTAGAGACAAGGACAATTTTTATCAATCCGTTTTATTTTGAAAAATTCCGTTTGGTGTCAGTGTGTAGACTTCTTCTGCGACTTCCTCGATGTATCTTCTGTCATGAGAAACACTGATAATCGTACCTTTGAATTCCTTGAGAGCTCTGTTTAAAACTGGTGCAGACAGCGGGCTCAGATTTCGCGTCGGTTCGTCTAGGATTAGGACGTTGCAGCGGTCTAGAGCTAATTTTGCCAAGAACAGCTTTGCTTTAGAGCCGTTACTCAAATTGCTGATTTTTCCGGTCGTCTCTTCAGCAGTAAAGTTCATGCTTCCTAGTCTGGTACGAGCGATGGTGACCTCTTCTTTATTGCGACCCTTTTTTATGAAATCTAATGCTGTGTCGAATTCATTTAAAATGCTTTCGTAGTCTTGTGGCATATAGCCGACGTTTATATCTGTGCGGTCTTTCAGCTTTTCATAGATCTTTTTTAGCAAGGTCGTCTTTCCTGTCCCGTTTTTACCTGTTATGCAGAGATGTGTATCTCCGACAATGTCAAAGGAAATGTTTTTTGCAAGAGTATGTCCAGCGATTTCTAAACGGGACAAGTCGATTCGTGCGACGATTTTCGATTTTGGAATGTAGACATCGTCAAAAAAGAAATTGATGTTTTCTTCGACGGCTGGAACTTCTGTCAATTCTTTATCTGCGAGACGTTTTTCCTGCGCTTTTAATGTGTGCATTTTCTTTTTTAAGAGTTTTGCTCCGAATGGGTCTTGTCTAGAGATGGTATTTTGTCGATATTCGACTTTTTGCATAATCTGTCTAAGCTTTTCCTCTTTTTTCTCAAATTCCCTTTTTTCAGATTTTGCGAGTTGCGTCTGTTTAGCGAGCAGGGCCACTCTTTTTGCAACATAAGTGCGGTAATCTGTTCTCTCTAGAGTGTGTCGACATTGTGTTTTGTCGTCGATTTGCTCGATATGCAAAATGGCATTCGCCGTGTTCGATAAAAGCACTTCATCGTGGGAGACGAAAATGATGGGCCGGGTGGTTTCATTTATAAATTTTTCGAGCCATTTTAAGGCGTCGAGGTCTAAATCATTCGTCGGTTCGTCTAGTAATAATATATCGCAGGCGTCTAAAAGTATTTTTAAAATTCCGATTTTGACTTTTTCTCCTCCTGAAAGTTCATCTAGTCTTCTTTCAAGTAGTTCGATGCCGAGGTCCATCTCTTTCGCGTGACTATATAGTTCTGCAATTTTGGCGTAATATTCGTTTTCATTTTCAAACAGATAGTCGAACACTTTTTTTTCGATATTTTTTTTCGATATCGTCTGCTCTAGGTATCCAATAGAGTGACTTTTAAAATCGATGTGACCTTGTATTTCTGCATGTTTACACTCTCCTATCAGCGCTTTTAAAAGTGTCGATTTTCCGTTTCCTTCTTCCCCTATTATCGCTAATTTATCTCCCTTGTCTAAAGTAAAAGAGAGATTTTCAATGAGTTTTCTGTCCAAAATAGATATGGACAAGTTTTTAATTTCTAACATTTTTATGCCTCCTAATTTGTGGCATAATTTTAAAGTATATGCCTAACTTATTGTTGGCATTCTCATGTTCCCACCTCCGTGCGTTTTATTTTTTTCTTATTGGCATCTCTAAAAACCATCAACAGTATAGTCATTTCTTATTTATTTTATGAAATGTTAAGTGACTTAATAAGAAAAATCCACGAAACACTTGAGGCTTCGAGGATTTATATTGTACGTAATACTATCTCTTACTAAATTGTGGTGCTCTACGCGCTTTTTTAAGACCTGGTTTTTTACGTTCTTTAATTCTAGAATCTCTAGTAATAAATCCTTCAGCCTTCAAAAGTTTACGATATGAGTCTTCTCTGGTTTGGTCTGTTTCTGAATCATATGCAAGTAAGCATTTTGTGATTCCTAGTCTGATTGCGCCTGTTTGACCATTGAAACCGCCGCCTTTGACAGTTACATCGATGTCAAAAGTGTTTTCGTTATTTGTGATTACGAGTGGTTGGCGTAAGTCCATGACTAAAGTAGCAAAAGGCATGTATTCGTTTACATCTTGTCCATTTACTGTTATTTTACCAGAACCTGATACCATTCTAACTTGAGCAATGGCTTGTTTTCTACGTCCTGTAGCTGTTATAACTTTCTTATTCATAAACACCCTCCTATCGTACGCTTATCTTCTCAGGCTTTTGTGCCATTTGTTCGTGCTCACTTCCAGCATAAACAAATAACTTCTTGCCCATTTGACGGCCAAGTCTTCCATGTGGAAGCATACCTTTGATCGCTCTTTCTACCATTTCTTCTGGATAGTTTTCAACCATCTCTTTCGCAGTTCTCTCGCGAAGTCCTCCTGGGAATCCTGAGTGGTTGTAATACATCTTGTCTTCTAACTTTTTACCCGTTAATTTGATTTTAGACGCATTGATTACGATTACATAATCTCCTGTATCTACGTGTGGAGTGTATGTAACCTTGTGTTTACCTCTTAGTATCGTCGCTGCTTTCGTTGCAAGACGTCCTAAAGTCTCGCCTTCTGCATCGATTAGATACCATTTACGGTCAATGTTTTCTTTTTTTTGCATAAATGTTTCCATAATTCTTTTCCTTTCACCGACTTTAAAATTCTCGAAACTTCCCACATTCCTAAAATTTTTGCAGTCAAATAAAATGTACCGATTAAAATTATATGAGAAAATACCTTAAAAGTCAACACAATATTTGAGCTTCAAGGTGTTTTTATATAATCTGTTTTACCAATTTAGTAAAAAAGACGAAAAAAACTCCTGCGAGAGATTTTGGATTAGTAGATAAGATCAACTAGGTAGAGACCACTTGCGGGTGCTGGGCTATACTCGACCACTTTTTTTCCTGTTTCTAACATTTTTGCAATCGCCTCTTTCTCTAAAACACCGCTTCCCACGAGGACCAAAGTCGCGACGATATTTCTCACCATGTAAGTATAGAATGCTTTTCCTTTTATATAGATTTCTATCGTGTCAGAAGTTTTCATTATTTCAATGGAATCGATAATGCTGTCGCAGGTATCGTGTTTTCCTGTGACAAAGGCTCTGTAATTGTGGGGGCCTAATAATATGGACGATGCCTCTTTCATCTTATCCATATTTAAAGGTTTGTTGTAGTTGAAAACGTAGTCGTTTTTGATGGGGTCGTATGATCCTATGTTGATTGTGTATTTGTATGTTTTCTTTTTGATGGAAAACCTCGCGTGAAAGTTTTCGTCGTCGATGTATTCACAAGATTTGACATATAAATATGGCGACGTGGAGCGATTTAAGTATCCTTTCAGTTTGTACGGGTCTATATTTTTTTGTAGTTCGAATGAACAGACTTGGTTTATGGCGTGAACTCCCTTATCCGTTCTTCCTGAAGAGACGACTTTTACCGGTTGTTCATTGCACATTTCTAGAACTTTTTCGAGTTCGCCTTGGATAGTATTTTCGTTTTTTAGTTTTTGAAGCCCGTGGTATTTTGAGCCGTCATATGAAATCGTTATTTTGTATTTCATCGACGCTTCACATCTCGATAAATTGCTTTTAGCAAATCGCTTGGGTCTTTATATTTGTGGAGGTCTGCTCCTCGCTTGTTAGCCATTTCTGCAAATTTTCCGGTTTCAGTTAGATCGGGCATGGCGGAGAAATCTTTGTTGTTGTACGTAATTTTATTGTCCTTTATAATGATGTATTTGTCGGAGTAATTTACGATGTTGTCGAGTTTGTTCGTCGTAAATAAAATGTTTTGTCCACTCGCTTTGGCATGGGAGCGCATCTTTTTTAAGACAGTGTTAAGGTCTTTCCAATTTAGAACTGAATCGATAGAGTCAAGCACGATGACGCGAGCGTCGGATACACAAACTTTGATTATTAAAATTTTTAAAAGTTCGCTTTCCGATAGAGTTCCAAGTTTTCTCTTTTGTAATTCTTTGCTTATTTCAAATTCTAAAAGCAATTCTGGAATGAATTTTTTTCTATCCCGGTGCGTTTTCAGCTTTAGAAACCACATCACGGGAAGGTTTTTGTTGTAAGTCAGTGTTCGTATATCGGGAATCGTGTTGTCGAGAAAAGATCCATCTTCGTCATATACTCCAGACAATTCATTCGTGTTGTATATTTTGTCGTCTAGTCTAAAGCTCGAATATTTTATTTCCATATTGTCTTCACCAACTTTTCCATGTCTGTATATAGTTTTTTCAAAATTTCATAGTGTCCCAGTTCGATGCTCAGTTCGACGGCAAGGGGTAAGCGGAAGCCTAACCTTTTTAATAAAGTATCTGTCTTTAACACAGAGTTCGTACTTCCTTCTAAGATGAGTACGAAATTTTCTAAGACATATAATTTGTTGCCATAGATGGCTTGGTTTAAATCCGTCGTGACATTGAGTACGGTGATTTTATTTTTCTTTACGAACTCGAAAAATTTTTCTAAATCGCTTTTATAGAGGTTTGCGAGGACATTGTCTAGAGCGAGGACTTTCGGCTCGACGATTAAAAAACGCAGTACCTTGATGAGGTTTTTTTGCCTCTTATTTAACTCTTTTATCTTTGTCTCCAAGAGATTTTCTATATCGAAAAATTTGCTGAGGCGATTGATACGCAAGTCGATTTCTCCCTGTGAAAGTCCGATGCGTTCGATATACTTTTTTAACTCGTCGACGACTGTCTCACAGGTTAAAGGTAAATCGAAAATGACGATTATCTCTTTTTGCAGTTCTCTCACATCGTGTTTCTTAATGTTAATGCCTTTATAATAAAGAGAATCGTTCGGCAGGCGTTTGCACAACATCTTTAGTAAAGTCGTCTTTCCACTTCCCGAAGGACCTATCAATGTGACGATGTCTTCTTCTAATATTTCCATGTTAAAATCGACAAATGCATTCGTGTTATTGTAAGCAAAATTTGTGTTTCTAAATTCTATCAACTTCTCCATAATGTACCTCTTTTTTACTGTATATTATACCATATATTTATCTATATATTAAAGTTATTTTCTTGTTTTTTACCGCGATGATTTCTTCGTCTTTTAGATTTTTGATTTCTCTCATCATGGCACTTCTATCGACAGAGAGATATTCTGCAAGCATGGTAAATGTGAATGGCAAATCTATCGTATTCGAAGCTTGCTCTTTTTCCAAAATGTGAAAGTACTCTAAGAGCTTTTCGCGAATTGTCCTTTTATTTAAAACTTCGATTCTGCGATTGTAACTGTTAACCTTTTTTACGAGAATTTCAATCATGTTTTCGATGATGGTTTCTCGGTTGAGAAGACGCAATCCCGATTTTCCGATGAGACGGTCGTATTCTACAAACAGGACTTCGCAATCTGTCGTCGAGATGACGGACAGCTCTTCGTTCATGTAGTCGGAAAAGCAACCTCCAAATAAATCGTTTTTTTCTAGTTCGGCGACGATGGTGCGATTGCCGTTGTAATCTATTCTTATGAGAGAGGAAGAACCCTCGACGAGTATGCCGACATCGCTCGCATTGTTCAAATTTGACAGAATTGTCATGTCTTTTTTAAACGAAACTTTTCGACCGTTAAGACTTTTAATCGTCGCTTCTATTTCGTCTTCGGGAATGTTTTTAAATAGACTTATCTCTCTCATCAGTACTCTCCCCTATAAATTAAGTATAATAGGGCTTGCGAGATAATGCAATATCTTTTTTGTTAAAATTATGTTATTATGAGATTGGTGATGTATATGAAAATCGTCAAACGGGATGGACGCACGGTCGAATACAACAGCGATAAAATTCGTGTCGCGATTGGGAAAGCGAATTGTGAAGTCAGTGAACAAGAGAGATTGAGCGACGAGGGTATCAACTCTATCATCGATTATATAGAATCTTTAGATAGAAAGCGCATGCTCGTCGAGGATATACAGGATATTATAGAAGAAAAAATCATGGAGATGGGAAAATACAGTCTCGCGAAAAAGTATATTATTTACAGATATAAACGCTCTGTCATCAGACAGACCAATACGACCGACGCATCGATTTTAGCTATATTAAAAAACAATTCTTATGGCGACGGAGAATGTTTGGTCGTGAATAGGCAGCGAGATGTCATGGCTGGCGAGGCGAGCAAGGATTTGGCTTATAGATTGTTGTTGCCTCAAAATGTCGTCGCGGCCGAAAAGGAGAATCGCATCAAATTTTGTAATGTCGAGTATTTTACTGAGCCGAGCATCGAAAGTGTCAAAGTCAATTTGCAAGATATGTTCGAGAAGGGCACGGTTATAAATGGAGTAAAAATTGACGAGCCTAAGAGTTTCCAATCGGCGTGTAATGTGCTCGTCGAAATTATCTCTTCCCTTTCGTTTTGTCAAAACGGAAGCATCTATGTCGATTTGAAAGATTTGTTCAAATATTACAATATGTCGTATGAAAAAAAGTACGAAATTTACAAGTCTTTAATGAGAGATACGCTTACGAATGAACAGATTTGCGCAGTCACGGAGACACAAGTTTTCTTGGAAGTGAAATCGGGTATTCAGACTATCTTCTATCAGACGAATACGATTCCGCTTTCTAATGGACTCGAACCGCAAGTGTATTTCTTGATAGACCAAAAGGATATTACCTGCCAAGCGGAGGAGAAAATCGTCTTCGAATTTATACGTCAGAAAACTTTGGGAATAAAGGATGAGAAGGACAATTATCGTATCACGCGATATCCTATGGTCATCTACTCTCTCGACGAGGGGTATGAGAACAGTGCGTGTGGTTATTTGGCGAGTGAACTTTTAAACTCTGAAGCAGATTATATCGTCATGAATGAAAAAAGATTTAACGATTTTAGAAAGACCTGCGAGAGATTTAATCAGGGTTCCATTATTTTGAATTTGGCTAACTTAGCTCTCTTGGCGAAAAAAGATGATGATGAAGACTTCTTATCGTTATTAGAAGAAAATCTCGGCTATTGTTATGAAGGGTTCTTATGTAGAAATCACAATCTACAAGGCGTGTACAGCGATAAGAGTCCTCTACATTGGAGGCATGGGGCGATTGCAAGGCTCGATTCGATGGAAAAGATAGATTCTTATTTACGTAGAGAGTATTCGACTTTGACTTTGGTCGTCGCGGGGTTCGAGGCCTGTGTCAAGATATTGGGCGAAGAATACAAGACAAAAATACGCGACCTCATCGTGAAAACTTTAAAGATGTGGAACAACGACAATTCTTTTGAAATCGTGTTGTCGAATTACTTTGAAGAAGGTGTTCTCGAGAAGATGTATTTAAAGGATGAAAGTGAACTAAAAAAATATGGCATTGCATCTCTTTTGGATACTGCGGAATTTATGAATAATGAGTATTTCAAAAATGGAAATCTCTACCTTTGCATTAAGGACAAATCCATTCTTTTCGAAAAAGGGATTTTGGAGAGTCATTGGATTATAAAAAAGTCTTCTAGCGAGTAGAAGACTTCTTTTTGTTTTGGTTTAGTAGCGCTAAGGTCATCGGCAATGTCGATATAAATGGAAGTGCATATCTGAAATAAGCATTTGCAGGGCTTGCGACGCATACTAGAATTAATGAAAGTGCGGGCAAGAGGACCAAAATCCATTTTTTGTTCTTATTTACTAAGAGGCAGCCGACTAAGTACATATAGAACCAGACGGTGAAACCGATGTTGACATATAGTCCTAGAAGTGGGAAATACTGATAGGCGTTTCCGAATCCGGCAAGTGCAGTTCTAAGACCAGAAAGAGCATTAAAATGATAGTCGAAACCTGCTTCTTCTAATTTTGTGTTGTAATCTGCGTAGAGATACCAACGTACTGTATTTGGGTAGAAGTAGCCGTACATGTTGTTTATGGTTGCATCGATGTAGATTATCGGCCTTTTTAGCAGATACTTGAACCACATGGCAAAGTATTCTTTCAATTCCTCATCTGTGGTGTATTTGTTATAGGTATTTTTGACTCGATCTGCCAGTTCAGGGTCATATTCTTTTTTTATCGTCTCATAATTTAAAATTTTTGCGATAAGTTCTTTATCTTTTTCTTCGATAATGTCTTCGTCTTTTTGTATAAGAGCCGCGGTTTGTTGAAATGGTATCGATAAAACTTCGCGTATGCTGGTCGGGGTTATTTTGAGCGTCGGCAAGAGGACTTTTGAATATCCTAAATAACTTAAGAGGACTGTAGCGAGGACGACAGCGGTCGCTTTTCGATTCTCTTTTACGATGAAGCAGAATGGTAAACTCAGCAGTATGGTGTATATACCATTGTTTCGAGAGAGAAATAAGAATATAGAAATCCCTATCATTGCAAGGACGTTTTTACGGTCGTATTTGTGTTTTATGAGCTCGTAAAGTTTTATCGTATATAACATTATCCATAGAGTGAAGAATGTATCTTTGTTTGTCGATAAGGAATAAAACGGAAAGATAGGTACGAGTGCATAGACTCCGATGATGAATAACAGTATCTTGTTCGGTACTCCCTCTCTTTTGAGAAATTTTATCGAATAAGCAAGAGTGCAAATCATGCAGGTTATTTGTATGGCACTGTAGAGGAAAAGACCTAAGTTGACATTCTCTATCGTGACACCAAGTTTAAAGCAACCGCCTAACAACAAAGTGTGTATAATCGGATTGAAATTTGTGATGGTCACCGTAGGGTCTAACATGATGACACTGTCCCAATATCTATTGTGTATACCCATGAATTCTTTTATCTGATTCGCTGGGTCGTAACCCATGACAGCGGGATAAAAGGCTATTATATAAGGAAGATAGCAAACGAGTAGCGCGATGCACGTAAATTTAAATGGGTGTTTATCTAAGTAATCGGTAAATTTTGAACCTTTGAATTCGCCAACTTTGCATGCTATCATTTTGTCATATAACACATTTAAGGCAGTATATATTAAAGGATAGAGACCTATAAATTTGGCGATTGAAATGATTAAGAAAGCTGCATTTCCGTATACGAGATAGGCCCCGTCCGTCGTATCGAAACTGTAACCGAATATCAACAATAAGGTAAACATCGTACTCAGTACTTTAAAAGGCATTCTCGATTTGTTTTGTCCTTTAAATTTTTGGTAAAAAAGATATATGGCAAAGGTTACAATCGCATACACCAGTATATCGACATCGTGTCTCGTGTATACGATTATTTTCTTCGGGTCTAATTTAAACATCAGAGCAAAGCAGCCGCATATTGCAAGGAATAGATATAGAGGTGTTTTAAGCTTTTTTGCTATTTCTGTTTTTTTTACATTTTTTTTCATATGTTTCCTCTTTTCTTGTTTTAAGTATAGCACGATTGGAAAAAACCTAAAAGAAAAAGTAGCAAAAAAATGCTACTCGACTATTCTAATGATTATTTCTCCATTTTTTGAATATAGGTATTTTTCTCTTGCAAATCTCGCGATGTAATCCGGATCTTGAAGTTTTACTATGTCTCCGGACAGAGTCTCTTCTTCTTCTAGAAGGTCTGTATATTTTTCTTCTAGTTCAGCTTTCGATTGGTAATTGGCAAATATTTTTGGCCAGTAATAATACATTTTGCAGCCGAATAGAGATAGCAATCCGACGATGACAAGCAAGTACATTTTCATTCTTCTTTTTTCTTTTCTCGTTCTTTTCATATCCAGCCTCCCTTGCATTATAGCATTAAGACTTTTTGTGTTTCAACAGTTTGATTTTTGTTTTTATAAACTTTACACAAATTTTACTGGTCACGAGGCCCGATAAAAAAGTGGCTATAAAATAGATGTGAAATTTTCCATCGTTGAGATGATATAAAATGAACATGAAAATGGCAGTCATCAGTGGAAAGATTATATAGCATAGAAGAGATTTTTTTCTAAGGAAAAATTCATACGTTGTCATCAAAATGAAACCGAATAGAAAGAAAGCTAAAAACGACAGGAGTTGTATGTGAACTGTCATTTGAACAACTTATTAAAAATGCTTCCTTCTGTACTTTTGGCATTGTCATCGAGATAGGAGACACTGTCGATGTGACCTTTAATCGATACATTTCCTTCTAGAGTATCTAGTTTTATCATTTCGAGTCCAGAACCTTTTATCAGCATGCCGCCCAAATTTGTGTTTAGCAAGAATTCTTCATTGTCGAAACTTTCTATTTTACGAACCCCCGTTATGACAATGCTTTTTCTTTCATTTAGACTAACTATGTGGTTTACGCTGGTGTTTTCTACTATTCTATCCATGATTTATCACCTACACCATTATATGAAAAAAAGAAGATAATTAGTCTTCTTTTTCCTCTGTTTGGTCTTCATCAGGTAAATCTTTTATTCTGTTGTATTCCTCTATAATCGCATCGTTGAACATTGCTCTCGTTTCTTCGTTTACAGGATGACAAGAATCGTGATATTGACCGTCCAATCCTTTTTTGCTTGGCATTGCTGCAAATAGAGAACCGTCTGCTCTTTCGATAATTCTGATGTGTTCGATTGCGAAGCAGTCATCTAATTCGACGTATGCAGAACCTTTCATTCTAGGATTTCCATTTTCGACTTTACGTACTGATACTTTTGTTATCTTCATAATACACTCTCTTTCTAAGTCTTAACTATCTTCATTTTATAATATATGAGGGAAAATTGCAAGAAAATTCTCTATTTAATCGAATATAACTCGTCTTGAAATATATTAAGGATTGTAGTTTTTCATCAGCATCTTAGGCAACACTTTTTTTATTTTAGATGAACAATATCTAGTTACCAATATATTGAGAAGGACTGCTAAGACTAAGATGAGAAGTATTCGACCTGGTTTTATCGGTACTAAGTTCATATAGAAACCCAAGGAATTTTTAGCGATGTAATCTATCGGGAATTTTGTGACAATAAAGATGAGTGTTGCATACATAAATGTCGAGCATGTAATTATTAGTGATTCGATTAAGAATGTCGCCATGATTTTAATATTAGAAATTCCGAACGTTTTGAGAAAACCGATTTCTTTTTTATGGGTATCGATGCTGTCTAAAATATAATTTGTGAGGAATATAACAGTGAGTATTTCTACAAATATTTGGAATGTAGATAAAATGTAAGTGTACTCTTTTACGGTCTCTTCTATGAGTTTATATGCAGGTTTTATTTTTTTATTTACTGTATTTGTTTTTAATTCGGATTTATTTTCCGCTAAAAATTTCATACCACGATTTAAGTTTGTCGAGACCGTCTCCGGCGATTTCTTTGATAAGTGACCACGTAAGTCCAAAATTTTTCTTCATTGTGGCAAATCCTTTTTTAGCTGTTTCGCATGCGTCTCCATTCGTCTCGCATACTTTTGTTGCCACATCTAGATAAGCTTTTACAATTTCGTTTTTTATATTTGTATAAACTTTGTTCGTAGTTGAAGTGATGCTTTCTTTATAGTCTGGGAAATACTTCTCTATTTTTTCATCAAAATAAAGTGCTGCGTTTAGTACTTTTAATTTGGCACTTAAGGTTAAATCTTTGAACTTTTGTCCCTTTATAGTACCATCATAGAAGATGAAGTCTACGACTGTGATAAATCCGTTTTTTAAATCTTCTTTTATCGATGAAGCAGAAAATTCTTTCTCTAATTTCTCTACGTATTCGAGGACGTCTTCGTCTGCAGAATTTTTATCTGCTTTTTCGGTCGTTTTATTTTCAATTTTTTTTGTGGTTGTCGATTTTGTTTCATTTGGTACAGTCGGCTCTGTTTTTTCTTCTTCAACATTGGTGTTACTCTTTAACAAAATGATGTCTTTTGCCATAATCGTCTTTAGAACACTGTCTTCGTCGATGTCCTTATCTCTATAAATAATTCTAATTTCGTCTCCGATTGCAAAGCTATCGACGACATTTTGTATTAGGTAATCTTCACTCGTATTTTCTACGATGATGTATTTTTCTCCTACAACAATGATTTTTCCTGTCATTTCGTTTTCATGATTTTTACCAATGGTTACTAGATATATAATTATAGCGATAAGGAAAATTGTTATCGATGATAATGTGATTAGTAAAATGTTTTTTGTTTGATTGCTCATATGAATGCACCTCCAGAGGTATGTCTTTGTGTAGATTATATGGCAATTGTCGTTTTTTTGCAATATGTATCAATTTATTTTTAATTTATCTAAATCACTTATGCGTTTGTCTTCTTTAGAACTCAGTAAAATAGAAATTATTAAAATAATGATTAATGTGATGAGTAATCTGTAATCTATTTGGTAGATGTTGTAATAAGTTTGAATTGTACCTACATAGCTCAAAAGGAAATAGGAAAAATAGGTGGCATTGTAAGCTATAAAGAATAGCGAACTGTAGATGAGTCCATATATGATTCCTAATAACATCAGTACTCTGTTTTTTTGAAAGCCCATGATTTTATAAAGCGATAAGTCTTTTTGAATGCTTAGTAAATAGTTTAATGTAAAGATAAAGACGAGCGTAAAAATTGTAAAAATAATTATAACGGAGATTATCTTAAATATAATCGAATTGTTTTCTGTGTTTGATACTTGCACACTTTGGGTCCCTATTTCTTGAGCGTATTGGCATTCTTCCATAAATCTATTTCGTTCTTCGTATGTGAGGAAAATGACCATAAACTTTCCATCTTCTAGTATATCTGCAGCTTCTATTTCGTATTCTTTTAAATAAGAATAATCTTCCGTTTTACTCTTAAAGTATAATGTTCTGTAGTCTGCTTTTTTAAATTCCTCTTTGACCAAATTTTCTTGGTATCTTAATAAAAGAGTTATGGCGGAATATCCGAGTAATAATATAAATATAATGAGACAATTTCGGAAAAGTAATTTTTTGTCTGTTAGTCCTTTTAAAATTAACTTCATTGTTTTACTCCTTTGTAAGTTCTTTGACTGTGAATCTGTCGATGATTTTTGTATGACGTTTTATTAGGTAGTATATTATTGTAAATAGAATTGCTAGGAAAATCGTTGTAGCTATTAAATCGATTTTAACAATGTTGGTAATATACGCCTGTGCTGAGTAATAGTAGTATATTCTCAATGCAATTGCTCCTATAAAAGTTACGATTAGCACGATGGACAGAGCTAGAATAAAGGACTGCAAAATTTGAAATAATATTACTTTTTGGGTGTCTTTTTTGGTAAAACCTAATGCTTTATAAAGTGTCATCGTTTTGTAATTTTCTTTTATATAATTTTTTAAATAGATTATAAATATGAATATATTGATTATCATTATTATGATGGCTTCGATTGTGATTATAGCAAGTAATTTTTTATCAAAAGTTAAGTCGCGGGTAAAAGTTACTAGAGTTAACCCTGAGAGTGCTTTTACTGTTTTTTCAATATCAAAATTGCTTTTTAAATATATGTTCCCTCCCCAACTTTTGTTCCAGACTTCTATTATTTCTGGAATCATTTTGTCAAATTCACTTTCTTTAATATAGCAAGTCTGTGGAGACATGGTTATTTCTGAATTAAAAGTTCCTACTAGTTTATATTCTCTTTCGATATAATCTTTTACAAAGCCTCCCGCTTTATGTTTTCTAAATCGAACTTGGAGAGTCGTGCCTATATAGTCTTTCATGTCAAAGCTATTATTAATTCCTCCTGCATTTTCTGAAGCAGGAGCAAAGAATAATTTTTTTGAACAGATTATTTCATCCTCGTTTTTTAGGTTTCTTCCATCGATGATTACTTCGTTGTCTGGCGAATTATAAGGAATTGCACTTTTGACTGTTAATAGAACATTCGTCGGCATTTTGGGAAGGTTTAGCATGTTTATTTCATAGTATGGGACATCCTGTTCCAAGAATTTAACGACATAGTCTGTTTCACGGACAAGCTTTTTAACTCTTTCTAATTCTTCTTCACTATGTGGTCTTACTCCTACCCCCCTAGTTTGGTATTCATTTTTTAACAGGCTGTTGAGTTTATTGCTCGACGATTTATGGTATGAAAATGGAAGTATAATCATAAAAAGCATTATTGTTATTACAGATGTTAAGATTATGTGTCTTACTCTTCTTTTTTTATTGTTTTTCTTTGCTAACTTAAACGCATCTTTATTTGATATCATCGCTTAACACCCCATCATTTAAGAAGAAAATTTTGTCAGCATAGTTTTTTATAATTTCATTGTGTGATACGACTATGACATACTTTCCTTCTTTACTTATGTTTTTTAACATTTTAAACACTTCTATTTCTGTTTTGGAATCTAGATTTCCCGTCGGCTCATCGGCGATGATTATCTGTGGGTCATTGATGAGAGCTCTTGCGATGGCTACTCTTTGACATTCGCCTCCTGATAATTCATGAGGATAATGGTTTACCCTGCCTTTGAGACCTAGTTTGTCTAGAAGCTCGATTGCTTTTTTTATTCTTTCTTCCTTTTTTATATCGTTGTTTATCAGTGTTGGCAAGATTACATTTTCGAGGGCTGTAAGTTTATCTTCTAAATAATACGATTGAAACACAAAACCTATATGTCGATTTCTGAATAACGCTTGTTCTTTTTCAGATAAATGTAAAACATCTGTTTCCTCGATTTTATAGGTTCCATGTGTCGGTCTGTCCATAAGGCCCAGAATATTTATGAGGGTGGTTTTACCACTTCCGCTTCGGCCCATGATAGCTGTAAGTTCCCCTTTTTGAAAGCTTACTGTTATGTCTTTCAGAGCTTGTACTTCGTTCATCTTTCCTCGATTGTAAATTTTGGTGATATTTTCTAATTTCATTTTACACTTCTCTTTCTTTTTGTTTTTAATTTTTTTAATGAAACTAAGGGTGATTGTATCACCCTTAATCCTTTAATCTTTCCAGTAATTGTATCTGACATTAATGCCGCCTTTTACATGATCTCCGTAAGTCTTAGTAACGTATTCATATTCTCCTGTTGCTAATGAAGCAGATTTTGTTTCACTTTCTCCAGCAGTTGGCGAATAAATTATGACTTCAGTTTGTTTTTGCATAATGCCAAACAACATTTTTTTGTTTGCTGTTAGATTAACGTAACTTATTTCTGCATTTCTTCCGTCCGAAGCATCTACATAAAGATTTAATTCTTGTTTAGCAGAAACTGTGTTGACATTTTTATCGCCTTTTGCACTATATCCAGGATTTAAATCAAATTGATAAAAATATAGAGAGAATCCGCTGTCAGCTAGTGCTACTAATGGTAAAATTAATAAAGCTATTCCACTTATTGCTAATGCAATATACCATTTTTTCATAGTTGTTCTCCTTTCTAGTTAAACGACATATTAGCAAGTGTACACAAATAAAATTGTTCGTTTACATTTTTATTTTATGCACTTACTTGCTATAAGGCAAGTTCTTTCGCCCGCTTTTTGTCTCGTTTAAGTAGCATAAATTGTTTTAATAAAAAAATGCATAATAAATTTATATGATAAATTAAACGTACTATTATAGTTTTTTTAATTAAATCACATGTGCAAGTTAAAATTTGAATGTTTTTCTTCCATGAAAAAAGACTAAAAAAATTAGTTTTTTAAGTTTTCAACAGGACAATCTTTATTTGTAATATTTAAATTGTATTAAAATGTAGTTTAATTTTTTTAATTAGCTTCATTGATTTACTCCTTTGTCAGTTCTTTGACTGTGAATCTGTCGATGATTTTTGTATGACGTTTTATTAGGTAGAATATTATAGTAAATAGAATCGCTAGAAAAATCGTTGTTACGAATCCTTCCGCTTTATGTTTTTTGAAACGAACTTGGAGAGTCGTACCTATATAGTCTTTCATGTCAAAGCTGTTATTAATTCCCCCTGCATTTTCTGAAGGTGGAGCAAAATAGGTTCTATCTTAATCTTTCCTTGCGGTATTGTTTCTCTTTAAATTTCATTTTCTCTTTTGGTTATTTATACCTTATGTCAATATATCTTTCTTCAATAGTAATGAATTTTAACAATTAAGTCTATATTCAATGATTTATTCTTAAAAAAATTTTTTATGCTTTAAGTTTAAATATCCTAATGCTTTCTTATATTTTTATAAATAAAAACTTCGTTTCCAAAGTTAAAAACGAGGTTTTATCTATTAATAGTTTAGTTTATTTTAAATAAAAGTAATTTCAACATCTTTGCTGATAAGTTCTGAATAACTAAAACTTCGTATTGAGTCTGCAAGTTCCACGGTAAATATTTGTGGATAAATTTCTTTAAGCGTTCCAATGAATTTATCTGTTTTATTACGCATTCCATAAACTTTTACCATCACTCTCTCGCCCTTATGTGGTAAGAGATTTTCTCTTATTACAAGTGGATTCATTGTCTAGGGTAACCGACATACATGACGCCGTTTCCCATTATTCCCCCCATTCCATCTCGACCGTATTTGGTCCTTTCTAATAGTTCTAGCAAGTCAATTTCCTCATTTCTTTTGGTTAATGCAACAGCGACAGCGATGATTGCTGGGTCTAATGCATGTATGTTGACGCGTTTGGGACTCGATGCATAGTTCGCTCCTGCTTTTATTATCTCTTCGTAGTTGCTTTGGCAAGCTCCGGCAATGATTATCAATTTTTCATGGCTCGATTCGTAGTTTCTAGCAGCACGAACACTCTTTATAAAATTAAGTGAGTTTTGGTAGTTTTTTGAATCGTGTTCATTTCCCTTTTTTTTAAAGTAAGCGTCGTGTCCGGTGATGATTACTATGTCTGGTTTGTATTCGACTAAGTACCTTCCTATGCAATTTGGCAAATCACTTTCTTTTACATTTTTTCCCACCGCTTTGACTCCCGTTTTATCATAGAAGTCTAAGCAGCGGTTAAGATAATCAGCGTCGCCATCGAAATGCAAAATTTTGCCAGGTAGATAAAAAAATTCGTCTCTGTCTAAAAGTAGACAGTCGCGAACTCTTTCCGTGTAATCTTCTTTATCAGCTTCCACGATTACTTTCTCTAAATCTAGAAGTGGACTGTCAGCATATAACCGGACGTCTACACCTTTTAGGTAATAAACACCATTTTGAATGTTTAAAACTTTAAATACTGTGTCGTGATTATAACTCTTTCTCGTGACGAGGTCCCCTTTTTTAATTTCCATTTTATAACACCCGTTTAAACATATGAGTAAAACTCTTTTTATATGCTTAAGAATTTTTTGGAATCAAACATAATGTTTCATATAATCTTTCATAAAAAATAAAAGCTTTTTAATCTATACAATTAAATAATAAAATGCGTCTTTTTTGCGACAGAATGCGCCGAATTATGTACAGACAAAAGGAATAAAAAATGTTATTTTAGATATGTAAGACATCAAGAGTAGTCGTAGTGGCTTCAAAATAGAAGGCGAAATAAAAGAAAATATATTATAAAACAAAAATAAGGGAATTTTTTAGAAAGAGGTAACCTGAAAACAAAAAATAAATTTATTTTAGAAAAAATAAAAAAAGGGCTGACTTCCCCTTACCCCAAGTTAAAATCAAAATTTAACTATTCAATTAAGGCATTCAGATTGATTAAATTAATCAGTTCATTAGATGTAAGACCTAAAGATAATAATTGTTTAAGAGATTGATTAAGATTATTTTTAGTGTATTTAATTCTATCTTCATCAGATGTTTCTGCAGCTGCTAAATCAGTAGGATTCCAAGTTTTTCCCGTTGATAACATATGATAGATAGCAACTAAAATCTTTCTAGCAATTGCAATATAAGTACGTTTTTTACCACGACGTTTAGAAATTTTATCAAATTTATCTGCATAATAAGTGTTAGTTTTATCTTTAACAGCAGATTCATTACATCCAGGAGCAAGACCAGCCCAAGCTGATAAACGATAGTGATTAGAAAATTGGGACATATCAACACCAATTTCTGAAATAATCGTAATTGCAGAATTTCTATTAATACCAGGAATAGTCATGAGAAGATTTGCAATGTTTATCTAAAGAGTTTATAATATCTTCATCTGAGAAAGAATCATCGCTAATGATGGTATTAATAATAGATTGACTAGATTTACCAAAAATATCAGAAAATACCATATCTAACTTGCAATTACCAACAGTAAGAGCATTAGTATATCTATTTTTCTCAGATGTTCTATTACAGGTAAGTTTGTAAATATAACGGGTAAATTCTCTCAAGATTCTAAAATCTTTTGATGGAATAAAACTAGAACGGACAATACCTAATTTAAACAAGTCTGCAATCCATTTTGCATCCTTGTTATCGTCTTTCTCACCTTTGATAACTGCTACCCATTTAGGATTGGCAACGACGACATTAGAAATATAATCTTCTAATGCATTGTATACAGGAATATAGTACTTACCCGTAGATTCCATACATACATTATCACAGTCGTTTTCTATTAACCAATTTCTAAATTCGATTAGAGAATTATTAAAGGTAGAAAAACGTTTTTTTAGATATCTAGGTGTTTGGTTAGATGAATCACAGATTACAGCAACAATAAAAGATTTGTGAACATCAACGCCACATGCTTTTGAATAAATAACTTTCATATAAATTTCCTTTCAAAAAAATTTTGAGGGAGTGAGTTGTCTATGCAGTTAACACTAAGAATTAACTAAAGTCAATGATTAACCTACAGCCTCAAAAGGACTACTTATGCGTGCTTGAAATAACTGCATTTGCACTGCTTAAAATACTGATTTAATCTGTGAGTTACAGGAAGTCTGCAACTCCTCCTCCCGTGCTTTGTAGAACACACTCCTTCAGGGTTGTATTATATAGAAAAATAAATTTATTACAAGTTTTCTTAGCTATGTGTGCCTTAAAGGCGAGCCTCTAGCGAGGCAGAAAGGAATGAAGCTTAAAATGAAAAGAAAAATTATATTATCATCACTCATAGCGATTGGCATGGGAGTAAACTTAACTATTGTTGAAGCGAAAGATTGCACAGAAATATATGCAGCTCCACATGTATATCAAGTGGCACCTTATGTGAATACTACACGGGATGGTTTATATACGTCATACGATAGTTGTTATGGTTCAAATACAGAAGTATGGTTTAGTGATATGACTCATTTTTGCGCGACTTTAAGTGCTTTATTATTTGAATACGCCGATGGGAATCAAGAAGCGCTGGACACACTTTCAAACATATATGCAGGTTGGGGTGGAGATGTGTTAAGTTTCACTGCTAATATTGAAAAAGCTCAAAAAGATGGCGAAAAAGATTTATTAGACTGGGCAAAAAAGAAAATAGGTACTAGTGGCACGAGATTTTCTCGCTCTGATTACTGTGCAGATATTGATGCTATAAATATATCTAGGAAAATTAAAAACGGAATATCTTTACCAATAGCCTTCAAGACGTATTTTAAACCTTTATTTAGTAGTGAAACGCCAGAAGCGTTAAAGAGAACTGGTATATGGTTCCCGGTAATGGGAAATTCCTATTTTGATGAAATTTGTGAACTCTTAAAACAAGATGAAACAAGAATTTTTGCAAACTTATTAGCAAAATCTGATGGAGTTAATTCAAAATATATATCAATAGCAATAGATGCATTTAAATATTACGTTAATAAAGAATATGTTGCAGGAAGATAAGCCTGCTTCTTTATTTAATGCTCAAAGTCCTTAAAAATTGCACTAGACATAAATTACGGAACTCGGTATACTACAAAGTACAAAGAGGTGCTTTTATGAATTCTAAAAATTTGATAATAAATACTATTTGTTTTATATTTTTAAGTATTATAACGTATGTTTATATTTGTTGTAACAACTCTTTTATAACTACGCCTGATGGAACTGTTTATACAGACGCATGGGACAGAATCTTCCTAACCCCTAAAATCAAAGAGGATATAAATTTTTTCCTTTCTACTGATATATTTACTTTCGATGATGGTACTATAAGTGATACAGCAAAAATATATATTTCTGTTTCAGAGAGACATCATAGAGTAACTGGAACGTTAGAAATTACTGGAACTTTCGTTGATATACTATCAATAGAAAAACTTTTCAACGATTTAAATTTAATTACTAGTACTAACAGGCTTAATAGTATTTTAGAATTTTTTCCAACCGAAATAAATATGAAAGATATGTGTGGTTATATTAACCAAAAAGAAAAGACATTCGAAATAAACTTAATGGAGGATTTATTATTAAATCCAACTGGATTAGATATTAAACTTCATAATGTGGAGCTTCATAAAATTTTCTCTGAAGCAAACAAAAAGCAACTAAAAAATATTAGAAATCTTTTTCTTAAAATTGAATTTATTAATTTATTTATATTAATATTTTTAACTGTCCTTAGCAAAAATGTAAAAAGATTGTTCGTTAATTTTAACAAATAACTACTTATCTTATTTTTACTTATTTAAATGCGCCTTTAATTTGTCATGGATATAGTCAAAATTATGTTATAAATGATATGACTCGCCATGTAATCCAGTTTGAATTTTATCTAGTAAGATATAGTCATCGTCTAAAATTCTAAACAATAATCCACATTCACTAATATCAAAGTTTCTCAAAGATAATATAGGTAATTATATAACAGTAAAATGCTCTTTACAAGATATGACTTGCAATCCAGAAAAGAGTGCACAGTAAATGCACTCTTCAAATTGTAAACGAAGTGGTATATTCAAAATGAATATGCTACTTTTTTTGCTAATAAAAGAACTGTTGAATATGTTTAATTTTCTACACTTATTTTTACTTCAATTATTTTGGAATTGTTTTCGCTATCCTTATATTCTACATTGGCTTTTAAGTTTTTTAAATCTTTATACGTGTTATTTTTATTAAATTTACCTACATAATTTGTATGAAAACTTTCTAAAAATTCGTTAATATACTTATCACCTTTATCGCTTTCTAAAATATGTGATACTAAAATGTTATCGTTTATATAAAATGTTATTTTGACATAATCGGTTTTTATTTCCTGGGTTGTACCTGTGTATATATCTGAATACAGCAAACTATTTACATTTATTATAAAATCCTCTTTATTATAAATGACAGTTCCTGAAATAGCAAAATCGCTGTTTTGTTCATCATGAGAAAAATTCATTATTCTATATTTGTAATAATCTGTTCTTAGTAAAGTAAACGCGAAAGCACAAATTAAGATTATAACTATACTTAAAAAGATTTTTGTGATTTTATTTTTATATAGTTTATTATAAAATTTAATGGCTTCTATGTTTATATCCTGATTATCCTTTTCTTTTCTCGATATTTTTTCGCCCTGAATAATTTCCTCAATCGAAGTATCCAATGTTTTTGCAAGTGGGCTTAATAACGCAATATCAGGAGAACTTAATCCCCTTTCCCACTTCGATATTGTTCTTCGGTCTATCCCTCCCAAGAGTTCTCCTAGTTTTTCTTGTGTTATATTTTTTTCTTTTCTTAACTCCGCAATAAAATTTCCCATTTTGATAAAATCCATCTTCATCTCGTCCTTTTTTATATATTAACACAGATTGATTTAAAATACAAAAAATGCTTTGAAACTTTTCTAGGCTTCATTACGGTGATATTGTAATTTTGCAAATAATATCATTAAATTTATTTGTGCCGAGAATTAACCATATTAAAAAAACCCAAATGGGTTCCTTTAATTTACTGTGAACTTTTTCGTAAGCGTCACATTTTTTTCATCTTTATCTATTGTGCGAATTGTCAATTGATATTCACCAGTTGTTAAAACGTGGTTTAGTAGTTCTATGCTTAGATGATTAGGTATGTCATTATTGATTGAATATAATATCTTAGATGGAAGTGAACCATCTTGAACAACAGATAATTCGATATCGTCTGATGTTATCCAGCCTATTGCTTCATTAAAATCGATTGAAATAGACTTGTTGTTTTTTACTTCGAAATTAGTGATTTTTAATGTGCTTCCACTTGGGTCTGGTTCTTCTGGATTGACATAAGCTGGTATCTTGTAATGGTCTACAAAGCCTACTCTATAATTTCCCGCGTCATCGACGAACAATGCCCATAATCTCGTATTGTTTGTAACAGTGATACCTGTTAAATCGACAGTTAATGTATTTGGACCTTCGTGCAATTTTTGTTGTTTACTCGATATAGCGCCTGTCAAAACATCTGAAGCGAATGGGGTGGTAGAATTATAATCGTAGATAGCACCATTCCATTCGTAAACGCCATAATATATCATGCCCGCTTCGTCGGAGTTAAAACTTAAAGAAGCAGAATTTTCATTTGGTCTTGTGACATTGTCTACTGCGCCTCTGATTACAGGTGGGTCGAAATGTGAGACAAAGCTCGATTCGATGCTCTCCGTATCAGAGATGTCGATTTTCACTCTGTATTTGTTGTCTTTGTGTCCATAATTATCAGGGACTACTAAGATATAAGTTAGTAGGTCTGGACTTACTGTGAATTTCGCATTTTTCGTAGTGAGGTTTGATTCCTGTGGACATATAATTTCAAAGTCTTGTAATGTCAAAGCTTTTTTTGGAGCTTTATTCAGTTTGAAGACAAATCGGTTTGTTATCTCTTCTGCAGCATAAACTATTTGGTATTCACTCGTAGAAGGTTCCGTCACTTGATTTGTTATTTCGAAAGGACCTTTTACTGCTGAAGTATTATTAAAATAGCCTTCTATGACATAATAAAGATTGTATGATTTGCCTTCTTCTAAATTTGTAATGCCGACAGAATTATAGCCGACTTTTACTCGTTCAGATTTGCCGTTTGCTTTGATAGATTCTGGAGTGAATGTTCCTCTTGCCGAAGCATCCTCAATCATATAGTAAAGAATACCACCTTCGTCGACTCCATACATTTCTAATGTTGCTTCTGTGTTCGAAATTCTATCTATCACAACTTTATTGACTGTAGGATTCGCATAGTCTGTATCGAACTCTCTACTTATAATGTTTCCATTTGGAAGTGTGATGTAGAGTTCATAAGAATCATTTTTATAATAGGAAGTGGAAAGTGTGTATGTCATATCGTCTTTGGTCGTCAAGTTGAATAGAGAGATACTCTTTCCCTTTGTACAGATTACAGACACATCGTTCAACGTCAATTTTGTGGCTTTACTTAAAGTAAATGTTACACTGCTTTGTGAAGTGGAATGTACATCAGTAAGAGTGATATCGTTTTCTTTTCGGATAAGAACATTGTCGACGTCTGTATCCAATTCAGGTTTATTGATGACTTCTGCATAAATCAGCGTATCGTTTGCAGATATTTTTGCATTGGTAATCGTGCCATTTCCTGAAACAGTACTGTTGTTTCCTCTATTTTCGAAGTTCGTAATGTTGCTCGAACTACTAATTCTTATCGAACTGCTGGATTCATTCACAAAGTTTTCCACATTGGATGTGACAACTATTGTAGAGTTGCTACCATTGTTAGTAAGGTTTGTCACTGAATTATTTATATTGACTGTTCCGTTAGTATTTAAAGTAACATTTTCACTTGGAATATTTAACACGACTTCTGTACCGTCTGTTACTTGAATATTAGCAACTTTGCTCGTGCCATTGATTTCGACGTTGCCACTGATAGCGATGTCTTGTACTGTACTTCCTGTACCAAAGTTGACGGTTGGCCCTTCTAAAGCTTTATTCATTTGGAAAAGTGATTTGGATCTGAATAAGCGTGCGAACATTGTAGGTGTATCTGCTGATATTTCAAGAGAGTTAATCTTAGAATTTACTACGTCTAATTGATAATTGTTCGGCTTTTCTAACGTCATTTTGGTCGTAACTTCTACGTCTTCTAACGTTATTCTTACATTTTTTTCAATATCAGAACTTATAATCAATGTTCCATATTTTTTGTTTTTTAGTGAGACGACTCCATTTTCGACCATGCTGTTTGTCACTTTGAACGCGTCTACCAACTCCGGTGTATCTGGTTCCGTTGGCTGGTCAGGGTTTACTGGTTTATCAGGCTCAGTAGGCTTTTCAGGAACATCCGGGTTTTCCGGCACGTTTGGTTCTGATGGTTCTTGTGGCTTAGAAGGAACATTTGGCTTGTTTCCAGTAGATGAACCAGGTTTATTCGGTTTAGAAGTGTCTGGGTTTGATACTACTGGCTTTTTTTCGTCCTCTTGGTCTTCCCCTTCCTCTTCAGTTTGAGTGGAATCATCAGGAATGGTACCTTTGTCAGGTTCCTTGTCGTCATTTTGAACTGGGTCCTTTTTATCAGGTATCGATTGAGGCGGATTCTCCTCTAATTTTTTGTTGTGGTTTATTGCAAGAAATGCACCACCACTTATTATTCCAATTGTAATTATAGTAGCTATAATTGCATTTTTGATTTTCATTTTATTACATCCTCCATATCATATTTTCACATATTTTTTCTCTTCTGTCAAATAATTATGAATCAAGATGACATTCTATTCGTACTATAGAAAAAACCTCCAGTTTCAACTGAATGGTTTGTGTCTTATTCGTTCGGATTTTTTTGTTGTAGTGCGAAAATCTTTCCAAAATTTTCACTGAGTCTTTCTGACTCTTCTAACGAAAAACCTTTTTCAGCAAAGTAGCTTGGAAGGTTTCCAGTCTCGTATAATTGTTGCAAATACATTCTATCTTTATAGAGTTTACTTATCATTCTAAGTCTTTTTATCATATTGTTTCTTATGGTCTTATTATAATCTTCTAAACTTTGCCATGGCTCTTCTGTCGTATATGATAGTGGAGCATCTTCACTGGTTAGTCTGTCTTTTTCCGCTTCCAATTGGCAAATCGCTTGATTTAATTCTAAAATCTGAGCTTCAAGGACTGGAATTCTATTTTTATTGTTAAAGAATCTTTTAATGACTAATATAGGTGTGCCTACTGATACGATTACTATTGTCGCTAAAAGAGGAGCTGACGTAAAAATCAATTCTGTGAGTGTCATCTGCATCTCTTTGGCAAAATCTGCTATATCTAATCCTATTTTACCTGTAATTAACCAAAACGCTAAAATCTCTAGGACTAGAACAGCTAGCTTGCCTTTAGAAGTGGAAGATTTACTGCCTTCTAACTCTTTTTGGAGAGAGTCAATTTTTGTTTTTAAACATTCTAACTCGTTTTCTATTTTTATTATTTCTACTGCATATTTAGTAGATGGAACCTTTCGTGGTCCATTGTCGTCATTAATATATATTGTTTCGTTCGATTTTTTGTATTCGTTATTCATAATTTTTACTCCTGTTCTCATAAAAAAAGATTTTAATTCTGTTTTGAATTGTCCGTTGGTTGCATTAAAAATCTTTTTTCTAACGTTTCTTTAATCGTTTCTACATCTGTCCCCATGATTGTTCCTGGAGATAGTAATGAATCAATTTCCGCTCCTTGTAGCAGCTCCCTTAAAGTTTCGCGTATTTCTTCTAAATCGTTTATTTTTCTCAATCTAGCCAAGATGCTTTCTTCCAGTTGACGATTGTAGTCTGCAAGAGAAATTACTTGGTCCGATGGTGTTATTTCTGTTGTCTCTTTCGAAGTGAGATGTTGCTCTAAATCCGCTTTTCGTGTCTCTAACTTTTTTAGTTCACTTTCTAAATTGGTTATTTCCTCTTCTAACTGTACGGCTTGTAGTTCACTTTTTCGGTACTCTTTTTTTCCTTTATATATTGTCCAGCTAGCAATTGATATACCTAAGATTAGTAATCCTATCGTTTGAGCTTGATGATGTTGGAATGCATATAACAGATTGTACCATTCGTCGACTTCCGCATTGAACCATGGAAAGAGACATGCGATAAATAACGTTGTTAATGGATATAATGGGGCTAGAAGTAGGGGGCTATATTTTGCACTTGGCGTTAAATCTTTCTTAGTTCTTCGATAACTCTCTTTTTTTTGTTTTAATGTTGTTTTTTTCTCTTCGATGGCAAGAGACAGTTTATCTAAGAAAAGATTTAAAAGTCCTTCGTTTAAATTTTCCAACCTTAATCTGGTATCAGCATCCGGTGTATCTTGAATTTCACTTAGTGTACCTTTGTCTGAACTTACTATGATGCTTCCGTCTGCTTTTTTGTATTCTTGATTCATTTTATTTAACTCGCCTTTCTTCGGGATGTATGCTAACACACAAAAAAAAATTTGTCAACTTTTTTAAGTGTAATTGATTTTGATGGCAGATACCGACCATTGTGAAATTTTAGAACTGTTTTAATAGGATATTGGACCGTCAGTAGGTTGCACTGAAAATCTTTTTTCTAATGTTTCTTTAATCGTTGCTACATCTGTCCCCATGATTGTTCCTGGAGATAGTAATGAATCAATTTCCGTTCCTTGTAGCAGCTCCCTTAAGGTTTCGCGTATTTCTTCTAAATCGTTTATTTTTCTCAATCTATTCAGGAGGCTTTTCTCAAGTTGCCGATAGTATTCTGCTAGAAATGTTGTCGTTTCGTCTGGTTTTATTTCTGTTGTCTCCTTCGAAGCGAGATATTGCTTTAGATCTGCTTTTTGTGTCTCTAACTTTTTTAGTTCACTTTCTAAATCGGAAATTTCCTCTTCTAACTG
The DNA here is from genome assembly GCA_910583745.1 of uncultured Bacilli bacterium. Lineage (GTDB taxonomy): Bacteria > Bacillota_I > Bacilli_A > RF39 > UBA660 > RUG11867. The sequence continues at coordinate 47,913 of CAJTZC010000007.1, forward strand.
AGCGGCTTGTAGTTCACTTTTTCGGTACTCTTTTTTTCCTATATATATTACCAAGCCAGCAATTGATATACCTAAGATTAGTAATCCTATCGTTTGAGCTTGATGATGTTGGAATGCATATAACAGATTGTACCATTCGTCGACTTCCGCATTGAACCATGGAAAGAGACATGCGATAAATAACGTCTCTAATGGGAATATTAATGAGTAAATTGTTAATTTATACTTTGTCCATGGTGTTAAATCTTTCTTAGTTCTCCGATAACTTTCTTTTTTTGTTTTATCGATGGCAAGAGACAGTTTATCTAAGAAGAGATTTAAAAGCCCTTCGTTTAAATTTTCAAACTTTAATCTGGTATCAGCATCCGGTGTATCTTGAATCTTACTTAATGTACCTTTGTCTGAACTATAATGTTTTCGTCTGTTTTTTGGTATTCTTGATTCATATTTTTCAACTCACTTCTTTTGTGGTACATATAGTATATCATTTCAGTTAAATTATCAAGTTAAATTTCTTCTAGCATTATCGTCTTGAATAAATTCACTAAATTTTCTGCATAGAGTTCGCCTTTCCCGCCGATTTCTTTTTCTAGGGTGCAACTCTCCAACTCTGCGAGGGCTTCTTTCTCTGTCAAAGTTTTGTTATAAACTCTTTGCGAAGTCATTGCGTCGTAAGAATCGACGATTCCCAATATTTTTGCTCCGATGCTCAAGTCTTGAAGACCATTGGGGTAGCCACTTCCGTCAATCCTTTCGTGATGTTCTTTGATTATTGCAATTATATGCTCGTTCAAAATGCCATTTAAAATCTCTTCTGATTTTTGGCAATGGGTTTTGATAATGTCGAATTCCTCGTCAGTTAGTCTACTGCGTTTTCCGATTATTTCTTTTGAAATACAATGTTTCCCGATGTCGTGAAAAAGAGCTGCAAAATATATTTCGATTTGTGCCTCTATATCGAGTTGCAGTCTTTCTGCCAATTTCTTGGAAAGATATGCGACACGGAGGGAATGTCCACTTTCGATTTCCTCTGTTCTTTCAATTTCTTCATTCCACTCTAACAAATCGGCAATTCTTTCGAATGCCGACGGAGTCTTTGCTATATTTTTATGGGTTAACATCTCTTGTAAGAGTTTTTGCTCTTTTGTCATTGGGTTATTTCCTTTCTGTGGTGTTTGTGAGGTCTATGAATGTTTCCAGGTCTAATTCTTCTGCTCTGGAACTTAAATCATAGCCATGTTTTCTAAGTGTCTTCTGTACTTTTGCTAAATCGTAGTTTTTCAGGTTGTTATTAATCGTCTTTCTTTTAAATTGAAATGAATCTTTTAGCAACTGTTTAAATCTATCGTAGTCGAGATTCACTTTTGCTTTTTTTGATAATTTTAGTACGGCACTGTCGACGGCTGGGACGGGACGAAAATTTTTTCTGCCGACTTCTGTGACAATCTTTATATTATAATGGTAGTTCAGTAGGACGGTCATGTAACCGTATTCTCTCGTTTTAGGCTTTGCCATAAATCGGTCTGCCACCTCTTTTTGAACCATTATCACTATTTCTTCTGGCTCTAAAGCGAATTCTACGATTCTATCCAGTATAGGCGTCGTAATGTAGTAAGGCAAATTTCCTATGATAAATAATCTTTGGTAATGATATGCTCTCAATATGGAAATTATGTCTGCTGATAAAAAGTCTTCGTATACTATTCTTGTCTTTTCATCTTCTAAAGGAGAAAGATATTTCTCGACTTCCCGGTCAATTTCGAATGCGATGAGAGGACAGTTGTATTTCTTAAGTTTTTTAGTAAGGGCTCCTCCACCTGGACCGATTTCTAGAATCAAGTCTTCCTCGGTCGGATTGATTGCATCGACGATTTTATCAGAGATTGTCTCTGAAGTTAGAAAGTTTTGACCATATTTTTTTTTGAATTTAAAGCTAGACATCGATTTCACCGTCCTCATCCTATTTTTGCTTTTGTGAAAAAAAGAACATCACGTTCTCTCTCGTTTCCAACCAAATCTCAGTACGTCGTAGTTTATTTTTCTTCTGCCGACTTTCGTAAGGGCTGTTGCATTAGAATCTACGAGTAAGTCTAGAGATGTCCCTGTCACTCCTCGATCCAAAACGATTGCTGTAATCTCTCCTGTATTCGATACAGTATCGTTTTTAAAGCGGACTATTGATCCACAAGGAAGGCTGCTAGAAGAAGCGACGATGCGAACGGTTCCATACTGGCTATCGGAATACTCTGTCGTTCCATCTAAAACATTTTGTCCAGTACAGCCAAGTCTGCCACTACAAAGTGGGCAATTGGCTACGTATCCTGTAAGAGTGCCTGTATAGCTATCTAAAACTTGGTTTAAATCTTCGTACTTAAAGTTGTCTATTACTTTTGCCATTGCGTTGAGATTTAAGTTTTTGTTGAGATTAATATTTGAAGTCGTTGCAACGCTTGTGATGCTACTATTTTGGAAACACAATATAGTTCCAACTAATATACAAGTGCAACCAATTTTATATAGTGTTCGTATGTTTTTCATTTAGACTACTCCTTATATAAGACAGTTTATCATATTGTACGTCAAATGTCAAAAAGGTCATGTACATTTTGTTCGGTAATGTTCGACAAATCCTCTAACGTTATTCCTAGGACTTCGCTTATAAATTTAGCAATATGGAGAACATTTTTTGGTTCGTTTTTTGTTCCACGAAGTGGTTCTGGTGACAAGTACGGACTGTCGGTTTCAAAAAGTATAGCTTCTAGAGGTATTTCTTTGAGAATTTCTTTCAGTTTTGCGTTTTTAAATGTTGTCACTCCACCAAAACCGAGTTTGTATCCCATTTTTAAATAGATTTTTGCCGTTTCGAGGCTTCCAGTGAAGCAGTGGATGCTGCCTTTGACTGCAGGGAATTTTTTTAAGGTATTTATCGTATCGAGTGTGGCATCTCTCGAATGGATAATGACAGGTTTCGAATACTTTTCTGCTAGTTTCAGTTGTTCCTCGAGGAGATTCAACTGGGTTTCTCTGTCATATCCTTCATAATGATAGTCGAGACCGATTTCTCCTATCGCGACGACTTCATGGATATGCTCTTCTATAAAAGCTAAGTTTTCTTTTGTAAAATCTTCTGTGGAATCGGGATGAATACCTATCGCGCCGTATAGAGAGTCGTATTTTCTAGAAAGTTCTAGAACTTCTTCTGAAGTTTGGCGATTGCTTCCATTGTTTATCATCTTATGAATTCCAGTATCCTTAGCATCTTTTATCACTTTATCGATATTGTCATAATCCTCTTCTAATATATGGCAGTGCGTGTCTGTAAACATATTGAATTCCTTCTTTTGATTTCATTATATACAATTATGCCTTTGTTGTCTAGATTGGTTTTTGACGATATAAAAAATTGTAGAGCTCTTTTCTACAATCTTTATTGTTCTTTTTGAATTCTCTCAAATAAAGGTTTTGGAGAATCGGTCACTTGGTAAGTTTGATTTTCTATAAATTTAGCCTCTTCAAATCTCGTGTTTTGGCTATTTAGGTATTTTTCTACTTTTGCAGTGCTTTCAGGCATGAAAGGTTTGAGTAGAATGTTTGTTACTCTTATCGCCTCAAGTAAATTATATAATACGGTTTCCAATCGGTCTTTTTTTGTTTCGTCTTTTGCCAAAGTCCAAGGCGTCGTATCATCGATATATTTGTTGCTTGCACGAAGTACGTCAAAAATGGATTCTAGTACTTTCGAAACTTGCAATTCTTCTATCTTGGCGTCTGTATCTTTTTTCAGATTGTCTATCGCTTCTATGAATGGAGTATCGATTTCTTCTGTTGTATGTGGGTTTGTAATGTTTCCATTGAAATACTTGTTTGCCATTCCAATCGTTCTATTCACTAAATTACCCCATACATTGGCGAGGTCACTGTTTATTCTGGCTATTAAAGCATCTTCAGAGAAGTTTCCGTCTGAACCGAATGGAATTTCTCTCAAGGAAAAGTATCTTACAGCATCTGCACTATATAAATCGATGTATTCGCGTGGATCTTTGTAGTTTCCGACACTTTTTGCAATTTTCGCTCCATCGATGACCAACCAACCGTGGCCGAACACTTTTTTTGGAAGTGGTAAGTCTAGGGCCATTAGGATAATTGGCCAAATAATCGTATGAAATCTCACTATTTCTTTGCCGACGATGTGCACGTCTGCAGGCCAGAATTTTTTGAACAGCGTTTCGTCGTCCGAATTATATCCTAGAGCTGTGATGTAGTTGCTCAATGCGTCGAGCCAAACGTATACGACGTGCTTTTCATCAAACGTTACGGGGATACCCCATGAGAAACTCGTTCTAGAGACGCATAAGTCTTCCAAACCAGGTTTTAAGAAATTATTGACCATCTCGTTTTTGCGCGATTCGGGCTGAATAAACTCTGGATGAGCTTCGATGTACTCTTCCAAACGTTTTTGGTATTTAGATAGTCTTAGGAAATAGGCTTCTTCGCTTACTTCTTGTACCTCTCTATGGCAGTCTGGACAGTTTCCATCGACGAGTTGTGACTCCGTCCAAAATGACTCGCATGGTGTACAGTATTTTCCTCTGTACTCTCCTTTGTAGATATCTCCTTGATCGTACAACTGTTTAAAAATCTTTTGGACTGCATCGACGTGATCTTCATCCGTGGTTCTTATGAAACGGTCATAGGTTATTCCAAGTTTTTTCCACAAATCTTTGGCATTATCGACGATTTTATCGATATATTCCTTAGGTTCAAGACCTGCCTCAGAAGCCTTTTTTTCTATCTTTTGTCCGTGTTCATCGCTTCCTGTCAAGAAGTATGTGTCGAATCCATCTAGTTTTTTGTATCTAGCGAGTGAATCCGCGATTATCGTACTATAACAGTGGCCTATGTGAAAGTTGGCGGAAGGATAATAAATCGGTGTCGTAATATAAAATTTTTTTTCCATAAAATGTTCCTCTTTTCTATATAAAAAAACATGAACTAAAGGACGAATATAAAATCCGCGGTACCACCTTAATTCATGTTTTATCATGCACTTTAACTTTTTAACGCGAGTTAGACGTTTGGACTCCAAAGCCATGTTCGGCGATTTTCATTATCGTCTTCCACCAACCGACGACTCTCTATAAAATCCGAGCGCTTACTCTCTTCTTCTCTGTCCAATGTGTATTAAATATATCACACTTTTTTTTGTAAATCAATAATTGTTTAAGTTTGTCTCTATTAAGTTTTTGAATATTTTGATAATTTCTTGATTTTTGACTTCTCCAGAGGTGGAATATTCTATGATAAGTCCAGACCTATCGTTATCGACAATGATAGGAACGATATTTGCGCGACCTTTAATTTCGCAGTCTCCTATTTTGTAATTTATCTCGCTGTTTTTTTCTTCCTGGCAAGAGAGGACGAGTGTTTCTAAAGTAGAATCTAGAGGAATCGTGTCGAGCGAGGTGTTTGTCGCCGCAATAATCTTTTCTCTATCTGTAATAATATATGAATATCCTGCGATTCTATTCCCTATGTCTATTAGGTGTCTGATGAATTCGATTATATCTGGTAGAGAGGAATACTTTCTTATTCTAATCTCGCCGTTATCGATAAAAACTTCAAGAGGTTCGTTATCTTTAATATGTAGCTTTTTTCTTATATCTTTAGGAATGACTATTCTTCCCAATTCATCGATTCTTCGTATGTTACTATTCTGTGTCAAAATTATCACCAACCATTATTATTTTAATAAAATTTGCAATATTTATACTAGTTTATCTGTTCAATAATTGCATTTAAAAGTTCAAATAGATAGTAAATATAATTCTTTTTTAATAGAGATGTCACGAGGGTGATGGATATTTCCTTGTTTTTATAACTTATTTCAAATTTAGGACAGATACTGTAGCTCTGCAGGAAGAGTTTCTCCCCGTCTATCTTGTTCGATACTTCTTCTGGAAGTACGACTGTCACTTTGTTTTGAAGTTGGAGCAATTTTTTAACTCCTAATCTATCGAGGAAGCCTTCTACACACTTTTTGAGCATGTATATCTCTAGCTCTTCATCAATTTTACCAAAACGATCTTCGAGCTCCGCTTTGACATTTTGGAAGTCCGTTCTGTCGTTTATTGTGTTTATCATTTTGTGAATTTCAATTTTAATGTTCTCATCGCTGACATAGTCGTTTGATATGTATGTACTCGCATGGAGAGATGGGCCTGTTTCTTCTTTGTTTTCGATTTCGTCGCCCGACAAGCGTTTGACTTCTTCATCGACCATCTTTGTATACAAATCTAAACCCACGGCATCGATGAAACCAGCTTGTTCGCTTCCCAAGAAATCTCCTGCTCCTCTTATAGCGAGGTCTCTCATAGCGATTTTGTATCCACTTCCCAATTCTGTAAACTCTTTTATCGAGTCGAGACGTCTCATGGCTGTTTCAGTGAGCACCTTCGCAGGGTTGTACATTAAATAGGCGTATGCAATCTTATCGCTTCTTCCGACTCGGCCTCTTATCTGATAAAGTTGACTTAGTCCAAATTTATCGGAGTCGATGATTATAATCGTATTAACGTTCGGAATGTCGATTCCTGTCTCTATAATCGTCGTACAAATTAGTATGTCGTAGTCGCCTTTTATAAATGATTCCATGATGTTCCCAAGTTCTTCGGAAGACATCTGTCCGTGACCACATATTATATTGGCCTCTGGTATTAGCTTTTGCAATTTGTTTTTGAAACGCTCCAATTCGTTTATGGAATTTATCAAAATGAACGTTTGTCCGTTTCGAGTAAGTTCTTTATATATGGCATCTCTCATGATGAGGTCGTTTTCTTCTATAACGTAAGTTTGTATCGGATAGCGGTTAATTGGAGGCGTATCTAAGACGGAGAGGCTTCTCAGTCCACTCATTGCCATTTTGAGCGTTCTCGGAATCGGTGTTGCCGATAAGGTTAAAACGTTGACGTCGTTTTTGATTTTTTTAATCTTTTCTTTATGAGTGACACCGAAACGCTGTTCTTCGTCGATGACGAGTAAGCCTAATTTTTTGTATTCGATTTGGTCGTTTAACAATTTGTGTGTTCCTATGATGATATCGATTTTTCCTTCTCTCAATTCATTCAGTATTCTCGTGACATTTTTTTGAGAAACGTAGCGGTTTAAGAGTGCAATCTTTATTGGAAAATCTTTAAATCTTTCGAGAGCACTCGTATATTGTTGCTTAGAAAGAATCGTCGTCGGGCATAAGTACGCGACTTGGTATCCATTTATCACAGCTTTAAACATAGCTCGAAAGGCGACTTCTGTCTTTCCGTATCCTACATCTCCGCAAAGCAGTCTATCCATCGGAGCGGTCTGTTTTAGGTCAGCATCGATTTCTTTGATTGTTTTTTCTTGGTCTCTCGTTAGGGCATAAGGGAAATCTAAGGCAAATTTTATTTCTTCTTCATAATCTTTATAGGCAGGACCTTGAATTTTGTTTCGGCTCGAGTAGAGTTCGATTAATTCGCCCGAGATGTCTCGTATTTTTTTTCTGGTTTCGTTTTTCTTTTTTGCCCAAGCTGCACTGTTCAATTTACTCAGTTTTATCGAAGTTCCTGGGTTAGAAGCGTATTTGTAAAGTTTGTCTATACCGTCAATTGGTACATATACCTTGTCATTTCCTTGATATTCTAATTCTATGTAATCGCGTGTATAGCCACCGCTCGTCAGGGTCTTTAAACCTCTATAAATACCTATTCCGTGCGCTTCGTGTACAATGTAATCTCCTTGTGTCAAGTCACTGAATGATTTTATTTTTCTACCTATTTTTATCGAATTTCTGTACTTTATCTCTTTTTTTATCGTCTTGTCTATATCGTTTGGCGTTATTAAAACATATTTATCGAAGATAAATCCTTTATAAAGCTTCTTCTCAATGATGTTTATTTTTCCTATGAATAATTTCTCTTCATTTGTGAGGTATGTCTCTTCGAAGAGTTCTTGTATCGTGTGTATTTGATTTTGTGTCTCTAAGGCGAAGATAATCGTATTCTTTTTTAGTTCTTTTAAGCAGAAGGCTTTTAAGTCTTGCATATTGGAGTTGAAATTATCTACAGATTTCGAGCTATATGCGAGGGCATTTTTATCGTTGTAGGCGTTTATCGTATCGACTTTATATGTCTTTGCAGGGTTCATTTTCTCGTACTCGAACATATAATCGGTGTTTGGGTCGATTTCTTTACTCGTCTTGTACTCAAAAATATCTTTTTGGAGGTTGATATACGAATTCTTTATTTGCGACTCGTCTATCAAGAATAGCGTTTGGTTTCCAAGGTAGTCTAACAACGAATTTGGTGTATCAGAGATGCTCTCATTGAATTTTCTCAATTCTGCTTTGTCTAGGACTTTGGTCGACCTCTGTGTCTCTTCGTCGAACTCTTTGATGGACTCGATTTCTTCGTCAAAGAATTCTATTCGTATTGGTTTTATAGCATCTACTGGAAAAATATCTATGATATACCCCCGAACAGCATATTCTCCTGTTACTGTTACCAGTGAGTCTCTCTTGTATCCAAACTCTTCTAATTTGGTCAAAATTATTTCCCGGGAAATAATTTGGGAGGAGGGGTCTATTATTAAGCTCTGCTCTTCCTCTAAATTCGGCAGGTATTTTAAATAACCCATCAAAGATGTGACCACTATGTGTTTCTTTTTATTTTTCTTGAGCTGTTCTAGGGTTTCTAAACGCTTCATTTTTAAATCGGGAGATACGGCGATGGCCACAGATGTTAAAAAGTCATCCATGGGAAAAAACAGAACATCGTCTGTATATGCCTGTAACATTTTATAGAAATTGTTTGCTTCGTAGAGAGAACTTGTTAAAATGAGCACGTTTTCGTCGTTTTTTTGAAAGTAATTAAACATATAGAGTGCACTCAGTTCTTTCGTAAGTCCATATACGTTGCAATTAGGTCTATATTCAAATTTATCTGTAACAAATTTCATTTTAATCACCATAATTGTAATTTTGCGTTTCTAAAATTTTCCCTCGAATAAATAAGTCGATAATCTTTTCTGAGTCAGCAATAATTTCTTTGAGTACTTCTGCTTCTTTTTTAGAGAATTTTCCTAATACGTAGTCTTTTGTATCCCAGCTTTTGTCATTAGAGATTCCGATTTTATATTGGTAGAATTTTTGGCTACCTAGAGAGCTTATGATAGATTTTATTCCATTATCTCCACCTGAGGAACTGTCAAATTTTATCCTCGCATGCCCTAGTTTTAAATCTAAATCGTCACGTATGATTAGCACGTCTTTTAAGTCTACTTTAAAATATTCACAGTAGGGTCTTACGACTGTTCCTGACAAATTCATATAGCTTTGTGGTTTAAGGAAAATCACTTTTTCCCCTTCTATGTTTTTTTGTATATAGAGACCGTTGAATTTTTGACTAAATCTGTCGTTTTTGCAGTAATTGTCTATAACCATAAAACCGACATTGTGTCGTGTGTTCTCGTATTCTTTTCCAGGATTACCTAATCCACATATTATCTTCATCTACTGTCCTCCTTAAATATTCCTTTGTATGTCTTAAGGGATTCTACTTCATATGATTTTATTTTTAAATCACTTTTTTTATATTTTGATGCTTGCATGAGAAAAAATTCGGCATCTTTGCCTTTTTTTGTGTTAATAATTGCTATTTTCCTTATTCCGAACTTTTGTGTTTCTAAAATTTTAATAGCATCAAGCAATCTATCGACTCTATGAACCATGTAAAATGTGCCGTTTTCTTTCAGATTTTTCTTTGCAGAGATGATGACTTCTTCTAAAGTTAAAAGCATTTCATGGCGCGCATTTCTTTTTATCTCGTTTTCAGTTGTTTGCGAGTTTTGAGTCACTTTAAAGTATGGCGGATTTGCTAATACAGTGTCGTATTTTTCGCTTGAAGTATATATTCTTGCATCAGCATTTAAGACTTTTATTTGATTATCTAGCTCATTTTCTGTGACACTTTTCTTTGCTAACTCGAAAATTTCTTCTTGAATTTCGAGTGCATCGATAGAGATTTCTTTCTTTTTTGTCGTCAATATCATCGGAATGGGTGCGTTTCCCGTGCATAAATCGAGAATTTTGTCATGCCGTCTTAACTCAGTGAATTCCCCTAAGAGTATGGAGTCTAAACTGAATTTGAAATATTTAGGATTTTGATAGATTTTTAAACCATAATCGTATAAATCATTGCATTCCATCAGTCTAAAGTCACTTCTTCCGTCGTGTTTTCTCCTGTTTTGACGACATATTTTTTATTCAATATGTCTATTTCTTTGACCTCTGCTTCTGAGCTTTTGTGTGGTACTTTTTCTCCTACTTTTGGCAAAATTTTTCTGTTTTCTTCATATAAATCGTTTTCGTAGGTAAAGCAACACAGTAAACGACCGCATGCTCCATTTATCTTTGTCGGATTTAGGGAGATGTTTTGATTTTTTACCATGTTTATATTTATCGAATTTACAGTTTTTAAACAGCTCTTACAGCACAAAACTCGACCACACAACCCGATTCCTCCTATTTCCTTAGCTTTATCTCTTACTCCGATTTGGTGCAGTTCGATTCTCGTGTGGTAACGACCCGCGAGCTCTTTGACGAGTTCTCTAAAATCTACTCTTTCATCGGAGATGAAATTGAATAGAAGCACTTTTTTGTCCAACGAGAAGCTGGCATCGATTAAATTCATGTTTAGCTTTAGTTTTTTTACTAATTCCTTAGTATCTAAAAGAGCTTTATTTGCATCTTTTATATTTCTCAGATATTTGTTGTATTCTTCCTCCGTCGCAGTCGATAGAATCTTTTTAAGACTTTTGTACTTTTCAGAAGGTTCTACTCTTTCGACGACACCTAATTGTCTTCCTTTTTCCGTCTCAACGATAACTTTTGTGTTCTTAGAATAGGCTTCTTCTGAACAAAAGTTGTAAGCTTTGCCATCATTTTTAAATTTAACTCCTACAATATACATTATTTCACGTCCTTCAATTCGATAAAAACTTTTTCTAGTAGAAGGTCTTTGTTCATATTCTCAGAGAGTTTATTGAATGTCTTATTTAAATAATGACTTTTTCTAATCAACTGACTATACGTATTGTTTTTGGCCAATTTTTCTAATAGATTTTTATCGAGTCCTTTTTCTTTCGTCAAGTTACACGCTGTATTATAATAGTTTTTTAGCAGTTTTTCAACGATTTTGAAATTTTCTTTGAGAATATCTTCGTCACTTTTTATTTTTGAAAACTCGACATGGTCTCTATTTTCTATACTTTCTATCAACTTTTTTACTTTATCATGTAAATCATCCGGGACAGTAAGGTCGTTAGAAACATCGTATATCAACGTCAATTGTTCGCATCGACTCTTTATAGTTGGGAGTATTAAATCTGCATTCGATGTTAAAAGGAAACCTATAACATTATCATTTGGTTCTTCGATTGTCTTTAGGAGCTTATTCGCAGCGATTGGATTTAGTTTTTCTGCTTCCGCTATCACGTAAAAAATGTGGTCCGAGAGAATCGGTTTGGTCTTAACTCTATCTTGTAATGCGTGGATTGAGTCCTTTTTTATATCTTTTCCTTCCGGTCTTACGATTATCAACTCTAGATAGGTTTCATTTTCTACCTGTATTGAAACATTTTCATCGTTAAGAATTTTTTTGATTAGATTTTTAACATTTTTTAAAGCTGATTCTTGGTCGTTTGTTTCCACCAAAAAAACGTGGGAATTATTATTCTCACTGAACTCTTTTTCTAGGACTGCTATTTTTGTGTTCGTTTTCATAGTTACCTCGTTATATCATTAAAAGTCCCACCAAAATGAATAACCCTGGAAATCCTAATAAGGAGACAGTTCCTATGGTATAAACATTGAGGGGTATGAAGAGGCTTAAACTTTCCATAATTATATTGAAACTGTATAGGATTGTAAATGCAAATATCATTTTTTTTATTAGCATATAAACTATTTTCATATCTATCAGTTAATAATATGGCGATTGTGTTTTTTTATGCCACTTCTTTTCTATCGTATAGTGCTCTTTCGAGAGTCAGGATGTCTAAGTAGTCTAATTCTGCTCCCATAGGGATGCCATACGATAATCTCGTAATCTTTATATTCTCTCTGTTGAGGACTTTATTAATGTATAGTGTCGTCGTGTCACCTTCAATCGTCGGTCTTAAAGCGATGATGACTTCTGCATCGTTCAATTCTTTGCATCTAGTAATCAGCTTTGAAATGTTTAAATCGTCGGGATTGACTCCATCTATCGGCGAAATTAAACCTCCGAGCACGTGGTATACACCTCCGAACTTTCCCGTTTTTTCAAACATAAAGATGCTTTTGTAATCTTCTACAACGCATATTAAATTGTGATTGCGGTTTTCATCTGTACATATCGAACAGGTGTTTTGGTCTGTAAGGTGTCCACATATCTCGCAATTTCTAAGAGTTTTATCGATTTTATCGATGGCGACAGAAAAGTCTTTTAAATCCTCTTTTTCAAGTTTTATAAGCGCTAAAGCATATCTTTCTGCAGTACGCTCTCCTATTCCTGGCAATTTTTTAAAGTATTCTATAAGTGTCTCTAGCAATTCGGGATAGATGTTCATCTTATAATAAACCGCCGAGTTGCTTGCTGTAAGGACCTAGCTTATTTTCGATTTCTTTGTCAATTGCTTGAATTCCATTGTTAATGGCAATGGTAATCATGTCTGCGAGCATCTCTTTCTCTTCGTTTAAATCGCCTGTATGGGTAATTTCAATCTTGATGATTTGCTTTCTACCATTCATCGTGACTTTCACCCACTCGGATTCTCCAACGAATGTAGATTTGTATATTTCCTCCTGTTTTTTTGTGATTTCTCTTTGCATTTTTTGGGCTTGTGCCATTATGTTTTGCACGTTCATATTTTTTTCCTCCTAAGATATTTCTATTACTTTTTCTGTGAACAGCGTGTCCAGCTGTCCTTTCATCTCTGCTCCATCGTCTTTTGGTGCAGGTTCTTCTATGTATTCATATTTTATTTTCTTTATGCGATTATTTTTAAATTTTTCTTTCTGTTGTATCCATTCTTCGTTTGTGATAGCGACAACTTTTGTCGTAATTTCCTTTTTCTTAAGACTTTTCTCTATCTCTTCTCTTTTAATATTAAAGAGATTTGCCAAAGAATCTTCTTCTGCTGTGAAAATGGTGTACTTATCTGACGCTGCAACTGGTGTGTAATTTTGTACTACTATCGTACTAATTTTTTTGTTTTCTAAGTTATTCCATATATTTAGTACTTCATTCAACGCCTCTTTGTTTACGTCCACAAAGCAGTTGTTAATCCTTATTTCGCTTAAAGAAAGAGCTTTATTTTCTTCTTCTATTGGTGGCGTCTCTCTGTCTTGTTCTCTTTTTAGCTCTAGTTTTGGTTCTGGTATTTTTGTCGATACAGTTGGATGTGGCGAACTGTTATCTACTAAAGAATTACCGTTTATAAGTTCTAGAAAGCTTATTTTTATCATCGTAAAAACGTTTTCATTTATTCTTGCGTCGACATAGCAGCTGTTTAAGTTCCTGATTAATTTATTTAAAAGCTCAAATTTGTATCGTTTTTCTTTGCCAAGCTTAATCTGTATAGCAACATTTTCATAAAATTTTATCATCTTTTTTATAATTTTTTGTGCGTTTGTTCCTGCATCTTCAAAACTGTCTATCGCTGAAACGATGAGCTCTGGCTTGTTTTGAACAGTTGCATTTAGCAGTTCTTCGATGTTTTTATTCGATATGATATTATAATTAGAAAGTATGCTTTCCGCCGTGATTCGAGCTGTCGTCTTGGACATTTGATCCAGTATGCTCAAAGCATCACGAACACAGCCTTCACTCAGTGCATAGATTTCCTCATAAGCTTCTTCATCGCACTCGATTGATTCTTCTTTACAGATATCTTTTAGATGATTTATTAAATCTACTCTATTTATCTTTTTAAAATCGTATCTTTGACATCGAGACAATATTGTAATTGGAACTTTGTATACCTCCGTAGTAGCAAGGATAAATATCGCATGCCCTGGCGGTTCCTCTAAGGTTTTAAGTAGTGCATTGAAAGCTCCGGTTGATAGCATGTGTACTTCATCAATAATATATATTTTGAATTTGGATGATGCGGGCGCTAATGTAATATTGTTTCTCAGCTCTCTGATTTCGTCTACCCCATTATTCGAAGCGGCGTCGATTTCTATTACATCTGGAGTCGTATTGAAATTTAGGCAATTCTCACATTCTCCACAGGCTTCGCCATCTTTTAAATTAGTACAATTTATCGCTTTAGCGAGTATTTTGGCTGTCGATGTTTTACCAGTCCCACGGGGACCAGTAAATATGTAGGCATGGGAAAAAGTATTGTTGGATACGCTATTTTTTAACGTATCTATGATGCTTTTTTGGCCTATAACTCGATTAAAATTTGAAGGCCTATATTTTCGATATAATACTTTGTATGACATCTCAACCATCTCCAATTTAATTATAACAAATTGATTTTATTAAATCTAGTTTTATTATCGTTTGTCTTTAAAAAATGTCTGTATATCTTTCATGTATTTCTCTTTTTCTGGCCCTTCAAATACTACTGTTTCAAAATTAGAACATTTGTATTGTTTTTTATAAGTATAGCGGGGCACTAAATAGTAAATATTTTTTAAGCGAGCCTCCTTTATAACGGCCTTACACATATCACATGGCTCAAGAGTAATAAGCATACATTTGTTCTGTAAGTTCCATTCTTTTAATTTGCGATTCGCTTTTTCTATGGCTATGATTTCAGCGTGGTCAGTTGTTTTTTTACTTGCATTTCTTTTGTTATATCCACAGCTAATAATTCCGCTTTCATCAAATATTATCGCACTTACAGGGAACTCATCATTTTGTAGGGATTTTTCAGCTAATTTGAATAGTTTTTTCCACAGTTTGTTTTCTATCATAGTATTCCTCCAAAATAAAAGCACACACGAAGTCTCATCTTATGGCTGCTATTTTCCAATCCTGACCAGGTTCGACAATTGTTCGTTGTGCGTTATAAGTATATCACATAGAATAGGGGAATACAACCCAAAGTTTTCCACAGTTATTTTTTGAAATTATTTCCCGGGAAATAATTTAGACAAAAAATGCAATTTGGCAAAATGGGTTTTCTGATGTTCCACGTGGAACATTTAAATCTACAATTTAATACTAAAGTATTTTATCTTTGAATCAATCATTTAAAATAGGCGATTTTATTGCTATGTTCCACGTGGAACATAGATAGTATATATACATGTTAAGAAGCATTTTTTAAAAATATGGCACTAAATATATGGAATTTTATTTCCCAGGAAATAAAATTGGCTGCACTATAGCAAAAACAATCTTTTAAAACTCACTAATAATGCGATTTCGATAACAAGTGTGCAGTAATGTTCCACGTGGAACATTACTGTGGATAAAAAAAGATTTTTTAAATAATAATCACTAAATATGACCTCAAAATTATTTCCCGGGAAATAATTGTTCTTTTTTCGCGTTATTGAAGTATGCAATATTACAATGTTCCACGTGGAACATTGTGGAAAAGTCGAAAAATTTAACATTTTTCAAACAATACATAATAAATTAAATACAAAACAGTATTTTTTACAGTTAAATGTTTCACGTGAAACATATAATAGGCAAGAATCTAAGCGTTTTTATAAAAATCTAATTTAATTGTACAATCGAAAAGCAAATCACTCTTCATTAAACAGTTTAACCAGGTTATAACAATGTTTCACGTGGAACATTGTTGTGGATAAAAAAAGATTTTTTAAATAATAATCAATCACTAAATATGACCTCAAAATTATTTCCCGGGAAATAATTGTTCTTTTTTCACGTTATTGAAGTATGCAATATTACAATGTTCCACGTGAAACATTGCTGTGGATAACTTAATTTGGATTCTTAAATAAATCATTTTTGTAATAATTTTATTTCCCGGGAAATAAAACAGGATAATATATGGAATTAATTTTGTAATTTGGAATGTTCCACGTGGAACATCAGAAAACTCATTTTGCCAAATTGCAATTTCTGTCCAAATTATTTCCCGGGAAATAATTTCAAAATAAAAAATGGCTTTATTCGCCATTTTCTTCTATTTTTGGAACGTTTTCCACAGTTTGTTCTTCTAAAGGTGTCGTTTCTTCAGTCTCAGCAGCTTCTTCAGAATCTTTTTCAACAACACTTATCGATGATACCCATTGATTTTCTTTAAGGTTGATTAGTCTAACACCTTGAGCATTTCTGCCCAATTGAGAAATCGAAGTGGTTTCTAGTCTTATTACCATACCCGAATCGGTTATGATTACGATGTCTTTGTTGTCATCCACAATTTTAAATGAAGCGATATTTCCGTTCTTTTCAGTAACGTTCAATGCTTTAACACCTTTGCTGCCACGACGGGTCTCTCTAAATTCACGAACAAATGTTCGTTTTCCGTAACCTTTCTCTGTAACGATGAGGATATTTGTATCCAAGTCACATACTTCTGCACAGATACATTCTCCATCAGGCATCGTTATTCCACGGACTCCTGAAGCGGTTCTACCCATGATGCGAACTTCCGATTCGTCGAACAATACTGCACGACCATTCGATGAGCCTAACATAATTTTGTTTTCACCATTCGTCTTTTTGACTTCTATCAATTCATCATTCTCTTTAAGTGTTATACATAGTTTACCATTTTGACGAATGTTAGCAAATTCGTCAATACTTGTACGCTTTACAACACCTTTTTTAGTGGCAAATAGAAGGAATTTCGCTGCATCTTCGTTGCTTACCTTGATGATTGAGTTTACAAGCTCATCTTTTTCAATCTGTAAAAGGTTTATGATTGGTAATCCTTTATGCTGTCTAGCAAATTCTGGTATTTCGTAACCCTTTATACGGTATACTTTACCTTTATTTGTAAAGAATAGTATGTAATCATGTGTAGATACATTTACCATCAGCTTAACGTTGTCTTCTTCGTTGGTTGACATTCCTTTGATGCCTACACCTCCGCGATTCTGTGTTTTATAGGTGTTTGCTGCGACACGTTTGATATAACCCTTGTCAGTTAATGTAATGATGCTGTTTTCTTCTGGTATCAAGGATTCATCTTCTATGAAGTCTACTGCTGTCATATCAATTTTAGTACGACGTTCATCTCCATATTTATCTTTAATTTCCGTCAATTCCTTTTTGATGATATCTAGGACTTTTTGCTCGCTAGCTAAAATGCTCTTCAATTCTTCGATTACTTTTAGTAAGTTAGCAAGTTCTTCTTCGATTTTATTTCTTTCTAATCCGGTCAGACGTCTCAATTTTAATTCTAAAATGCTGTCTGCTTGGAGTTCTGAGAAACCGAAGCGCTTAATTAAGCGTTCTTTTGCTAAAACATCGCTTTCTGCTTCTTTAATAATCTTGATAACTTCGTCGATGTTATCGAGAGCAATCTTGTATCCTTCTAAGATATGTACTCTTTTTTCCGCTTTTTCTAGTTCAAACCTTGTGCGGCGAATTACTACTTCTTTTTGATGGTCGATATATTTACTTATTATCGCTTTTAAACCGAGTGTTTTCGGTACACCCATATCCAACATAATGAATAGTATGCCATATGTAGTTTGGAATTCTGTGTGTTTGTATAGGTTATTCAAAACAACCTGAGGGTTTGCATCTCTTTTTAGAGTTATCGTTATTTTTAGACCATTTTTTAAGTCTGTATGGTAGTCTGCAATACCATCGATGACTTTATTGTGGACTAAGCTTGCTACTTTTTCCTTTAAGGAAAGTGTATTCAGTCCATAAGGTACTTCATCGATAACGATGTAGTTTCTACCGTGTTTTTCTTCTATAATCGCATTACTACGTATCGTTATAGAACCGCGTCCGGTTTCATAAGCTTTTCTGATACCACTGTTCCCTAAAATTATAGCTCCAGTAGGAAAATCTGGTCCTTTAATGTGTTGCATCAATCCCAGCGTATCGATTTCTGGATTATCGATGTAAGCTATACAGCCGTCGATGACTTCTCTCAAGTTATGTGGCGGGATGTTTGTAGCCATACCTACCGCGATTCCTGTCGTTCCATTTACTAGGACGTTTGGAAATCTTGAAGGCAGGACCACTGGTTCCTTTTCTAATTCATCGAAGTTAGGAGTAAAATCGACTGTATTTTTATTGATATCTCTTAGCATTTCGAGTGAAATTTTCGCCATACGTGACTCTGTATAACGGTAAGCAGCAGCACCATCGCCATTGATGTTACCAAAGTTGCCGTGTCCGTCTATGAGCATATAACGAAGACTAAAGTCTTGTGCCATACGGACCATCGCGTCGTATATCGAAGAATCGCCATGTGGGTGGTATTTACCGATGACGTCACCGACGATACGAGCACACTTTTTATGCGGTTTGTCGGGCGTATAGCCTGATTCGTACATCGAATATAAAATTCTTCTGTGAACCGGTTTTAACCCGTCTCGCAAATCCGGTAGTGCTCTTGCTGTAATGACACTTAGGGCATATTCTACAAAGGAACCTTCTATTTCATCTACTATGTCGTTGTGTTCAACTTTGTCGACTTCGACTGTTTTTGTTTCGACAGTAGAATTTGCTTCTAGCTGTTGCTCTTTATTTTCTTCTTCCATAATAAACCTCCTAAATATCTAAATTCTGTGCATAAGGTGCTTTTTCTTCGATGAATTTTCTTCGAGGTTCTACCTCTTCACCCATAATCTTGCTGAAAGCGGCGTCTGCTGACATCGCGTCTGGTACCGTAATTTTCTTTAAGATACGCGTGTTGATGTTCATGGTCGTCTCATCGAGTTCGTGAGGGTCCATTTCACCTAAACCTTTCATACGAGTTATTTCAGGTTTGACCGTCTCTGGCAATTGCGCTAAATAATCTTCTTTTTCTTGGTCCGTAAGAACATATTTAATCGTTTTACCGTGCTTAATACAGAAAAGTGGTGGCTGCGCGGCATATACGTGTCCAGCTTCTACAATCGGCCTAAAGAACCTGTAGAATAAGGTGAGTAAAAGTACTCTAATGTGAGCTCCATCGACGTCGGCATCGGTCATGATTACGATTTTGTCGTATCTCAACTTGTTTAAGTCGAATTCTTCTCCGATTCCTGTTCCAAAAGCTGTGATAATCGTCCTAATTTCATCATTAGAAAGCGCTTTATCCAATCTCGCTTTTTCGACGTTTAGTATTTTTCCTTTTAAAGGAAGAATCGCTTGCGTCATACTATTTCTACATTTAAGAGCTGAACCTCCTGCGGAATCTCCCTCGACGAGGAATATTTCGCATATGCTTGGGTCTTTTTCCTTACAATCTTGTAATTTTCCACCGAAAGGTACGACATCGAGGTCTCCTTTTCTGTGTGCGATTTCGCGTGCTCTTTTTGCTGCTATTCTCGCTCTGGCGGCCATCAAACACTTGTCTATAATCTCTTTTGCGTCGGTTGGGTTTTCCATCAGATAACGTTCAAATCCTTTGCTGAACACATCGTCCGCGATTTTTCTTACTTCCGCATTTCCGAGTTTTGTCTTTGTCTGTCCTTCAAACTGTGGGTCTGGGTGCTTACAAGAGATAATCATCGTCAATCCTTCGCGGACGTCGTCTCCACTTAAAGGGTCATCGTTGTCCTTCAACGCTTTACTGTTTTTAGCATAGTTATTGATGATACGCGTTAGAGCACGTTTTACACCATCTTCGTGTGTACCACCTTCATGTGTTTTAATGTTATTCGTGTAAGAATAAATCGATGGGCTAAACGAATTGTTGTATTGCATAGCTATCTCGATTGAAATTTCGTCTTCCATTCCTTCAAAATAGCATATATCTTCATGTATAGGAGTCTTGTTTTTATTCAAAAGATTGACATATTCAATAATACCACCTTCGTAGAGGAATTCGTCTTTTCTTGTCTCGTTACCACGCGTATCAGATAATATGATTCGAAGACCCTTGTTAAGAAATGCTATTTCTTGCAATCTTTCCTTCAATATGTCGTATTTATACTCCGTCGTCTCCGTAAATATCGTTGCATCTGGTTTGAACTTAACCGTCGTACCCGTTCTGTTTTCATCACAGTCGTCGATGATTTTCATCGCTTCCGTCGGTTTTCCACCGTGTTCGAACCTTTGATAATGTACTTTGCCTTTCTGGTACACGTAGACTTCAAGCCAGTCGGATAAGGCGTTTACGACACTTGCACCGACTCCGTGTAAACCTCCAGATACTTTGTATCCTCCGCCGCCAAATTTTCCTCCTGCGTGCAGTACTGTAAATATCGTTTCGATTGTTGATAATCCTGTTTTGGCGTTCATACCTGTCGGCATTCCACGACCGTCATCCTTTACTGTAATGCTGTTGTCTTTTTCGATAATGACTTCGATATCATCGCAGTAGCCAGCGAGGGCTTCATCGACGGAGTTATCGACGATTTCCCATACGAGATGGTGTAATCCTCGTTCACTTGTCGAACCGATGTACATTCCTGGCCTTTTTCGGACGGCTTCGAGACCTTCTAAGACCTGAATATCACTATCTGAATAATCTGTTTTTGGTTGTTCATTCATAAACCTTTTTCACCACTTTCTCTTTTTTTATATTAAACACTGTGCAATTATTCAAAATTTTGGTGTTAATATTCTTTAAATCTGTCGTTGTTATAAAAATCTGTAAATTTTTATTTAATTTTTTTAGGATATTGTTGATTTTGCGCGCGTCTAAGCAACTAAAGAGGTCGTCGAGTATCAGAATAGGGTAAATGCCCTTATCTTTGATATAAAGCTCTATTTCGGCCAATTTGAAGCATATTATCGCGTTCTTTTTTTCTCCTTCAGAACCATAATCTTTCAAATTACGCGATTTTAGAGAAAAGATAAAATCATCGTGATGGATTCCAATGTTCGTTTTACCAATGATGATGTCTTTGTCTAAATAAGCTTTATATTTCTCTTTTAGCTCTTCCTTCGTCTTGTTTTTTAATGCACTCACATAGGAGACTTTCAGTCCACTTTTTTTCGTTATTTCGACGTTGATTTTATCGATATATTTGTTGATATCTTCGATGAACTTTTGTCTAAATTTAGATATTTCCAGACCTATTTCGATAAGTTTATCCGTCAAAATCCACAGATAATCGGGACTTGCAAGTTTGTTGACATACATCAACTTTAAAAAGGCATTTCGTTGCTTGAGCACTTTATTGTATTCATTCAATAGATGTAGATAGCCGTGTTCCAGTTGTGTGATTTCGATGTTTATCATGTTCCTTCTTGCCGTGGGAGAATCGTTTATTATCGTCGTATCCTCTGGGGTAAAAAGAACTACATTTATCTTTGAAATGTAATCGCTCAATCTGGCAATTTTGTTGTTGTCAATTTTGACAATTTTTCCATCTTCCGATAAGCTCAATTTGTAATTATGTCTTATCTTGTCTCTAACTGTACCTTCTATACTCATCGAATCCTTGTTATTTCTTATAAGAACTGCATCTTTCGAGCCTCTAAAAGATTTCGTTATAGCGAGGACATAGATACTTTCGACGATGTTCGTCTTTCCCGATCCATTTTCTCCAATAATGATATTTTGCTTGTTTGAAAAATCGAGAGAAAGTGACTCATAACTTCTAAAATTGTAAAGTTTTAAATTGCTGATTTTCATAATTGCCACCTAAAAACCTCAAATATAAATTTACTAGGTACAGATGACCCTCTATACCTAGTAATAATTATACCACGAATACGGGTATTTTTAAATGTTTTTTGAACTTTTTTCTCTGTTTATTTCTTTATAAAATTTGTCTTTTCTTTTCGATGCGACAGACTCTAATCTCGTCGCTCTCAAAACTTGATTATTGATGACTTTATTCGATACATTTACTTGTATAGATAGGTTGTTTTGAAACGTGATGATGCTATCTTCATCATGCGAAATAAAACTATCTATATTATTAAGAGAAATCCAGTTGCAATCGTTCAGTCTCGGACTGCTCGTCGGAAAAAACACTATGTTTTGCGAATCTTCTATCAAAATCGGTGCTTTGTGGGTGACGCCTATCAATTCCATCGTCCCTTTTTTTCTTCCAGCATAGGAACTGCCAAAGTATTCACAGTTTTCTTCAATAATCTTATTTGCGCTTTTTTTCACTATAATTATATTTTGATTTTCATAAATTTTTGATTTTTTTCTGTTTATCGGTACGATTGCTAAAGTCTCCGTGTTTATCTTATAACTATCCATGTAATCCATCTTTTTCACCTCCCCTGTGGGTACCCTTATACCACAATTTCTTGTCGAAATTTGTCAAATTTTGTCGACGATTACCATTTTTTGGTAATTTTTATTGTAATTTGGCAAATTTTGGATAAAAAAAAGATGGAATTTCGTTTTTTTCCATCAATATGTCTTTATCGGTAAAATCAATTGTACTAAAGTTTCATCTTTGGCTGACTTTATAACAATCGGCTTAATCTCACTGTTCAAGAATACTATTAATTCTGTATCGTCGATAGTCTTAAGTGCGTCCATCATATATTTTGCACTGAAAGATATTCCGACGTTTTCGCCTTCGTTCTTTTCGATAGCAATCGTCTCTTCTGTACGTCCTATTTCAGAAGCAAAGGAAGATATCACGAGCACATTGTCTTTCGTTTCCATTTTAACGATGTTTTTCTCTTTACTCTGTGTAAGTAGAGATGCTCTATCTACTGCACTATAGAATTCACTATAGTTCGTGTTGAAAATCGTAGAGAAATTATCCGGTATTAAATTATTCGTATTCGGATAAGTTCCACTTAGAAGATTTGATTGGAATGTTATATTCTTATATATAAAGAGTATTTTATTCGAGAAGATGTGCATCTCTACTGGTTCGTCGTCATTAATAATCTTATCCAATTCGCTGATATTGCTTCCAGGAATCGTGATATTTATTTCGTCTTTTATGAATTCCGTCAAAGTAATCGTCTTTTTTGCTAGTCTATATGAATCCGTTGCAGTGACTTCCATGATGTTTCCTTGCAGTTTGAAGTTAATTCCAGTAAGTAGTGGTCTAGATTCTTGAGCACTTATAGCAAATACCGTCTGCTTAATAATCGTTTTGAATAAGCTTCCCTTAATGACAATCGGGTCTTTCTGGTATTCCAATCTTATCTGTGGATAATCTTCGACTTTTAAACAGTTCAAACTGAAATGACTGGTCTTCGCTTTTATCAAAACCTTCAATCCATCGATGACTTCGATGTCGACTGTGTCATCTGGGAGCTTCCTAATTATTTCGTTAATGTATTTACTCTGTATGACAATACTTCCTGTACGTTCTACACTTTTAATTTTGGCAGCTTCGATAAAAGATTTTATCGTTAGGTCTGTATCACTTGCCGTCAAGTATAGACCTTCGCTATTTAATTCAAATTTTATTCCGTTTAAAACAGGAATGACATTTTTAATGGATATGGCCTTTGTAACATTATTTAAGTTTTCTAGTAAGATATTTTTTTCTATCGTAAATTTCATTTTTTGTCCTTCTTTCTTATTATATATTTATTGTTATTATTATTGGTTGTGGAAATTGTGGATAAGTGCTGTTTTCTCAACAGGAAAGCGGATTTGCCTGTGTGGATAGCCTGTGTATAACTTTCCACATTTCAACAAGTTATCCGATGTTGTTCTTTATTTCTTTGACTGCTTCCTTTAGCTGATTGTTGTTCTCCAAATCCTCTTTTATTTTATCACATGCGTACATAATTGTCGAATGGTCTCTGTTACCAAACTCTAAACCGATTTTAGGGAAAGATTCATCGGTGTAAGTTCTACATAGATAAATCGCGACTTGTCTTGGATAATTGATGTTTGCTGTTCTCTTTTTGCTCTTTAAGTCTTCTACAGTAATCTTATAATAATCTGCGACGGCTTTTTGGATTTTTGCTATGTTACTATCCATATATACGGAGTTCTTTAAATAGTCTCTCAGAGCTTCGTTTGCGAATTCTAAGTCGATTCGATGGGGTCCCATCATGGCTGCGTAGGCATAGAGCCTTGTAACAGCACCTTCGATATGTCGGACGTCGTTCTCACTGTTGGCGGCGATGTATTCGATGACATCGTCTTCTACAAGACTTGCGACGACATGACCCGACATCTTATTTTTAACTATGCGCTTTTTCAAATCGATATCTGGTGGGTAGATGTTTACTGTCAGTCCCCAACTAAATCGAGTTCGGAGCCGTTCCTCTAGCAGCTTTAAATCGTCTGGGCTTCTGTCCGAACTGATAATAATCTGTTTATTCATGTCGTATAAACTATTGAATGTATGAAAGAATTCCTGCTGTGTTTTTTCGGCTCTTTCTAAACATTGAATGTCGTCTATCATTAGAACATCAATATTTCGATACTTTTCTTTAAACATTTGAACATAATTGGTTCCTTTGTTCATGTTTATTATTCTAAAGTCGTTTATGAATTTTTCACTCGTCACATAGAGAACTCTCTTGTTGGACGTCGATTTAATATAGTTTCCGATGGCGTGCATCAAGTGGGTCTTACCGAGGCCGCTTTTTCCGTGTATGAAGAATGGATTGTACAATTTTCCTGGTTGCTCTGCGACTGAGAGAGCGGCCGTGTGGGCTAATCTGTTCGATTCTCCGACGACGAAGTTGTCGAACGAGTACTTATCTATGAGGTTGCTCTCGATGGGTTGTTGATAAGTAGGGGTGTTCTCCACAGGTAAATCTAAATTTGTCTGTACTATCTCTTGTTGCAAAGGAGGTTCCTTTGTCTCCGCAGGCTTTGGAGTATGGGTCTCTTCTTCTAGAATGAATTCTATATTACAGCTTTTTCCTAAAATCGATTCCATCAGTTCTTCAATGGTTTCGAGGTATCTTTTTATCAACGCTTCCTTTATAAATTGAGAACTCGTCATAATCGTTACGATTTTAATCGACTTGTTGTCTTCTACCGCATCATCAATTTTATATATTTTACAGTATTTGAACCAAGAGTTGATGGAAACTGTGGAAATTCGGTTCTTTAATAGGCCAATAAAATTTTGCCATATCAGATTGTTTTCTTCCATTTCCATCACCACCCTGTTCCTGATAAAAATATTTTAACGTAAATCAAAAAAAAGATAAAGTGCTTTTTTGCAAAAATGAGTTTTCAACAATAATTTTCGACAAAAATTGTGGATAAATAATGTTGTCGAAACCTGTATTCGACACGATTCGACAAATCTTTCCACAGTTTCCACAATTTTGGAAAATCCACATTGTTGATAATTTATCCACAAGGTGTGGAAAAGATGTGGATAAAACTGTTGATAAAAATTACATGGAAAAATACTTTTTGAATTCTTTATTATCTGTAATCTTGAAATTTTGTTTTGTTACACTTTGTCAGTTCAGCCTTTTTACTTCGATAATTTGAAATTTATAGACGTTTTTTTCGTTTGTTTCATGCATTGTAGAAATGTAAATGATGTGAGACCAAATTTTTGAAAAAAGTCAAAGTAAGTC
>CAJTZC010000008.1 GCA_910583745.1 uncultured Bacilli bacterium
TTGTTCTGTATCCGGACCTTGTTCTGTATCCGGACCTTGTTCTGTATCCGGACCTCTTTTACTCTTAAATTTTAACCCACCGAGCTTCTTCTCGTCAAGACTTTTCTCCTTAGTTTACGTTTTATATTTTTTTCTCGCAAAATTCTATGCTTTTCTCTACTCAATTATTATAATTTGTTTAAAGTTTAACCGATTTTATATAATAAAAAGATTGCCATCTTAGCAATCTTTAGAATAATTTAAATATATCTTTAATCGTTATAACTAACATTAACAACATCAATAGGATGAATCCAACTGAATTGATGATTCCTTCTACTTTAGGATTCATCTTCTTCTTTCGAATCGCTTCTATTATTAAGAATAGGACTCTTCCTCCATCACAAGCAGGGAAAGGCAAAATGTTGATAAATCCTAAATTCAAACTCAGATATGCCATGAGATAGAGAACTGATTCTACACTCGTCTTTGCAGCTTCTCCGACGACAGAATATACCCCAACTGGACCAGATAGAGCATCCAAAGATAGTTTGCCCGTGAAAAGAGAACCTATAATCGTCGCCATCGAACTGAGAATCGAACCGGACTTGACAAATGCGTACTTCAATGCGCTTCCTATGCCTCGATGTCTTTCACTGTCTTGGCCTATTCCGAATACTTTGGTCGTATTTCCTTCCTCGTCGACTTGCTCGATAGGGACTACGGTGTAATCTTTGATAGAACCGTCTTGTTTCTTTATCTTAAAGACATATTCTGTATCTTCATGCTCCAACATGAGAAGAAGTGTTATCTTATCCCAAGTTCCCGCTTTTTTTCCATCGATAGAGATGACTTTGTCGCCGACTTCAATGCCAGCTTCTTGGATAGGGTACCCTTCTGGTGCTTGACCGATGACACTGGTCTGTTCGATAGAACCCCAAATCAATCCAGAAATAAATAGGATTAAGAAACCTGTTATGAAGTTCATCGTAACTCCTGCAATCAAGATGAGACATCTTTCCCAAATCTTTTTGTTGCACATGTAGTCACTTTTCTTTAATTTGACGTCTCCCCCGTCGTTCTCGTCTACTTCTCCTGCAATCGCGCAGAAACCGCCGATAGGAAAGGCTCTCAAACTGTATTCCGTCGGGTCACCCGTCTCCTTTTTCCTTTTAAAACTGAAGATTTTAGGACCCATTCCCAACGCAAATTCGTAGACATAAGCGCCTCGATTTTTCGCAGTTAAATAATGTCCTAATTCGTGAACGAATATCAAAACTCCTAATATAACTATAAGTAAAATTAATGCTACCATTATGATAAATTCCTTTCTAAATCAATCCCTGTAAGAGGACATATGTCAAAGTCACAATCGTCAAACTGTCTATTCGGTCTAATACCCCTCCGTGGCCGGGTATGAGACTCGAGAAGTCTTTGATTCCCTCTTCTCTCTTGATGAGACTGAAGAGCAAATCGCCGATTTCACAGGCCACACACAGCACAGCGATGACCATGACGACCTTTAACCAAGCTGCTTCGCCGATAAAAGTCATGTAATAGATAGAGGCGAGAATCGTACCCATGAAAACGCCTCCGATGTAACCTTCCCAACTCTTCTTCGGACTTATCTTTGTCGCTTTATGTTTTCCTATCATCACTCCGACGAGAAACGCAAAGACATCTGTAAAAATCGTCACACACAATATGAGGAAGAAATATCTCTTGTCGTAGATAAGAATATTCGATAATAAGTTCAATACTATGCCCAAGAAAATCGTAAATCCCGACAACCAGAAGGCGTCACGAGCTGTATACTTATCCGTGCCATAGTAGAATACCGTTGGCAACAGCATAGCTAAAAAAGCTCCTGTAATGTACTTGTAATCCAAACCGATGGTCCCATATGTAATGTCCCGATTGGAATAGACCAATGCTAGCAATGTGGCAAGACCGACGACGACCATAGGCATCGGATACTTTTTTAGTCCTTTCAAGTCTAGCACTTCTTTATAAGCGAGCACTGCAATCAATCCAACTCCGATTCGAAAAGGAATACCTCCTATTATGATGAGTGGGATAAGGATAATGCACATGACAATCGCACTTACTACTCTTTTCTTCATCTTATTCACCTACTTAATTATAAGTTAAATCGCTAAAAAAATAAAGTCTTTTAGTTCGATATTCTCGAAAAATGATTTTTAAGTTTTTCTTTCTCGAAGACACCGTCGATATAATTGTTCCTGTTCTTGTGCATCGCTTCGAGTTTTTTGATGTTTTTCCTCGTATAATCGAAATCATAATTCATTCTTTCGACATAAAAACGGTTCATGATATGCGGTTCATTTCGCATCTCTTCGATACACATGAACACCAAGAAAGTGAAGACGAAGATGTTGTCTTTTACGACGTCAACTTTATAGAGAAAAGCGATGAGAATGACCAGGATACTCACAAAGATAGAACACTTATAGACCCTCTTAAAGGAAAAGAAGAGTTCACCGAAGAGTTTGAGTATTTTAAAGCCATCTAAAGGACAAATGGGAAGCAAGTTGAACAGGATGATGAGAATGTTGTAAGTGTTTAAGAATTCGAAAGTCCTATAATCAATCTTTCCTTCATGGTACATCGCGAATAGCACAGCGCCTAGAATCGTCTGAAAGAAAATGCCTCCAACTGTAATCAGTAAATCTTCGAAAATGTTTTCCGATATCTTCGCATCCAACTTTGTGATGCCCCCGAAAGGCAAAATCTCTATAGATGTCACATGTCTTCTAAAAACTTTCATCATAAAGATGTGTCCCAACTCGTGTACAAAGACGATGGAAAAGATGAAAATCAAGTATTTAAAATACCCCGTCAGAAGTCCAGCAGATAAGATAACCAAAGTCAGTGGATGTATTTTTATTTTATTCAATAAATCCATTGTACTCCAAGTATTCGTTGCCCTTTCTAAATTGTAGGTACATCTTCTCTCCCTGTGCTGTACCTAGATATCCACCCTTGCTCACATAGTCATACAAGCCGACAGACAGATTACCTACGTTTCCATACCAATAATCGACCTCGTCGATTCCTTGTATGATGACCGTATTACCGAAACCCTCTTTTTCACCGACGAATACGACGACTCCAGAATTGATAATCGGCACGAGATAGTTTTTATTGACCGCGAGTTCATATCCATCTTTATAATTCGTAATCGATTCGTATTGAATTTTCTCGTTAAACACGGTCTTATCGTCTTTCATTACTTTCTCGAAAGGAACGATATCTCCGAAGTATTTGTTGTAGATGTTTGCTATCTTAGTAAAAGATATATTTTCCTTCAATACGGTTTCCTTTATAAATTCGTTTCCAACCTTTGTCGAGTTCATAAAAATGATTGCTCCGAAGAAGACGATGACACTCAAAAGAACTCTCGAGATAAGCGAGTTGACGTAGTTGTTCGCATTGTTATCCCCTTCTTTTTGAATCCCTGTTCTTCTTCTATTTTTCATTCTTCTTTTTGCAGCCTCTATTGAATCCATCTGTTTCACCCTATTTAATTCTATTTTACTCGTGCAGAAAAAAGAATAAAATTGCTAACAAAATCGTCTTCCGACGACAAATTGGGTTAAAACTTAGGCTAAATTCTAATCATTTTACTATTCTTGTTATTTGTAACTTTAATTTTCCTTGACGAGTCGTTTTAGCACTAGTCATCTGGTAATCGTTATAAAATCATAAAAAGGAAAATCACTTTTCGACCACAAAAGCGGATTATGGTTCTAAGATTTTTTTCATATTGGATAGAAATATTTTTGCTGCTGCTCCTATCGTCTCATCGTTTTTCGGTCTCGCTGTGACGAGAGTATCTAAAGAGACGTTTTTTTCCTCTGCGAGAAGTGATGTCACAGAGAATATCCAGGAAAAGAGTTCTCCATTGCTCAAAGGTTTACGAGCAAATTCTTCCAATTCATTCGGCTCAAAAGTGCCCATCTCTAAGGGGTCATATTCTAAAAAATATCGATATGTAAAATTTGTCTTTAAGTTTTCTACCAAGATATCGATACTCAAATTGTAATATGATTTGAGCAACAGACACTTAAACATGCGTATGAAATCTGTCGCCAGCTTTTTGGTTGTACCCTTGTAGACTTCTTCCAAAAGCACACCGATGGAACTGAAATCGACCCGATTATTCAATTGTCTCCAAAAGTTGTCCTCAGGTATCAACACGCCATAAGCCTCTTCAATTCGACGATGGGCGAATTCTTTTTGGTCATTATAAATTAACATAAAACTTCTCTCCTATTACTCAAACTAAAACTCTGATGGACGACTACCCTTTGATATATGAATCGTATTTTCTTAAAATTTCTTCTATTTTTTGTAATCAAGTTGGTCAAGCTCAGACTGATTTGCTAGATAGAGCATCTTGTCGTTCCAAGGTTCTACTTCGCCACCTGACAGACTTTTTGAGTATATATAGCAATCATAAGATAAGGCTTCTCTCCTGTATTTTTCTCCTACAAAGCCGAGCTTTTCATATAGTTTTATCGCCTCTATATTCTCTTTGCTATCCGTATAGAGTCGGATATTTTTATAGCCTTCATCTCGAGCTTTACAGATGGTCCAATGTAAAATTTCTCTACCGAATCCTTTTTTTCTATATTGAGACTTCACACCGTACCAAGCTATCCAAGCATCACGGGGATACATGTTTAAATAACAGTAAAGACCCGTTATCCCTACTGGTTCGTTTCCCAAAAAAGCCAAATAGTATTTCACATTGTCGTCTAAATATTCTTTCCCCGTGATGTCGATAAACAGTTTCCTGTCTAGACTTGCCAACAAATTTAACGTTCCATCTTCGTGAGGGAAGATGTCTTTTTGCACTTCTATAGCTTTTTTCACATTATCGAAAGTGACCAATGCAAATCTTAAATCGTTTGTCATGCATACCTCACCAAATTAATCCATTTTTCTAAAAGACACTTATCGATTTAGTTCGTCGACCAATCCCATATATTCTCTTTTTAAGGCTTCGAGACGCTCTTCCGTCTTCGCCTCAAACCGCAAAGTCAAGTTAGGACCCGTATTAGACGCTCTGACAAGTGCCCATCCGTCTTCGTACTTCGCACGTACTCCGTCGACGGTTATCATTTCGATGCCCTTTTCTTTGCAATGTTCGAGGACACTGTCGACGATTTTAAATTTTTTCTCCTCTGTCGTCTTCACTTTGATTTCTGGAGTACTGAAGTAGACATTGAGATGGCTGTACAATTCGCTCAACTTCTTGCCCGTCTTGCTCAAAATTTCCATCAGTCTCAAACTCGCATAAATTCCTGAATCGAATCCATCCCATTTATCTCTAAAGAACACGTGACCTGACAGCTCTCCTCCGAAAGTCAAGTCCATCTCTTTGACTTTATACTTCAAATAAGAATTGCCCGTGCGATAGATAAAAGGTGTCCCGCCTAGGCGTAGGATTTCGTCTTCCAACTGCTTGGAACATTTGACATCGAAAAGAGCTGTCTTATTCTTCGCTGTCTCAAAGATGTCATCCCAAACGATAGCCATGAACGTATCGATGGCGACGATGTTCCCAGCCTCATCGATAATGCCGAGTCGGTCTCCATCGCCGTCGTACCCTATCCCTAAATCTGCGCCTAGCTCCAAAATCTTTTCTCGAAGTTGTATCATATTTTCTGGGACACTCGGGTCGGGATGATGGCTCGGGAAAGAGCCGTCACTGACATCATTGATATACGTCACATCTAGATTCAACTTGTCGAATACATCGTGTACCAATGTCGAAGTCGTCGCATTTGCTGGGTCGATGACGACTTTCAAGCGTCTTTCTAGTTGAATGTCTCGAGTCAGTCTCTTTAAATAAGCTTCTCGGACATCGACGTGTTGAAGAGACCCCGTTCCCACAGCAAACTCTCCATGAACGGCTATATCATACAGTTCTTTGACTTTTTCACCACAGATGTTGTCGTAGTTTTCGACGGCGATTTTGAAACCGTTGTCGTTGACAGGGTTATGGCTCGCTGTGACCATCACACCACAATCGATTTGCAAATGAAGACAAGCAAAATAGTACATAGGCGTCGTGACGAGACCTAAAAATTTGACATCGACTCCCGTAGACAGTATCCCCTCCAAAAGGGCATTGGTGAGTTCTTCTCCGCTGAGCCTATTATCGTGACCGACGACGCACTCCTTCTTGCCGAGGCTTCGAATCTTCGTACCGAACGCCAGTCCGACAGTATAAGCCGTATCGCTATCTATCTGCGTCTTGTATTCCCCTCTTATATCGTATTCTCTAAAGATAGTTTTATTTAAATCTTTTTTTACATTCATCTTAATTCAAAATTCCTTTCAAAATTCCATAGGAGAAAATCATCATGATAACTCCTGCAATTAAAACACCTAAAAGTGCCGAGATAAAGCTCTTCTTTTTATCGAGTCCTAAAAGCACCGCGAGAAGACATCCCGTCCATGCTCCCGTACCTGGAAGAGGTACACCGACGAACATGGTCACACCCAAATAGCCGTATTTCTCTATACCTTCTTTTTTAGAGAGGGCTTTGTTTTTCCACCAATTGATAATTTTTTTAAAGAAATTTATTTTCGATAGAAAGTCCAAAATCTTCTCCATTAAAAACAGAACGAAGGGTATGATTAAAATGTTCGCGACTAGACAAACGAGAAACGACTGCCAAGGCGGCATATCCAAGAGGCTTGCAGCAATCAATCCTCCCCTCAACTCCAATATAGGCATGAGCGATATGACGAAGATGAGGATGTATTTACCCATCATTGAGCCAGTGATGCCACCCGCAATTCCTAAAATAGTCTTGACAATTTTGTCTGCCATTTTTATCTTCCTCCTAACGATATTCTACTTTCTTTACTTATTAAATATTATCACGTCTTTAGAACTCTTGTCAACGATTTGACATTGTACAAAAAATATGATATATTTATATTGCATTTCAAAAAATGCTACGAATAAATGTAAGTCGCTTCCGGATGGTGCGAGATATAAGTGATTCCGGTCGTAAATTGTTAAGAGCTCCAGATATTGGAGTTTTTTTTTGATTATGTTATACTATTAAACATTGGAGTGATAGAATGTAAATTGAAACAGGATACCTATATCATATTAAAGATGAATTTTTTAAAAAGTGAACGATAAAGGAATTATGATTAACCATGAAAGGGGCCATTCTAGACCATCATATCTCGCTATTAAAGACGGAAAAATATTATGGTTTATTCCGCTTAGCACAAAGGTTTCTAAATACCAAAAAATAATAGATAATAAAAAAAAGAAATATGGCGCATGTAAAACTATATTAATTAAAAAAATTGCAGGTACTGAACAAGCTATTTTGATTCAAAATGCTTTTCCCACTTTGGATAAATATATAAAAAACATTCATACTATAAACGGCATTGAAATTAAAGTGCTCCTAAAATTTTTAAAGAGATAGTATTAGCCTTAAAATATGTTATTTTTTAAAAAAACGCAAAAGCATCGACTTGTTTTTTACAGATACAGATAGAATAATGGAGATTATAAATCAAGAATTAAATGTAAATGTTTAAAAGCCCAGCAATACCGCTGGGCTTTTTGTTATAACTTTATTCTTTCATTGATATAGTTTTTCAATTCGACGATTGGAAGTTTAATCTGCTCCATCGTGTCTCTATCTCTCAAAGTCACAGTACCTTCGTTCAATGTTTCGTCGTCGATAGTAATCGCATACGGTGTACCGATGGCGTCGCTTCTTCTGTAACGTTTACCGATACTTCCCGTTTCGTCGTATGCGACAGGGAATTCGCTACATAACATCGAATAGATTTCCTTCGCTTTATCGCTATGAACCTTTTTGATTAAAGGCAATATGCTCAACTTATAAGGAGCTAAGGCAGGAAGCAAGTGTAGAACTTCTCTCTCGTCGCCACCTTCTAATATCTCTTTGTCATAAGCGTCGCACAATATAGCGAGGAACAATCTGTCCAAGCCGACAGATGGCTCGATGACGTAAGGCAAATATTTTTCGTTCGTCTCTGGGTCCAAATACCGCAAATCCTCTTTTGCATGTTCCATATGGACACCCAAATCGTAATCGGTTCTATCGGCAATACCCCAAAGCTCTCCCCAACCCATAGGATATTTGTATTCGATGTCGGTCGTCGCTTTGCTGTAGAAAGACAATTCCTCTTTCTTGTGGTCTCTATAACGGAGATTGTCCTTTTTGAGACCCAAAGTTTTCAAGAAATCCAGGCAAGTATTTTTATAGAATCCGAACCATTCCAAATCTGTATTCGGTTTGCAGAAAAATTCGAGTTCCATCTGCTCAAATTCTCTCACTCTGAAGATAAAGTTACCTGGAGTGATTTCGTTTCGGAAAGATTTACCGATTTGTCCTATTCCAAATGGAACTTTCATTCTCAAGGCTCTCTGCACATTGTTGAAGTTTACAAATATTCCTTGAGCCGTCTCACCACGAAGATAAACGGTGCTCTTACTGTCTTCTGTTACGCCGATGTGTGTCTCGAAGAGCAAGTTGAACTTTCTTATCGGTGTGAAATCTGTAGAGCCACACTTCGGACATTCGATGCCGTTTTCTTCGATATAGTTTTCGAGTTCTTCGTTGCTCCATCCATCACCTGTCTCCTCGCCTTTAGAAAATTCTTCGACGAGTTTGTCGGCGCGGTGACGAGCTTTACATTTTTTACAGTCGACAAGTGGGTCGGCAAAATTGGCGACGTGTCCACTTGCCACCCATACTTCAGGGTTCATCAAAATGGCAGAGTCCAAGCCGACATTGTAGATGTTTTCTTGGATAAACTTTTGCCACCAAGCTCTCTTTATGTTTTCCTTTAGCTCTCTACCCAAAGGACCGTAATCCCACGAATTCGATAATCCGCCATATATTTCACTTCCTTGAAATATATATCCGTACTGTTTCGTGTACGATACGATGTGTTCCATTTTTAAATCCTTCATAAATCCTCCTAAATTTCTTGAATGACTGCAATAATCATCGGCTTCGATTCTGTCTCACTGTAGAAGTACTTTCCTAAGTGCTCCCTTATCTCTTGTTTGATGTTGTTGTAGTCGACATAATCGTCAGTCGTGTTCTTCTCAATTATATTCTCGCTTATCTTTTTTATTTCACTTATCATCTCACTCGAGTCTTTGACATAGATGAATCCACGCGTCGTGACTTCAGGTCCAACGACGATTTTTTTGGTCTTCTTAGAAAGGCTCGCACTCACGAGGACGATACCATTCTCTCCGAGAACTTCTCTATCTTTGAGAACCAATTCTCCTACGTCTTCGCCGATTGAACCATCGATGAATGTCTCTCCTATTTTTATCATCTCGCTTTTTTTAGAGAGGACACCATTTTCAAAAGTGACGACTTCACCATTTTGTTTCAAGATAATGTTCTCTGGAGGGATACCTAATTCAGAAGCCAAATTCGCATTTCCGACCATGTATCTGTACTCTCCTTCGACAGGCATACAATATTTTGGTTTCAATAAATCGATCATCATCATCAAATCTTCAGTACTCGCGTGATGCAGAATCGTCTTATCTTTAGGAAGCGTGTACGATTCTATATTCATGAGAGCCAATTCGTTTTGTAAGTCGACGAGTCGCTTTTCTGTCGCATCGTATACAGGCTCTGCGAAAAGTATCGTATCGTTCTCTTTTAGAGTGATAAACTTGTCATATCCGTCGATAATTTTACGAATATTGTGGTATTGATTCCTCTCATCATCGCTGATTAAGATAATACTCTTCGTATCGTGTAAATTTTCAAGAGAGCCTATCGTATTGGCAGGTACTTTCAAATATCCATTGTGGATAGCCATATTGATGAGATTCTGCAACTTGTGTCCCATGATGACGACTTTTCTGTGTGAATTGTTGAGCGAATCGAATATCTCTTGCAGCGTATAGAGGTGTTCTGTAAAGGCTGTTATCAGCACTCTTCCCGCCGATCTGTTGATGATATCTCTAAAATATCCCGCAAATTTATGATGGGGGCTCGTATGCCCTACTCTTTCTGAAAAAGGGGATTCACTCATGAGACAGAGGACGCCCAATTTACCGACATAGGCGATTTTTCCTAAATCCATGCTGTAACTTCCCGTCATAGAAGGGTCAATGAGGAAGTTCCCCGTGTAAACGATGGCTCCATCCTTCGTATTGACGACATACATGACAGAATCTGGGACCGAATGGTTGATATTAATCGGGAATATGCTCACTGGTCCGAAATTTATCTTGTGATGTGCCGAAATCTCTACGATTTTCTTCGTATCCAATCCTTCAAGTTTTAAGTACTCAATCGTATACTTCGTCGCGAATACCTTCAAATTCGGCAAAATTTTCAACATGTCGAAAATTCCCCCTGCATTTTCTGGATGCGAGTGTGTCAAAAACAATCCTTTGATTCGTTTCTTATTCTTAACGAGATAGTCATAATCTGGAACCGTATAATCGACTCCATACATCTCGTCCGTCGCGTATTTGAGACCGGCGTCGAAGATAAATATCGCTCCGTCGACCTCTACTACATAGGTATTTTTCCCGTTTTCATTGAGTCCACCCAATGCCATTATTTTAATTTTACTCATATATAAAATCATTCCTTTCTTCATTTAAAAATTTATATAAAGTTAAATCGATAAGTCGATTATATCAAAATATTTATATAAAAGCAAACTTTTACCCCTCTATCTCGATGTACAAAGTAAAATTTAACACGAAAAGAACGCATTAAAAAAGTAAAGATTTGCTCTTTACTTTAATCGATGAACCGGTGCAGTGTCGTCCGAAACTAATTTTTCTGATGAAGTCGGATAGAATACGTCTGCAGCGTAATTCTCGATGTGCCCATCCGTATAATTGATTTGCACTGTATCTGTGGAAGAAGATATCGTGTCGAATTGTACAGCTAAAACTTTAGTAAAATCGTTCGCATCGACACAATAAGGGATTCCATTTTTATAAAAAGTAAATACTTTTCCTGAATATTTACCAGGTTCGTCGTTTCCATTATTTTCTGCAGCATAACCTGAAACCTGTTTTGCTTGGCGTTCAAACCAATTTCTAACGACGTTTCGCGAAGCATTTTTTTCAGATGTATTATTATAAGCATAGTCTGTAAAATCGATTGGGTCGACGGCGTATAAAAGCGTTTCAAACGTATTTAAGTCCGCGAGGTAAAAGCGTCCTAAAGCATCATAATATGGTAATACATATCCGGGATACTTTCCGTCCACTCCTAAACCGCCATTCTGAGGGTCACGGTATTTTAAATAAAATGGACTTCCTAATTTATCAAAACCAGATAAATAGACCTTATCATAATCAGAACTATCGACTAGAAAATTAATGCCATCTTTCGTAATGATTTTATAAGAACCTTCTATATCGAGAGAATAATATCCATAGATATCTGGTAAAGATGAATATGAAAACATATAACCTTGAGAAACATGTAAATCTTGTACTTCCGAAGTAAACTGAAAAGCCGAACTGATACTATCGACGCTTAATTTACCGTCTTTGTAGAATAGAGAAATGGGATATTCTGTGTCGATATCACGATTCACTGTACTTGGCATTTGCATTCTATCTACAATTGTTTGTAATTTCTCATTTTCTTTTTCAAAAGAATCCAACTGAGTTTGAAGTATAGCCTTTTCTTGAGATAAACCCAACGCTTTCGATTTAGAACTCTCTAATGCTTTACTTAAATCTGAATTTTCCTGTTCCAGTTGCTCAAGTTTACGTTGTAAATCTTCTATTTCTTGTTCTTGAGCCGAGTTATGACATCCCGTCACTCCAAAAACCGTCAAGGCAGCACCCCAGATAGGGATCACCTTGTTAAATAATAATTTTTTAAAATTCATAAAAAATCCCCCTCTTTTTAATTAGGAGATATGTTACCAAAAATTTTTATATTAGTCAAGAAAAACTTCAATAGAATGTGCTTGAAAAACTTCAATAGAATGTGCTTGAGAAAGAGTTAATTGGATTCGGAAACATAAAAAAAGGAACTATCTGTTTCCTTTTTCGTCGATGAGTTTAGATATATGAACGATATCTAAATCTTTATAATCTATTTCTTTCAAAATAAATTTTACATTTTCTTTTGTTACACCTGAAGCGATGAGGATGATAGCTCCAGGTCGCACACTGTTTTTCACATCTATCAAATTCGTATTTGTAAACGTAACCGAAGGACTCAATAAATAATAGGATTGTTTTTCACATAATTCTATATTGCTCTCTTCTTTTAAGCAGAGTTTGGAAATGTTCTTCAGTTTCGCGTGCATTTCGGAGAAGTCGCTTTTCGTCGCTGCTCCGTTTATGATTTCTACATTCGTCGAGACCGAGCTATAGTTCTTCAGAACTTTATTATATTCTATTTTGGATTCGTCAAAAAACTTCTCAATCTCTTCGTTTTCGACGACGATAAAACTTATCTGTCTATTTTTAGGATTACCCGAAGTGATAAATTTATCTTTGTTGTCCTCGAGCGAATTTTTAGGTTTAATATAATCAAAAACTAAGAAATTTTCATTAAATGAGCCGAAGTCGTGCATCGAAAGATAACTCTCTTCGCTGTTGACGATTCTACCAAATCGTCCTGGGACAATCGTGTTGTCTTTGATGTCGATTACCGCGTCTTCTGCTTCGAGTTCATAGGTCGAGCTGACTGCCTTAATCTCTTGCATCAAATCGCTCTTATTGGCCACCATCAAACTCACTTTATCAGTGAAATAAAAACTGAAGACGACTAAAGCGAACCCGCCTAGCCATTCAAATATTTTGCGCATTTTTTCATCACCTATTAAAGGATATGAATTCTCCAAATTTTTATTCTAAGTTTACATCTCTTCTTCGTCTTCGTCCATAATGGCGTCTCTGTGCTGTGACTGTACAAAGGCAACCTGCTCGGCGACGATTTCATAAGCATAGACTTTTTTATCGTCTTTGTCGGTATAGTTGTTGTTTTGAATTCTCGCTTTGACAGAGACGACGTCACCTTTTCTGCAGTATTCACATACTCTTTCGGCGATGATATTCCACACTGTACACGTGATGAAGTCCGATTCGTATATGCCGTCGCAATTTTTATACTGTCTTTTGACTGCCACGGTGATATAGCAGCAACTCTTATTCTCGAGCTTTCTAATCTCAGGGTCTTTCGTAAGACGACCGACTAAAATCAACTGGTTCATAGTTGGCTTCCTCCTTTCTGGGGAAACTATATCAAAAATGAGAACCCAAAAGCAAACCGCAAAAAAAGCATTTTTGTACTTCAAAAATGCTCATTTCTCACTGAGATTTGCCGTTTTTGCACGAATTTTTGACTAAAATTTCATTTTTGTACTACAAAAACGCATTTTTCGTATCAAATACCAAAAATTAAATACACCACGATAAAACTCATCACGATGCCGACGAAATCTGCAAATAGTCCCGCTTTTAAAGCATAGCGTATCTTCTTGATGCCGACACTGCCAAAGTAGAGAGTGATGACATAGAAGGTCGTATCGGTACTTCCTTGCAGAGTACTTGCAAACCTTCCGACGAAGGAATCGGTGCCAAAGTTTTGAAAGATATCGGTCATAATCACTTGGCTTGCCGAACCGCTTATCGGACGAAGCAAAGCCATCGGGAAGATACTCACGGGAATGTTAGGACCCAACGCCTCTGCGACGAAGCCGAAGAGCGCATCGAGGATGCCGCTGTGTAAGAAAATATTGACGGCGAACACCATCGCGACCGTAAAAGGAAAGATGCTGATAGCACTATCTATCCCGTCTTTCGCTCCTTTTATAAAAGAAGAGTAGATGTCTACCCGTTTGGCCATACCGTAGAGAATAATTCCTATAATCATCAAGGGAATCAAGAGTAACGAAAACGTCGTCATAGTAGCACCTCACATTTTAACTTTATGAATATAGAGTCAAAAAAAGTCTCAAAATTTGAGACTTATCGGTTTCTATTTTTTTTGCGTATCAAATAGTCGAGGGAGAGGCCTGCTACGGTTGCACATATCGTCGCGATTAAAGCTGTCGAGATGATTTCGCCAGGGTTTGCACTCCCATACATCGCCCGCAAGCTGATGATAGCCGTAGGAATCAATGTCACACCTGAAGTATTCAAAACTAGAAATGTAATCATCGCAGGACTGGCCGTGTCTTTTTTGTCGTTGATTTCTTGTAGCTTTTCCATGGCCTTCAATCCAAATGGAGTCGCAGCACTCCCAAGTCCTACCATGTTGACGATGATGTTCGATGCGATGAGCCCGAGAGACTCGTGTCCTTCAGGGATACTGGGGAAAAGTCTCTTTAGAATGAACGAAAACTTGTATGCCACCTTCGACAACAGTCCGCTGTCTGAGGCAATCTGCATGAGCCCCATCCAAAGGACGATGACGGGAAACATCGTCGCAAACATCTCCAGACTCTGCGCGGAACTTTTTAAAACTTCGTCGTTGACGAGAGATAAGTTTCCGCTTATAAAACTGTAGAAAATACCTACTAGTATCAAAAGACCCCATATGATACTTACCATTTAAAAAATTCCTTTACTTTATCCCAAAAGCTTTTAGGCTTCTCTAATTTTTCTGCATAGATGTTCACTCTCTTGTATTCCACTCCATTCAATGTGATGGCCATCGTTCCGACTATCCTCGTACCATACCACTCTTCGCTTGTATCTTGGTACAATTCCACTTCTCTTTTCACGTTCTTTTTCTCGTCTTTTTTTAAAAGCATCGAGAAGGATGACGTCGTATAGACCCTATAGCCATTTTTGTACTTTATTTTGAGGTTGTCCTTATCTATCAAAGTATATTTTTTATACATCTCAAAATACTTTTCGTAGAGATTTTTGTGCGTATCGAACCGGTCTCCGTCGACAAAGGTTGCAATGACTAAATTTTTCCCGTCCTTCGTCGCGGCTGAGACGAAAGTGTGTTTTGCACGGGTCGTATACCCTATCTTCCCTCCAGTCGCATACTTATAGTCCGTGATGAGCCTATTCTTATTGAACCATTCGTACGTCCCAAAATTGGACTTCGCCACGTGCTTTGCTACCCCAGATATTTTGCGAAACTCTTCGTTATTCATCGCTTCCCGCATCAAAAGACACATGTCGTACACTGTGCTGCGGTTCTCGTTTTGCTCGTCGAGACCGTGTGGATTGGAAAACGTCGTATCGTGCATACCGATCATCAGAGCCGTATCGTTCATCAGTTTGACGAATCCCTCCACACTTCCTGCAGTATATTTTGCAAGCACCAAAGCTGCGTCGTTTCCACTTCGGAGCATGAGCCCATACAATAAATCTTCGACTGTAAATTTTTCCTGTGGTTTCAAGTATATAGAACTTCCATAGGCTTCTAAAATCTCTTCCCCGGCGACGACTTCCTCTTTTATATCGACATTGTTCAAAACGACCAAAGCTGTCATAATTTTCGTCGTCGACGCGATTAAATAACGGGAATCTTTGTCGTGGCTATAGAGCACTCTTCCACTGTCGGCATCCATGACTAAGGCGGCACTATAACCTTTCACGTTTACTACTGATAAAATTACACAGACACAAAAAAATATCACTTTCTTCATATAAATCACTATTAGATTATATGAAACGGGTGATATTTTTATCATCGTGTTTTTAAGAATCCGATTAGTCGACGTCGTTTCTAGATAATATCTGTGCTGGAGTCTTTTTAATCGTCTGTCTTATAGGCATCAATCCTACAAAGGCATTGAAAGCATAGACTAACACGATACTGATTAATACGACGCGAGCATCGACGACGAACATACTCTGGAAGAACGATATCTTTGTCACTTCGTTTAGTATTGAACTCATGAATAAGATACCTGTCACCCCTGTAATGGTCGTGATGACGAGAATTTCTCCTAAGAACATCTTATAGATGTCGGCTTTTTTAACTCCGATGGCTCTATATATACCGACTTCTTTAATTCTCGAAAGGAACGAAGCTCTTATCATCAAGAATATCTCGACAAAAGAGATGGTCAAAAGTACACCTGAGACGATTAAAGATTGTATGATGCTATCTTTTAGTTTTCTTATGTATTTGTCTTTTAAAACTTGATAATTGTCTTGTGCATTATAACCTAGACTTCGAAGTTCCTCGATGGTACTCATTTTATTTTTGGCATAAATCATCATGCCAGAAGATTCGACGATGGTGTCGTATTTAAATGTGTTTGCGCTGACGTAGTATTTGTTCGCCATTTTCGAGTCGGCACTGTAATATCCGACGACTTTTAACTTGTGATTGTTTACCATTTTATCGATTGTCTTATTGAGAGGGTACGCGTCTTTCAAACTGTAGTCGATGACGACTTCATAATCGTTCAACGGCGCTCTACCTCTTTTTAACTTAAAGCTCTCGCCTCTAAAATCGTAATTCTGTAGGTTATTCTCACTCGTGTATACATCGCCTTTTGAAGAAGCGATGAGTTCCATCAAATAACTCTCATCTAAGAAAATGCAAGGATTGTTCGTATCGACGAGGCCAACTATAGTGAGCGACAAATCGTCTGGATTGGCTTTATAGAGAGTTTTTCCAATTAAATCCTCCGGATTCTTTATGCCGAGCATTTGAAATTGTATCTCTTCCTTTAAAAAACTTTCTGCGATGGAGATGTCGATGACGACTTCTCTTGCGTTTTCTGGCAATCTGCCGAACTTTATTTCTTCTGGTTTTAGAATTTTTGTACTCGCTGCAGCGAGATTCAACTGTAGACCTTTGTCACTCAACTGATAAAGCACTTCATTTCTAAAGGTAAATGTTAAATTGGAATCTCCCGGTAAGACGTAATCGATGGATGCAAGGTTTTCTATATTTAAATAATCTTCAAGTACATTCTTATTATTTTCTATTTTGATGTAATCTCTATGGGTAAATAAGAAATTGCTCTCTTTTATCGTCGTGACTCCAAATATAGATGATACGGCATAGACGATGAACATAGCAGAGACGAAGAACCCGAAGAGAAGTACCTTTTTCATTATCGTATAACTTGCTAGCTTTTTAAAGCCCGTATGCAACATTGAAAAGAAATTGAAAATCGAAGTGTAGCGAAGTTTGTTCTTCGAGTTGTCGAGCATGTTCGCATCGAATTTATTATTCTCATAATCTTCTTTCGAGATTTTTTTATAGTGGTCATCGACGAATTCGATGCCGGATTCTTCGTCGACGACTTCTATTTTATTATTCTGTAAACTCTTGATATAGATATTTCCATTTTTTACGACGATGTCGAGTTTTAACTTTTCTTTTTTATCTGCATAGATGTTGATGTCCGCTTCATTTCCTTTTAAAGTGTTGCAATGCTCAAAATCTTTGAGATATATCTTGTTGTCTATTCTGTAGTCTAACTCGTTTTCGTGTTCGTTCACGTAGTCATCTGTTATCTTTCCATCTTCGATTTCGATGATTCTTGAAGCGTAGAAGTGTGCCAAATCTTTCTCATGCGTGACCAAGATGACCAGTTTTTCTTGAGAGATGGCTTTGATGATGTTCATAATCTCGATGGTGTTCTTCGAATCGAGATTTCCTGTCGGCTCGTCAGCGATGATGACCTCAGGATTTTTGACGAGGGCTCTTGCGATGCCGACGCGCTGTCTTTGCCCACCAGACAGCATGCCTGCTGGCTTATTTCTATAGCGATACATTCCGACGGCTTCTAAGATAAAATCCACTCTCTTTTTGATAGCAAATCTGTTTTTGATTCCTATCATTTTCAAAGACAGGGCGACGTTTTCGTAAACAGTCAAATTGTCTAAAAGGTTATAATTCTGAAAGATGTAGCCTATATTTAGAACTCGCATCTTATCCTTTTTAGTCGAACCTATCCTAGGCATCTTCTTGCCGTTTATAAAAATTTGACCAGAGTTGACTTTGTCGAGACCTCCTATCGCGTTTAACAGAGTCGTCTTTCCGCATCCAGAAGGCCCTAGAAGTGCGACGAGTCCCGTATCTTCGAGTACGAGCGACGTATCATTTATGACATGGATTTCATTTTTTTTATGACGATTGTAATATTTATTGACGTTTTTAAGCGTTATCATCCATTACACTTCCTCTCTATAAGTATTCATCGCTGAATCTTTGAACAATTTCTTTGCATATCGATTCGAAATCAACATACTCATCAATATCAAGATGACATAGACGGCGACATAATCTTTTAAGGTAAAATACGTGACCAAATCGTTTATGTATTCCATGTTGACAACTCCACTCGTCGCGAAGAGGACGAGGGCGAGGAAGACGAGATAAGCGATGTTGATGTCGACGAACAATTCGATGTTTAAAAGCTGTTTTGAAATCTTTTTCGTCGACCCGAGTATACGAATAGTAGAGAAATAGACATTTCTAGATTTTAATATAATTTTGATGATAAAATAACTGATAAAGAACAGGGCGACGGTTGCGATGATAAACACGACGTTTCTGAAAATTCTCAAAATTCCCATCG
Source organism: uncultured Bacilli bacterium (assembly GCA_910583745.1). Classification (GTDB taxonomy): domain Bacteria; phylum Bacillota_I; class Bacilli_A; order RF39; family UBA660; genus RUG11867. The sequence continues at coordinate 18,544 of CAJTZC010000008.1, forward strand.
CCTCTTTGGAAGGATTCGCGAGCGAGTCTTTTATGTAAAATGTCTCAAAACCCATTGCTCGTATCTGTTCGACCGTCGAATCTCCAATTTTCAGGTCGTCTATAAAGACACTGACTTGATAATTTCCCTTTAAAAATAGATTTTTATAATCGTTTTCGCTGATAAATATCGTATTCGAATCTTGTTCATAATTCGTCAGGCCTGTCACATTTTTAAAATTGTCTTTATTGAATACTTTTCTCACGGTCAAAGGAATCGAATCTTCATAATACAAATTTTGTACACCGACCTCTATTTTTTTATTTAGGCATTGGTAGTAGCTGCAGTACATGTTAAAATTGCTCGGTACAAATGCTTTCCCATCGGGAACATTTGCATTGCTCTTGAGGGTAAAGTACATATCGTATCCGTCGTTTTTATACGTTTTATTGTTCATCTTTAAAGACAACTTGTTGTAATTCACATTCAAAGAAATCTTTATCTTTTCCATGATTGCGTCGGATACATAGATGACAGTATCGTCGAAATTCGTATACTCTTCCTCTTTTAGTATCTTTATTCCCGAAATTTTTACTTTGCCAAGTGAGTCAATGTCATAGACCTTTTTGAATATTTCTTCACCATAAGTATCGACATAATACGAGAATATACCTTCTGTCACGACGACTTCATCGTCATTTTCGGGTTTTCTACCCATGTCGACTCGATCGAGTTCTCTCCAACTTCTAAATTTACCTTGAAAAAAGATGCTGTCATTATAAACTGAGCCCCATGAATCGAGGAGCAAATCCTCTTTCTCTACCCTTTTGACATTCTCTACATTTTCGAGCGACTTCACTTCTTCTTCGGTAAAGACGCTCTTATCTTTCTTTGTCAAAATCACCCTCTCTGGGTCTTGTTCACGAAAGTAATCATTGTATCCTTCTAGAGCTTCTTCGTAGGTCATCTTAGATAAACCTGAATACTCAGAAAATACTAAAAACGTTAAAAAGAAGTAGACGAAGAATAGAAGGACAAATTTCGTCTTGATGTTGAACGAATTCCTCATTCCTAGACGTATCTTGTTGAACCAAGTTAAATCTTCATACTTTACCAATTTCGGTTCGACTGGCTCATAGGAATCGATTTTTTTATCTTCGATGATATGCCCATCGTTCATCGAAATCTTTCGCGTCGCATACTCCTCGACTTGCTCGTAGTTGTGTGTGACGATGACGACGAGTTTTTCTTTGGATATATCTTTCAAAAGTTTCATGATGCTTTTGGCACTTTTGACATCCAAATTTCCCGTCGGTTCATCGGCGACGATGACCGGTGTATCTTTTGCAAGAGCTCTCGCGATGGCGACTCTCTGCTTTTGTCCTCCTGACAGCTTCGAAGCCTTCGTATTTTTATATTTTGTCAACCCCACTGTCTTGATGACTTCCAAAACTTTTTCTCTACATTCTCGTCTCTTATACCCATTTAAAAGCAATACCAACTCTATATTTTGGTAGACAGTATAGCTGTTTACTAGGTTAAAGTTTTGAAATATATTTCCTATATATTTGCGGCGATAGTTCTCATAATCGACCTCCGTGTAGTGACTCGTCTCTTCGCCATTGATATACATTTCGCCTTCTTCATAAGAATCCAGCCCCGAGATGACATTCAACAGTGTCGACTTTCCACTTCCAGATTCGCCTGTGAATACGACGAATTCCCCCATATCGATATCGAGAGAGATTCTCGAAAATCCCGTCGATATCGTCTTCTTATTATAATAGAATTTCGATACATTCTTTAATTTGATAAAACTCATAAAAATTCTCCTTTCCTAAGTATATCTTACAAATTCGTTTGCATAATCCCATCAAGTCAATTTAACTATACCACGTCTAAAACGCGATTGCAACTCGCAAAAAAGTCGTTTTTGTATGACAAAAATTTATTTTTTGCACGGTTTTTGTGCAAAAATAGCAAATCTCTCGGACAAATGAACATTTTTGCACGGTTTTTGATACAAAAAAAGAAATTTCGTACAGAAACTTCTTTTGCTCATTTTGCCTTGATAATCGTCGTGATAACGATGAGAGCAAACAATCCTATCACTGCGAGTATTGCTAGCACTTCAGACAGCGTCATTCCCTTTTTGTTCATCTTGTCTCTCCCTTTTTACTAACAGTGTCCGTCGCAGACCGCGTCTTCTGTCTTTTTAATCATCTCTTTAAAAAGCTTTTCTAAGTCTTCAATCTGTTTTTTCGATAACGCGTCGAATGCCGTTTGATTTTTTTCTAATTTTACAGGACTCGTCACGGCCTCTTTTACTACGCCATCTTTTACAACGGCGACGAGAGGGACATACATTCTTTTTTCTCCCGTTTTGTATTCTTTCTCGCTTCCCTCTTCTTTGACAGTATATTCGTCGAGGTATTCGTCTAAGATGTCTAACAATTTATAGTATTCTTCACTGGCATCCTTCGTCTTGACTGCTTTTTTATCTTCGACGACGAACGTGTCTCTCTTCTCTGTCATGTCTACATAAAGAATCTTATCCAATTTGGATTCTTGTACGACGTCCAAAAGTGTCGGAAGTATTCCCCTGCACCAAGGACAATTCGGAAATCCAAAGTAAATGATACCCGTTCCTTCTTCTAAGAATTCGACAGCTTCATTTAAATCGGCATAGTTTACCTTATTGTTTTCGTCCAAGTCTAACGTTTGATAGACACTATCTCCATAGGCCGTCTCGCCGTTTAGGGCTTCATATTCTCTTTTAAACTTCATCGCATCGGTCTCGACAGAATCTTTTTTATCACTGCACAGATAGATTCCGAATCCAGCTGCGACGACCACGACGACGAACAATATAACTATAAGTATTTTCTTTTTGTCCAAGACTTACACCTCCATCAGTTCTTTTTCTTTTTCGCGAATCTTATCGTCGACTAATTTATTGTATTTATTAATCAACTCTTGGATATCCTCTAAGAGGGCCTTCTCTTGGTCTTCTGGAAGTTCATCGGCTTTGACTTTATTGTTGCCATCTTGCCTTATATTTCTGAGTGCAACCTTCGCATCTTCGCCCATGCTCTTCGCCTGTTTGACATATTCTCTTCTTCGGTCTTCTGTAAGTTCTGGCAAAGTAAGAATAATCATCTCTCCATTGTTCGTCGGATTGATGCCTAAATTTGCCTCTTGAATCGCGTGCTCTATGTCTTTCAATGTGCCTCTGTCAAAAGGCTTTACAAAGAGCTGACGTGCTTCAGGAACTGTGATGTTCGCGACACTCTGTATCGGAGTTGGCGTCCCGTAATAGTCTACGACGACGTTCGCGAGCATGTTCGGGTTTGCTCTCCCTGTTCTTACAGTCGTCAATCTCTTATCTAGAGTCTCCATCGTCTCTTCCATTTTAAACTCTATTTCATTCAAATAGTCCATATTTCAAAATTCACCTTTTCCTTAATAACATTATAATAGAAAAGGGGTTTTCTAGTCAATACCAAAAGAAAAATACGAGTTGTTCTCGCATTTCTAACCGTTTGCTTGTCTATCGATTGGCTTCATGACATGAGGTTTTTCATTGTCTTGAACAGAAGCTCTCTCTGAGTCGATTGTAACGCCAGAAGTGGAAACGACTTGACTACGCAATTCTTTCAATTTCGCTTCTTTTAGGAGTCTTAACTCTTCTTCACTCTCTGCTTTCAAAACAACTGTTTTTTCTCCTATTTGCACTTTTGAACAATAGAGGATTGGAAGTTCAATCACTTTCTTGCCTTCGACATCGATATAAGAAGAGTAGCCTTTTCCGCAGACAAAAGCGAGCCCATCACTGAATGAATTCGTCCAATCGTATTGACAAGGAATGACTTGGTTTCCTTCTTTGTCGATGAAACCAAATTTGCCGTTTGCGTACACTCGGCTTCTTCCACAATGAAAGTCCCCAATGTCATGAAAAGGCTTTCCTCTTAAAAATGCGCGCATATTTCCAAGTTTGTCAATAAAACCTATTATGTTTCCTTTCGCGAGCTCTATGACAGCCATGTCCTCACTAAAATCGGAGCCTTTGTCAAAAACAGGTGGAATCTGCATGTGAAAGTCGTGGTTCATATAACCGATCTTTCCTTCAAAACTTTCTATTCTAAACATGCCATTGTTACTACTGTAAAAATTTTTAAAATTACTCGTCAATGCTGAGTTAAAATTTGTATTTATAATTCTCCAAACATTATCGCTTATCTTTATAATACTGAATCCTTCACTAAAAGGTTTTATCCATTGCGAATTGTACGAGATAAATGTTCCGTCTTTATAAAAGAACTTTTCGCCAGTTGCTTTCTCCAAAACTCCAATTCCATCTGCATATTTTTCAGCGTTTTGCCATTGATGTGGCTCAACGACAAAATTTCCAGTTTTATTGATATAACCTACATCGGCATAATCCATATTTGCCGCGATGGCTAAACCGTCTGAAAATGCATCGGCGCGACGGAATTGAGGTTTGATAACTCTTTTTCCTCTTGTATTGATATATCCCCATTTTCCTTTTACTTTTATCGCAGCCATGCCTTCACTAAAGTCTGTCGCGCTTTCAAATTGACACCGAATAACTTCTTTTCCCGTTTTATCGATATAACCATGAACCCCATCTTGGTTACTTACGACTGCCAATCCTTCATGAAAATCGCCAGTACTTTTATATTTACAAATTACAAAATCATTAAAATAAAACATATAAACCCTCTCTTTCGGTAATTACTATTATACAAAACGTACTCTAAAAATCAAGAAAAACTCCCGTTTTCTCGAGAGTTTCGTGTTTATCTTCTTCTATTCTTCCTATTCTAAAGACACTCTACGCAAGTATCGTTCAAGCATCTTATCGAACAAACACAATCTAGGTTGATCGTAAAGAAACTGTTCGTACTCACATAAGGATATAATCCAGTATCTTCTGTATTAGGTGCTAATACCCTGAAAGTAGCAGCATTTCCATCCACTTTTTCTATTCTGAATACGCTTGAACACTCTGATGGATTTGAACAATTGACGATATCCTTGCTAATAGGCATAGAAATTGGAGTTTGGTTGCCCGCACAACAAGTGTATATAGTTATAGGTCTAGTGTTACATACACAACAAGTCGTTCCGCAACCGAGCACTGGTCTGTCACATGAATCTAAGCAGCTTTCAGGACTTCCAGCGTTTTGCTGTAAAATCAAGATGACTTCTAATATTTCTCTGATGCCATTACATTCATTATTGTTAGACATAATATTCACCCTTTCATTATTCATTATAATCTATGAGAAAGTCGCGACTTTCGTGCGTATATGAGATTAAAATTTTAACTTTATCCAACATTTAGTATATTTTTTAATCATTTTATTGTATAATGAACTAGGTGATATAGATGACTTGGGAATACCTGATTATTGCAGTCGTACTTTTAATCGTCGCTTTGGTGGCTATGAAAGTTACGGGAAAAAACTTCGATGAAGACATGAATAAACTCATAAAGTATTTGGGTGGAAAAGACAACATCGTAGACTGCGAAATGAGTATGTCGAGATTTAAGGTGACTTTAAAAGATGTCAGTCTCGCCGACAAAGAAGGCATACAAAAACTCGGAGCAAAGGGCATCGTCGAAATCGACAACCAGCTGAAAATCGTCTTCGACAAAAATGCTCGGACATTAAAAAAATATATCAAAGATATGCGTTGATATATTTTTTTTGGTCTTTATACAGGTCTTATTACATATGGCTTCGTCGAATCGAGTAAACGGAACAATTCTTCCAAAGCTTTCATGCTTTCTTCTGTGACTTCACCAGAATGGGAAATTGCTTGCAAATAAGCTCTCGCTAACTTCGTCTTGCCTTCTCGTATAGCGGTCTTCATATTCTCTACGTAAGACGGCATGTCTAAAGAGAAACGTCCATGCTCCAAATCGGCACAAACTTGGATAAACGCATAGAAAGAAAGGTCTCCTTCGAACATGCAGATATCGATGAGGTCTCTTATGAAACTTTCCCGTTCGAGTGCACCGATTCCCTCTAAAAATAGGTGCAACTTCGCCAAAGCATTTTCCCTATGCCCACTCTTCAACATGTTATATACAGAGGCAAGAGTATCCGATACAGCTAAAACTATCTTTTGTCCGTATACCTCGCCCACTTTGGCCTTCCACTCGATTACCAGACCTCTACTTTTGATGGTATGGACGATTCTCTCGAGAAGGCGGTGTTGTAATTCAATACAAGTAGACTTCCTCCGTTTTTCGTTGCTTAAAAATATTTCGATTTCATAAAGAGCATCTTCAAAAGCATGTAATCTCACTAAGTCTCTGTAAAACTTTAACCCAGGAACTTGGTTAATGGGCAGAGCTTTTCCTCTCTCAAGACGGAAGCAATTTTCGACCAAATATAATGTTAAGTGTTCTGCTTCCCCAATTATATATTGACGATCCAAGACATGAAAGAAATTGATGATTCCTAACAAATCTCCTCTCTCCAAAAGTCCTAGCATTATCTGTTCGTTTTGCGATGAACACTTATACGCCTCGACACAAAGCTGTTTTAAAAGTCTTATTTCGATAGTGGTTCTTGTCGCTAATTTTAAAGCTGCATATCCGAGCATGAACTCATTATTGCCTAAAACAAAAGGAACAGTTAAACCATCTTTCTCTGGTACTCCAGGAAAACTAGAGTTGAGGCAGTTTACGGTCAAAGACTTTGCCATTATCGATAAATCTTCGGGTAAGTCAATGATATGACTGAGAAGAAAGAGATAGCCATTGTATTCTTTTCTTCTCGTGGTCGTCACCGCATACATCTTTCTAAAATAGATAAGAGAGTTCTCAAACTGCTCTGATACTATACATACTAAGAACCGACCGAAGTTACCCAGCTCACCATCGGGGTCGAGGGCAAGACAATCTAAAAAGCAGCGATTGGCCAGATAAAGCTCTTTGTTTTCGTAATAAGCGATACCTTCTAGGTATTTTTTTTCACATTCATTTTTTATTGTATTTACTGTCATATGTTATTCCCCATCCTTTATCGGTTTCATCAGATTTTGATACTCTTTTTTTGAAGAAGAGACGACGTGTCTATAATATTTTCCGATGAGACTTGTGCTTGTACTTATCTCTTCTACTTCTAACAGGCACTCTTTTGCAGCCTCTTCCTCTCCCTTGGCATAGTATCTTTCTGCAAGAGTGATATAGATTAAATACCTCTCCGTGACGGAGGCACCATATATCTTTAAAGCTCCTTCCACGTTTACTCCACTTTGAATAGTAGATAAAATGTCAGGAACAAAACCGGAACCGACCATATCCTCTAAAGTAATCTTTTCTTCCTGTGTCAGCGACTCATTAGAAATTCCCTTCTTTTTTTCGGTGATGTATGCGATGATATCGTCCAACAAAAGGGACAACAGTTCTGAACCCGAATTGTTCGTAAGCTGATAATTTCTGTTAAACTTTCTGGCTTTTCTATAATCTTTATTCATGATGGCATAAAAAGTATTTAATGCGTTGCCGCCAGTTTTTCTAGGGATTTCTCCGGTTTCATGGATAGAGAGAATATCTTCAACTAGTGATAAAAAAGACTTTTCTAATACGTTTAATGGCCATATTTTAGCAAAACTTTTTAATGTAGAAGCAGCTGTTTGGTACTCTTTCTTCTGTATTGCAACTTTCAATTCTGTAGAAAATCTGTCGTATACTGTTTGACAAGTTGCACATAACGTATTGATGAGGTTGAGCTTAGAACTGCTTCCCTCTTTCTCTTTTAAATCCTTCAATATTCCTATACTGTGTATAAAATTTTTCTTTAACGCGGCTGTGTATACTTTTCCATAGTAGAGACTACTCATGCTGGTTGGATCGAGAGGGATTTTATCGAACCACAAATCGTCTATTTTCTTTTTCATATCTTCCGGCACTTCTGTGATGAAATTTAGAAGATAAATATACATCAAGTTGTCAAAATGCTCTTCTTGCGTTTCCTGTTGCATCAACACTCTCAAATATTCGAAAGCTCTACTGTAATTCTTTAAATCACAATTCTGGGCGAACAGTTCAAAATTGGCTCCTTTGTGTAGAGGGTTCCATTCTAGACATTGGCGAAACATCTCGAACGCCTTGTAGAACTCTCCAATTTTATATAACTGTTTTCCCTTGGTGTATAATTCGTCCGCATCACTAGTTTTAAAGGCGACTTCTTCGGACGTCGTTTCTCGAACGGATGGTCCAAAATTTATCCTCTTGATAGTATCCAAAGCCACATTTATCAGTGTAGTCAATAGATTGTCTGTTCTCAAGTAATTTTTTTGAAAGTCGTTGTTTATTTTTTCCACTGCAGAATAATCGCGAAGTTTGACGGCTTCAAAAATCGTCTTAGGAGAACCATCTGTCGCTTCGACGACTTGTCCTGTCTCTTGCATCGTGACAATATCTCTTGCCACATAGAGACAAGCTTCCATTGGACGAGTGAGCCCTTGTCTATCTCTTAACGAAGAGACCAAAGTGATAAACTCGGTGAATTTTCCTTCGTCGACCAACTTTTTCATCTCTGCCTTGGTGGCAGCTTGTATTCGACCTGCTTCGCTCGCTAGGATTAAAATGGAGTTTTCTACTTCTAGAAGACGTCTCGTTTTCCTTGTGCTATCTAGAAGTTGGTTCCCATAAAAGAATTTCTTATTTACCAGTGCTGTAACGATGTCATACCAAAGACAGGCCACACTCTCCTTCCCACGACTTAGAGGGCTCATGTCTTTGAACTCTAAAGTTTTTGCTTTTCTATTCAGTTCATCGGGCAGTATCGTGATGTGATGTAATAAGAACAGATATGTATTGTATTCATATTCTTCATGTTTATTGGCAAAATAGTTCCATCTGCTGAAGACTTTCGCCGCCGAATCGAAATCTCTATTCATGATATAGTAGGTAAACATTCTCTTCACGAGAGGCTGGAACGTCGGATTGATTTCTTCCGCTCTTACATAGTAGGAATACGCCTCTTGATATAATCCTTCTTTCCATAGAGCTTCTCCACTTTCGAACAATTGTTTTGATTGCTGGCCTATCGTATACTCTCGTCGTGCAATGTCCACTTTTTTAAGAAGACTGATAATGATCGTCCATACATTGCTCTGTGCGTATACTTCGAGATTGTAACTTTGCAAAGCTCTTTCGTAATCTCTGTCTTTTAGTGCATTCTCGAAAGTAGGACCACTGTTTATAGAGATAGGAAGGGCCTTTCCTTCTTTGATGAGCAAGATATCGCTTGCAATTTGTAGCATATAGGCTTCGTACTTGTCTAATCTGCGTTTTTGGTCGAGTTCGCTTAAGAAATCGACGATGGCCTCGTAGTCTTCTTCTTGAAGAAGGATATATACTTTTCTCTTATCTTTGCCCATTTTCCTGTACACAGCTTTAAATAATGCTAAACGAACGATTCGTCTAATGCTTAAAACTTCTTCTGGCGTATCACTCAAGACATTTTTTGCATCTTGAAAGTTTTTGTTTTTACAGAGTCTCGAAATACTCTCTTCTTCTCCATATTCATAGTTCATCGCGATTTCTTGGTATTGGCTCGGCAAGACGATGAGGTAGTTTAAGAGATGTAAATATTCGGAATATTCTTCTTGCATCGCTGGAGTAGCATTTTCGTATGCCCTTCTAAAATAGAGAAAAGCTTCGTTAAAACGTTCGTTATTGATCCATTTGCTGAAAATCGCCAAATTGGCTTTGGAATGGTTTGGATTGATTTTTAGGCAATTTTGGTAATGTTCATAGGCATCGTAAAGGCTTCTATTCGCAAGGTATTGTTCCCCTTGTAAGAATTCTTTTTCGTCAGGGGGAACAGTCTCTATATCGTTCAAAGCCATCTTTGTCGACAACTTCATAAAGAGGCTTTCCGATAAGGTGAGTTTCCTCTTCGGATTGGCGTATCTCTCCTCCAACATCCATTCGCGTGCTCTATCGTAATCTTTTTGTAGGACAGCCTCGAGAAAACTTTCGCTATTGGTGTCTTTATGCATCTCTATCTTGCCTGTTGCCGAGAATTGTACCATCTCTTTCGCGAGAGACTTCAGCGCTCTCTCTTCAGTTTCGCATGTCCTGCGATGGTCTATCTCTTCCATAACGACGACGAGCTTCTCGAACTGCTCGTCTCGAATAAGCTCGGAGATGAGCTCTTTTTCCTCGAAAGAAACTTTTACAACTTCTTTTAGCAACGTTAAAAGTAAAATATCGTACTCGTTAAAAGCTCTTTCTTTAGAGATGTCGTAGAGACTTTTTTTCGCATTCGAAAAGTTTCGACTCAAAATATCCCGTCTCACTTGCAAATCGACATTTCCTTCCGCCTCGGCTTCGGAAATATCGCCTAAAAAATCGTCAGCAACCGTTTTCGCTATAGCTACGAACTCTTCCGGTAACTGGGTGAGATACAATAAAAGAAACAGAAGAATGTGATAGTCTCTTCTTTTCTCTGTGTCGCCGATGGTTATCATTTTTTTGAGGTAATCGCTCGACTCTTCGTAGTTTCCGCTTGCCACACATTCTTTAAAAAGGCGAAAAGAGGCCTCGACAGAGCCCAATCTGTGTGCCCTCACGAGACACTTTTTGCCAAAGGCGGTTTCTCCCTTTACTATAAGTTCGGATGCGAAATCATAAAACCCATTGACATCGGCTAGGATAAAATTTGGACTGATGAGATTTTCTTTTTTCAGATACCCCAATCTTGCCAAATTCGTTACTTCGATATAGTTCAACTTTCCTTTTATATTTTTCTTGGTGATGACTCCGTGCTCCCCGATAATGCGGTAAGCACGTTCTAAAATTTCACTCGTGTTCATAAAACCTCCTGTATATCATCTTTATTTAAGCTTTTCTAGCTCTTCTTCTTCCTCTTTGAGTTTTGCTCTCTCTGCCTCGACAATCGATTGAGGCGCTTTGCTCGTGTAGCCTTCGTTCGACAACAATTTGCGTCTTCTCTCGATAGAACTCTCCAACTCGGCGATGCGTTTTTTCAACGTCTCCGCTTCGTTCGATTCATCCTTATCGTAGTAAACTTTTATGCTGTAGTTTTTGAAAATGACGTCGTACGAAGCATTATATTCGTGCGTATAGACTTCATTTCCACCTAGACGTAACATGTTTTGTATGATGCGATAGTCTGCCTCTTTCATATATTCGACTCTGAAATCTTTTCCGACCTTATTTTCGAGTTTGTACGTCCTAAACAGTTTGATAAACTCGATGATGTCGTCCACTTCTGCCGTCTCAAAATCATACTTCTCCTCGTATTCTGGATAACGGGAAATCATAATCGATTCGGCATCTTTAAACGGCAACATGCTGTAAATTTCTTCGCTGACATAAGGCATAAATGGACTGATGAGTTTCAAAATAGAACTCAAAACTTTATAGAGAGTCGACTTTGTAGAGGTTTCACTCGCACTGAACTTCGACATCTCGATGTAGTTGTCACAGAAAGCTTCCCAGATGAAACTGTATATCACTGCTCCTGCATTATTAAATTCGTACTTATCCAAGTAGCGTCTCGCGTCTTTGATGGTCTTGTTCAGTTTAGAAAGTACCCATTCGTCTTCCTGTTTTAAATTTTCTAGACTGTACGCGTCTTCTTTCAAGTCCTCGATGTTCATGAGGACGAAGCGAGAGGCGTTCCAAAGTTTATTGATGAAGTTCCAAGTGCTCGCGAGTTTATCCTCGTCGTACTTTAAGTCCATACCTCCACTTACTTCTGTAACGAGATAGTAGCGCAAGGCATCGGCGCCATATTTTTCGATGACGTCCATCGGGTCGACTCCATTGCCGAGACTCTTGCTCATCTTTCTTCCCTGTTTATCCCTTATCAATCCGTGTATAACACAGTCTTTAAACGGTCTTTGCCCTGTGAAGTGCAACCCTTGGAAAGTCATTCGGTTGACCCAAAAAGGAATGATATCGTAACCTGTGACGAGACAATCGTTCGGATAGTATCTCTTCAACAGTTCGTCGTCCATAGGCCAATTCAGCGTTGAGAATGGCCAAAGTGCACTCGAGAACCACGTATCCAAGACATCGGCGTCTTGTTCCCAACCTTCGCCTTCTGGGGCTTCCATACCGACGTAGACCTCTTCTCCTTTATACCAAGCAGGAATCCTGTGTCCCCACCACAGCTGACGAGAAATGCACCAGTCATAAGTGATTTCCATCCAATGGTTCATGATTTTTTCGAATCGAGAAGGTACGAAATTGACCTTCGTATCGCTGTTCTTCTGGTTTTCCAAAACGGCATCGGCGAGAGGTCTCATCTTTACAAACCACTGTTTAGATAAGTATGGCTCAATCATGACGTCCGTTCTCTCTGAATGTCCTACGTTGTGTGTTATCTCATCGATGTTTAAAAGCAACTCTTCTTTTTTAAGTTGTTCTACCACTTTTTCGCGACAAGAGAATCTGTCCATTCCGGCATATTCTCCACACAATTCGTTCATCGTCGCATCGGGGTTCATGACGACGACACGCTCTAAATCGTGGCGCATGCCGACTTCGAAATCGTTCGGATCGTGTGCAGGGGTTATCTTGACGATTCCCGTTCCAAACTCCATATCGGCGTGTTCGTCTCCTATGATAGGAATTTTTTTGCCGACGATAGGCAGAATGACTTTTTTCCCTATCAGATGCTTATATCTCTCGTCTTCTGGATTGACTGCGACAGCCGTATCTCCGAATAACGTCTCCGGTCTCGTCGTTGCCACTTCTAAAAATTCCTCGCTGTCTTCGATATAATACTTGATGTGATAGAAAGCTCCCGTGACTTCTTTATAGATGACCTCTTCATTAGAAAGAGCTGTCTTTGCCTCAGGGTCCCAGTTTATAATTCTCTCTCCTCGATAGATGAGCCCTTCGTTATATAACTTTACAAACACTTCTCTAACGGCTTTGGAGAGTCCTTCGTCCAACGTAAAACGCTCTTTTGTATAATCTAGCGACAACCCGAGTGTTGCCCATTGATTGTGGATATTCTCTGCATACTCGTCCTTCCAAGCCCAAGCACATTCTAGCCACTCTTCACGACGCATTCCCCTCGGGTCGCGGCCTTCATCTTTCAATTTTCTATCGACTTTTGCCTGAGTCGCGATTCCTGCATGGTCCATCCCTGGCAACCAAAGCGCATCAAAGCCACACATCCTTTTATAGCGGATAATGACATCTTGAATCGAAGTATCCCAAGCATGCCCGAGATGCAATTTTCCTGTGACGTTTGGAGGTGGAATGACGATAGTAAACGGTTTTTTACTCAAATCTCCCGCACAGAAGTATCCTTTCTCCTTCCAAGTTTTGTATTTGTTTTCTTCTACCTTTTTGTGATCATATTTTGTCTCTAACATTGTTTCTCAATCCTTTCATTTAAGTATTTTATTGCATGTTCGTAAATATTTTTGAATGTATCTTTGTATTCCACTCGTTCATAGAGCACTTTCAATCTCTCTTTTGCAACTTCGAGTGATATCGTGTAGTTCAAGTCGAAGACGAAGGCAAAGTCTGCCGCGATTTTTTCGTTATTCGTCGTCGCAAACTTTCTATCGACGCATCGACAATTCATGATATCTTCCATGACGCGTTCACAGATGTCACTGTCGTCCCCTTTTAGATTGAATCGACCCAAAGTTCCAAAATTATAGAGAATATCCAATTTATCTACGTCGCGTATGAGCTTTGCCATTTTCATAGACAATGCATCTTCGTTCTTTTCTATCTTTAACTTGTTGTGCTGCCGTATGGCGAATTCGATAGCAGGATAGTGTTCTCTTTTTATGCCAAACTTCTCGATGAGTTCCTCTTTAAACAGTAAATCCGCGCCGTGTTCAGCATGGTCGAAGCTCTTATAATCATTAAACGTCTTCGCCTGCTCTGCTTGGTCGAATCTTCCCGTATCGTGTAACAATCCAATCTCTGTCGCCAACTGCACTTCGTCGTCACTGAAGCCGAGCTCGACTGCTGCGTCGTGCATATTGGTTTTCACTCGCATCGTATGAGCTATTTTAGAACGAACATTTTCGTTTGTTTTATCGTACTCATCTGTAAACCTTAAGAATTTTTCTTCCATTTTGTATCCTCTTTCCTAAACAAAAAAAGCTATAACGCAGAGGGCGAATATCATTCGCTGTACCACCTCTACTTTATAACTTAGCAGTTAATCTCCTTGATGCTTAACGCGCATTCACGATTTTTCTCAACTCTCAACCTTCAAAAACGTATCACACTGGCTTACACCAACCACCAGTTCTCTTTGCTGATGTCATTTTTTACTCCTAGAGTCTCACCGAAAACTTGATACTGATTATACTATATTTAATAAGATTTATCAAGCCATTTTCGTCGAATGATTGATGGCAGTTTTTAATTCCTACAGATGATATGGATTATCAATTGTGCCGTTTCCTTGGAGTTTATCTAGGTATTCAGCTTTCAGATTGATTACTGGAGCGACCGCACCGCTGTCGTCAACATTGTAGTGGATCATCTGGCCAGAGCTATTGACAAGGAACACAGTAGCAAGGCCGCCAGAATGCACGCTATTAGGCGAGAACGACCAGTACCAGCTTTCTTTTTTTAAGTAATAACTACTATTTGTTGTTCCATACTTTCCGCTTCCTGCGGCTACGATTTCATCTGCTGTGATTAACCCTACTGGATACGTCGATTTCCCGTTTCCTCCATTTTCTGCTTCCACTGTGAATTTATCGTTTTCCTGTGGACACGTGAAACGCGGTTGTGTTACTGTTGTCTGCCATGGCCCTCCTACTCTTGCCGTTGCTCCGTATGCTGTTACGTTATTTCCATATCCTAACCCTGTATCACTACTCCATCCCGTAGCACTCTTTCCTGGGGTACTTCTATCATTGCAGAATATACTGTCTGCTACATAATTTCCATATCCTGTGTCTACTATATTTGTTTTATACCATTCATCTACTTTTGTCTTTATTGGTGAGTCTGTTTCATTTCTTTGCGCTTGCTCTTTGCTCGTACTTGCACTTCCATTTGCTCCTCCGAACATCCACCCTACATATTTGGCATCATTCTTACTTGTATTCCATGTTTGAGCAGATAAAACAAATCCTCTTGTATAAGTATTATCTCTTGATATCCCCACTCCATCATACTGTATTCGCACTGTTCCATTACCGTTGAACCGGATGATTCTCCACCACATATCTTGCCCACTCGCGTTCTTTCCAAATTTTATGTAGTTATTTGGTGCCGTTCCTCTATAGTAGTAGCTCGTTCCATAATCATCTTCCATGCTGTACAGTCCGTTTGCCGTTTCATCTGTCGTCGCTGGATTTGCGAAGTTCGTTGGGTTATTAGTATTCTTCTTTATATTTAAACTTGCAAGCGCATCTTCTGCAGTCCATTTTTTGGTACTTTCATCTAATGTAAATTTTGTTATAAAGTTTGCATTTAAATCTGCCGTTTGGTCTATATCCGGTAAATCTTCAAATGTGATTCTTACTCTATAGGTATACGTGTGTCCTGCTGGAACAAGTAAGTGGTCTGCCATAAGCTGTGTTGAAGCTGTCTCACTTCTCGGCACATTTGCACTTACTGTCTCTACTTGCTTCCATTCTGCTCCTATGTCATCACTTTTCTCTTCTAAAGTATACGTTAGAGATTCTGCTAAGTATGTATTTATCAAATTATCCCAACTTATCTTTGCATACGCATCTCGCGTTCCCGTATTTTCGATGACCAATTCTTTCTCGGTACTGTCTCCAAAGTTCCATGTACCTTCTATATTCTCTACCGTTTCATCATTATCTCTAAATGTTAGAGCTAAATCGCCACTTCTTATCGTAATCTTCTCTTGCTCGTTTGTTCCCACTTGAGATACAAAGTAAGCATAAGTCAGCGATGTCGTCAAGGCAACTATCGATACACATAGCACTATCAATGATATTACATTCTTTTTGTTTCTTTTTTCTTCCATACTCTTGTTCCCTTTCTTTCTACTCAGTCTACCATACATTTTTTGAAAATCGTGTCGATTTGTAATCATCTAATTTGAACTCCTGTACTTATTTTATGAGTATTATCTATGTTATAAGTATACAATTGAAATGGTTTAAAAGCGTACTTAGTCTACTTAAAAAGTAAAGTATTTACAAAAGAAAACATGTCGCGCGAGGCGACAGTTTAGTTCGAGAGTTTTTTGTATTTTTGGACAGATTCGTAAGTAAGTTTAAAGATAATGATGACAGGAACGGCAAATATCATACCGAGCAAGCCGAGAAATTTTCCCATAATCGAAAGGGAAATGATGATTAAGATTGGATTTACTTTTATACATTTGCTCATAATCATAGGGTTTATAATGTTCGATTCTATTGTCTGTGCGAAGACGATGACTCCTAAAGTGATGAGACCCAAATTCATGCTGGTGCCGAGACCGACTAAAACGGCTGGAATGCCTCCGATATAAGGGCCGACAAATGGAATAATGTTTGTTATTGCAGAGAAGCCGGCGAGGATAAATGGATATTCGAGGCCGATAATCATGTAAAGCACGACGGAGATTGCGAAAAGGATGGCCGTATCCAACAATGTCCCTTTGATGTAAATGCGCATGTTCGTCGACATCTTTCTCACGTATTCTAAGACAGTGCGCTTGTACTTTAGAGGGATGAGACTTCTTAAAAAGGAATTGACGGAGTCATACGCATACAGAATGTAGAAACCGAATATGTGGACAAGAACGAACTCTGCGACCCAGGCGATGAGGTTGCCACAGGAGCTGATGATGGTATCGATATCGAGTGTTTTGATATTTTTAATTCCTTCTAGAAAAGGATACTTTGCTAATCTGGTCTGGTACTCCTCTATTACAGTCATCAAATTCGATGTGTTTTTTAAAAATATCGGTATCAATTTCCATATGATTAAAAGGTAAAAAGCTAAAAATATCGAGACGATGAGGACAATGGCGACTTTTTTGTTTAGCCGTTTTTCGAGACGGCGCATCACTGGATACAATATCCAAGCAAAGATGTATCCAAAAATGACTGGAAAGACGATTCCTAAAACAGTACAGAATATGTCATAAATCTTGATGAGGCGAAAAAGAACGATTCCTAAGAGAGCGATGAGGAGCCAGGAGAGGTAATAGAGGTTATCGCTGAGTTTTTTAGGCATATATTATCTCAAAAAAGGACTTTTTATTTTAAGTCCTTCATCATATTTTTTACTTCATTCTTGACCTTAGCAGTCTTCGCAGGGTGCATTTTCATATAGGAATACATCAATGAACCTACACCGACTGAAAAAGCTGCGATAGGAACGAGCATGTTCATATTCTTTTTCATAAAAATCTCTCCTTACTTACTATTAGTATGGACCTTTTACTTCAATTTATTCATCAAAGTTTCAACTAAATTGGTCTTTCTATTTAGGCTGTAATCGTTGTTTGTACCCATGTAGAAAGCTTGAGGGCTCCCCAGTAAAGTGAGGCTTTTTTTGGCTCTAGAGATGCCCGTATAGAGCAATTTGTTGTACAACATGCGGCCATAGTTCATCGTGATAGGCATGATGACATGGTCGAATTCGCTTCCTTGGCTCTTGTGAATCGTAATCGCATAGGCGTGTTTGAGATTGATGATGTCTTCTCTTTTATAGAATACGGCATTTCCATAGAAATTTACGACCAAAAGCTTGTCTTTGCTGCCGGCATTCGTCTCTTCTATGTAGCCGATATCTCCATTGTAGATGTTGTTATCGGGATCATTGACGAGCTGTAAGACCTTGTCTCCCACGCGATATAAGGTTTCCCCTATCCTTATCTCCGATTTGTCTTTGCTCGGAGGATTGAATAATCCTTGTAGGATAGCATTTAAGTTATCGATGCCATTTTCTCCCTTGTACATCGGAGCCAATATTTGGATATTGTTCACATCGATTCCCTTTTTTATGGACAATTTACAGATTTCTTTGATGGTATCTTTTACCATGTGTACGTCGACATTGAGGAAAGAAAAATCCTCTTTTTTGGAAATCGATTCCTCTTCTAAATCGTGATTTTTGATATTGAGGCACAGATAAGGTATCGAAGAGCCCGAACTCTGTCTATAAATCTCTTTGAGAGGTACGTGGTTAAAGAGTTCACTCGTGATGAGGTCTGTCAAAATGAGGCCTGGTCCGACACTTGGAAGCTGGTTGTCGTCTCCTACGATGACGAGTCTTGCACTGTCCATGATGCCTTTTAAAAGGGCGTCGAAGAGCTCGGTGTCTATCATACTCGTCTCGTCGATGATAATCAGTTTCTCCATTCTCTTATTGTATTCATTGTATTCGAATTTTCCGGTATTTTTGTCCCATTTTAGGTATCTATGCACTGTCATCGAAGGTAGACCTGTCAAATCGCTCAGTCTCTTCGCAGCACGACCTGTGGGTGCGAGAAGAGCGAGTTCTTCGAGAGCAATTTTCTCGCTGAATTCGTGTGTATCGATATACAGACCGGCGATGGCTTTGACGATGGTGGTCTTTCCCGTTCCGGGTCCTCCCGTGATGATGGTCACGTTTTCACTGAGAGCCATCTTGATAGCTCGCTTTTGGTCCTCGTTGTATGTCACCGCATTCGCCTTGCTAAACGCTTCGATTCTCTCGTCGAGTTTTTCGATTTTGTGCGGTTTTTTATTGTTAATCACGTGTAAAATGTCTGCGATGTTGTTCTCCATCTTGTAATAACCGTATAAAAAGTATCGGTCGTCTAACACTTTTATCTCTCTTCGCTTTTTCAATCTGTCGATGTATTCTTCGAATTCCTCCTCCGACAAGACGATGTCGAAGTTGGCCAAGCGCGTGCGTATCTCTTCCTTATAAGAGTACGTGTCGCCGGCTTCGAAACTTAGTTCTTTCATCGATTCGATGATGCACGCCTCGATTCTATTCTCATCCGTCTCGTTCTTTAAACTGAAGTACACTTTGTCGAGTGTCTTGAACTCAATTTCGTCTATCAATGTGTAGACATTCTCTTCCAACACTGCTTTGATGCTCATTCCATAGGTATTGAGAAGTGTCATGGCATTCTTCATCGTAAACCCGAGTTTGGTGAGGTAGATGATGACTTCGTCGCTGTTTTGGTATTTCATGATTGAATTGTAAATACTTTCGGTCTTTTTCTCTGTCATTTTAGGAATCATTAGAAGGCAATTCTTGTTCTCTTTTATCTTTTCTAAGGCGTCATCGCCGAGCATTTCGACAATCTGTTGAGCTGTCTTTTCCCCACAGCCTTTCACTAAACTAGAAGACAAAAAGTCGATGACGGCGTCTTTTCCCTCCGGTTTGACGTGTTCGTACGAGGAGACCTGAAACTGGTAGCCGTATTTGCCATTTTCGATGTAATTTCCGTAGAAAATGTAGTTTTCATCGAGGGTAAGGTCGTAAAAATAACCTGTAAAGGTGACCGTGTGGTTGGACAGTTCTTCTTGCAAGTTTTCACTGGCTTCCTTTACTCTACATAGTCCTATTTTATAGCCATTCCCGCCTGTTGATTCGTATATCGCCTTTTTAAATTTTCCTTTGATGTATTCCATTTCGATACTCCTCTCTTAAAACTGATTGTACCAAATCAGAAGTCAAATTACAAGTCGGAGGCTACCTTTTGAAAATTGCCCCTTTATTTTAGGCGAAAAGCAATAAAAAAAAACTTAGATAAAGTTTTTGTCTAGCTCAATCGGTTGGGCCAAGCATCTCGTAAAGTCAGAATAGGTAACAATCGTATTTATCGTTCCGCCGAGATTTAAATCGGCGTCGACTTTCTTTTCTAATTCCGTAAGTTTTTCTATGTAAGCCGTCTGTTCCTCACGTGTATGGCTCTGTTTACTGTGGTAATCTAAGTAGGCTTCGACGTATTTGCCGTATATACTCTCTTTGTCCGTTTCTTTCTCGTTTTTTGGAGTACCGAACAGGACTGATTTGTAAAAATTGCTCTGGTCTTTATTTGCTTCTGTTGGAGACTTGGCAATACAAGCGACCGATGAATTCATGAGATAGTCGTGAAAGTAGCTCTCTAGCGAATCGATTTCGTTCTCTTTTGAGTCCATACTTTTGACTTTTGCCTCTTGTTTTAACTTTATATCTTCAATCAGTTGTAAATCTCTCGATAATTCCTGCCCTTTCGGTGCATTCGCCGTTTTCTTCGAGTTGTCTCCGGTCAAATGACAAGTCTCCTCTTTTCTGATGAGCGAAATGGACAAGCCGAATCTTCCTAATCGATGAAAAACGCGGACGCCGAGTTTGTGTTTCTTTTTGTCGCTCGAAGTATATGTTGCAGCGAAAGTTCTAGTTTGTCCATTTGCCATCAAAATCACCTATTATTAGTATAATTTTTTTGTGTAAATTATTCAACTTTTTCTATTTCTCCATTTACAATTATTCCGTCAAGAGAAGTGATTTTTACGTCGACGGTCTGTCCACTTTTTGCCAAGCCTTTGAAGTTTACGAGGATGTAATTGGATGTATGTCCTCTCGACTCTAATCCTTCCGAAGTTTCGACGATGACATCGAGGGTTTGATTTAAGAATTTTTCGTAATAAGTTTTCTCCAACTCGTTCGACAGAGCGAGTATCTCTCGCACGCGTTTTTTCTTGACCAACTCGTCGACGAAGTATTCCTTCATCTTTTCTGCCTTCGTGCCGTTTCTAAGCGAGAAAGGGAACGTATGTATCTTGGTAAATCCTATTTTTTTGATGAATTGGACTGTCTCTTCGAAGTTCGCTTCTTTTTCGTGAGGGAATCCGACGATTAAATCCGTCGTGATGCTGATGTTCGGACGAATCTCTCTGATTTTTTCAATTTTCTGTGAAAAGTAAGCCGTGTCGTATTTTCGGTTCATAAATTGGAGTATTTCATCGCTTCCGGTTTGTAATGGAATGTGCAAATGGTCACAGATTTTGGGATTGTTCTTCAATTCGTCTAGGAACTTGTCGTCGAGTTCGGTGACTTCAATCGAAGAAATTCTGACTCTCTTTAAACCCTCTAATTTACTGATTTCTCTTATTAAATCGACCAAATCGTAGTCTTTTCCTCGTCCATAGGAACCCGTATGGATGCCTGTCAGGACGATTTCACTGTGGCCGTTCTCCACCAATTCGGCAATCTCTCTCGTCGCGACGTCGATGTCTTTGCTGCGAAGAGCCCCTCTCATATAAGGAATGATGCAGTAGGCACAGAAGTTGTCACAGCCGTCCTGAATTTTGACGAAGGCGCGCGTCTTATTCGATTCACTTTTGAGCGTCATGTCCTCAAATGGGACTTTCGACATATCATAAAAACGTGCGATCTTCTCGCGTTTCTTCGCGTATTCTTCGACCAGTTCTACGATGTGCGATTTGTCTTTGTTTCCTATTAAAATGTCGATTCCTAGAGGCAAGAGAGCTTCTCTATGGTTTTCTGCACTGCACCCACAGACCGCGATGATGGCCTCTTTGCTCTCTTTTTTGGCGAGCCTTATCATATGGCGACTCTTCGCATCGCTTTGGTTGGTCACCGAACAGGTATTTATGACGATGACATCGGGTTTCTCTTGCAAAGAAACGGCTTTGTGACCGACTTCCTCGAACTGTTCTCGCATGTATTCGCTTTCATAACTGTTTACCTTGCAGCCCAAAGTAATGATAGAAAAAGTCATAGTAAAACCTCCTAGTAAAAAAAGTTAGAATCTATCTAACTAAGTTGTTTTGTAACACTTTGAGAGCGGATAAGAATGCCTCTTCGTTTTCGTAGCTCATCATGATGGCCTTTGGCAAGTTGACCATTTCTTGTGTATTGCTCTCTTTGTTGTTCACTTTTTGCACGACGATGTCGTCAAAACCACTTTCGTAGTTGTCGTCATAGTAGATGTTCGTCGCCATCGATGCGCGTTTGACCAGTTCGTCATAGCTGATAATCGCCGTATCTTCCATCTCTTTTTCGTAATCGCTCAAATCGATAGGTTTGGGACTGTAATCGGTCTCCAATTCGTCGATAATCTTGCTGAGCGGTTTTTCTTTTGCCACGGGTTGTGCCGTCGGTGTCTCGATGAATTCTTCGAGTAAGTTTTCTCTCTCGTCGAGGGCCTCTTCATCTATCTTGATGAGATAGACAATGTAAACCAAAAGCAACAATAGCAGCAATGTGACGACGAAGAAGAATAAATCGCTCCAACTAAAAGAACTCAACAATCCCCCTAGAGTTAAAACAATTCGTTCCATATAGTACCTCTTTCTCCTACTTCTTCGGGATGTGCTCCCTTATGGAAAGTATTATAGCATACTCGACACATACTTTGCAATCATATTACATCATAGTTGACACTGTAGCTTCGATGATGTTCGATGTATCGACGAAAATATTCCCTTTTTCAGTGAGAGCGACGACTCCGAAGTTCTTGCTTATCAGATGGTCTATCGGTACCCCAAAAAACTTCGATAACTCGATTAAAGTGCTGACTTGCATGTCGTGTCCCTCAAACATATAGATGAGTGTAGAATAAGGAATTTTAGACATTTTAGACAATTGTCTCTTGCTCCTGATATTTTTTTCTTTCATCAATTCTTTTAATTTTTGATTGTTTAACATGATTAAAACCTCCCTGTATAATGATATTATACAATATATCGACCACATATTGTATAGATAAAATTAACAAAACTTTATAACATTTTTGGCAAAAAATAAAAATGACAAAATTTAAAATTGTCATTTTAATAATTCTGTATTCCATTTATTGTGCAATTTCTGAAATGTTGCAGAATTTTGTTTTTTTTGCACTTTTCCAAAATTGTAGCAGTACGGATTTGTAAGGTTATCTGTCAAGACTCTATAATCGTCACTTGCGTTTATCGTGGCGCATTTTGTCTTCTGATTTGGATTTTTAATCATTCTATCACCATTTTTATTGTGGGACAAAATGTTAAAATTTATACCACGGATTATTTTTTATAGTATGACCTTATATCGTCCATGAGGTTCGCATTGAACATTTTTTTCTTTATCATCTCTATCTCGAATTTGTACGGAGGGTAAAGTCTCTCTTTCGCCTCGTCAGTCTCTCCTATATAGGGAGTTTCCAGTATCTTAGGTATGTGTTCTAGTCGCTCGTTGTAGATGACTTTGATGAGGGTATCGAAGCCGATGGTTCCATAGCCTATGCATTCGTGTCTGTCTTTATGCGAGGCACGCGGATTTTTGGAGTCATTGATGTGTAGCACTTTTACTCTATCTATCCCTATTTTTTGGTCGAACTCGTCTAGGTATTCGTCAAAGGCATCTAAATCGACTCCCGCGTCGTTCAAATGACAGGTATCCAAGCAGATTCCTATTCTTTCTTTTTTCACAATGCCTTCTATTATCGTTTTCAA
Source organism: uncultured Bacilli bacterium (assembly GCA_910583745.1). Lineage (GTDB taxonomy): Bacteria > Bacillota_I > Bacilli_A > RF39 > UBA660 > RUG11867. The sequence continues at coordinate 41,938 of CAJTZC010000008.1, forward strand.
TTCTTCAGTATTTTGTCCTAGCTCGGTCCCTTTCCCTGCCATCGTTTCGAGGCAAATCGTCACAGAGTCTGTCGTGTCTAAGACGATATTCAGAGCGTAGATGATGTTCTTTATCGCCTCTTGCGGTTCTAACCCTACAGCACTTCCGGGGTGTAATACGATGTATTGTATCCCCATCAGATTGCATCTCTCTATCTCTTTTATCAAGAAATTTATGCTAAATTGGTATTTTTCTAAATCTTTATTGTTTGCAAGATTCACAATGTATGGTGCGTGGCAGACGATATGTTCAAGTCCAATGCCATTTTCTTTCATTTGGGTTAAGGCTTCAATCGATAGAAAATCGTCGATAGAACTTCTCCGCGTATTTTGAGGCGCGCCTGTATAGAACATGAAGGTGTTTGCACCATAGCTCAACGCCTGTTCGACGCATCCTTTCAATTGATTTTGACCAAAGTTGACATGACATCCGATTGTAAGCATAGTTTCTCTCTCTCCTTTCCATTATTTTAACTAGTTTTAAAGAAAAAAGCAAAGACTTTGCTTTGCTTGTTGCCAGTCTAAGCTGGTGGATTTGTTGCTGAAATGCAAGAATTCATCAGTGTCACTGCTTCATTCAAGTTTAAACATGCATTGTCTTTCGATTTATCGCAGTTGACATTTAGAATCGAGTCGATGTTGTTTTGAACTTGATCAGACATCGTGCCGTTGTAGAGGTATGCATCGTCTGTCAAATATACTTGGTATGTCGTATCTGATTTACCATTGGTAGCTGTTGTCGCATGATTGACGCGGACGAATCCTTTGTATGAACCTGGGCTAGTGATTCCTAGGTCTTCGAGAGTGTAACAATATTGTCCGTTGCCATCCATTCTGTGAGGGCTTATCGCTTCGCTTAGCATTTTTCTAGATTCATATTCGGTTAAGGCCGAATTTAACATCTTTTCTGCATACATCTGAAAAGATTTTTTCTTCGCTTTGTTCATAGAATCGATGATATTTGGTACCGCTAAAATCATGATTATTGCCAATACTACTATGACGGCCAATAACTCGATTAATGTAAAACCTTTCTTATTTGTCTTAATTCTATTCTCCATGAATATCCTCCTTACTTTATGTTTCTAATTATACTCGTGCCATCTTTAAAAGTCAATAAGTTTTAAGTTTTAAATTTTTATAAAACATAGAGTCATCATTTACAAACGATTTTATGATGACTTGTTTTGAAGATTTTTATAATATTCGTATCTTTTTATGGCTGCTTTTTTATTTAGAGTCAATAATTCTTCTGCCACTTTCGGGTCTTTGATTTTTAACGAATTGTAGCGCACTTCTCCGTCGAGGAAGCGTTCATATTTGTCGAAGTCTGGCTCTTTCGAGTCGATTGTCAAGGTCTCCCCGTCGTATCGCATCAAGAGGCAGTATCCGCATTCGACGGCCAGTCGCTCTTCTTCGATGGAACAGCTCATGCCTTTTTTGATTCCCTGTTCGATGCAAGGCGAATAGGCAATAATTATCGAAGGCCCGTCGTGGCTCTCGGCTTCTTTGAACGCCTTGATGGTCTGAAACATGTTCGCGCCTAGGGAAATGCTCGCCACATAGACATCGGGGTAACTCATGGCCACTCGGAACAGGTCTTTTTTGTCGGTCTTTTTCCCATCATCTGTGAACTCTGCGACTTGACCGAAATGACTCGATTTGGAAGCTTGGCCTCCCGTATTCGAATATACTTCTGTGTCGAGGACGAGTATGTTGATGTTTTCGTTCGACGATAAGACGTGGTCGATGCCACTGAAGCCTATATCGTAAGCCCAACCGTCTCCTCCTATTGCCCAGACGCTCGGCACTTCCAAGTAGTCTAACAATTCCTCGATTTCGTTCGGCAAGGTGCATTTTTGGAGCTCATTTTTCACTTTTTTCGTAATTGTGTAGTCGTTTTTATTCTCTATCCATTCGTCGAATAATTCGCGCGTGATGCCGTCGACACTGTCTTTTGTGAATTCCATCATCTCTTGGATGTTGTTTCGGATGGTCTCATACCCTTTGAGAATTCCAAAACCGAATTCGGCATTGTCCTCGAAAAGGGAATTAGCCCAAGGAATGCTATATGGTGTCGAAGGAACACTTCCTCCATATATGCTGGAGCAACCTGTGGCATTGGCGATGATAAGACGATTTTGGAATAGCTGGGTCAACAGTTTGATATAAGGCGTCTCGCCACACCCTGCACAGGCACCACTGAACTCGAATTTCGGCTTGCGCAGTTGTGAACCTTTTATCGTGAATGCATCGAGCATTTCTGGGTTGTTGTGGAAGTTGAACAGCGTATTGGCGAGAATCTGCCTCTTGAGATTGGTCGGTCCAAATTCTAAGGCCTTTTCTCCTCGTTTTCCAGGACAGACGTTTAGGCATAGACCACATCCCGTGCAATCGGCTTCGCTTACACTTATGATGTATCTGTATTTGCCGTCGTCGTCTCCGATGAGTTCGATTCCGTCTTTCGCATAAGGGCTGTCCTTCTCGACGACGAATGGTCTTATGACGGCGTGTGGACAGACGAGAGAACACATGCCACATTGGATACAATTCTCGTTTTTCCAAACCGGCACGATGTCGGTCGAAGCTCTTTTTTCCAGTTTGCTCAATCCCTCTGGAAATTCACCTGTTCTGTAGTCTAAGAGGTCCCCCACTTTCAATTCGTTGCCTCGTCTCGAATTTATCTTGTCTATTACGTCTGTGGAATCCAAAGTCAGTCCATCTAGACCGAGTTTACCTTTAAATGGCACCAATCCCGCGATGGCTTCTTTCACACATTGTATATTGGCATTTACTATCGATTCCCCCTTGGTGGCAAAACGCTCTTTTATACTTTTACTCAGCACCTCTTTGTAATCGTCAAAACCTAAAAGTTTTAGAAGTATCGTCTCGAATATGAGACTGATTTTTCCTTTGAGACCGTTTCTTTCTGCGATTTCTCCAGCGTCTATCGTAAAAATCGTTATATTTTTGGATAACAAATCTTTTTTACTGCTCGCAAGGGCAGGTATCTCTTCAAATCTCTTCTTCGAATTGACGATGAGCACTCCATTCTCGGCTAAGTTTTTTGTGAGTTCGAATTTGTTTAAATATCCTTCTTTGGTCACGACGAGAATATTCGGGTGTTCTGGATAGTACGGCGCCTCGATAGGCTTCTTGTCGAACCGCAGATGGGATATGGTAACTCCTCCACTCTTCTTCGAGTCGTATTCGAAGTACCCTTGAACGTATTCTTCTGTATGGTTTCCTATAATCTTCAAGATGTCCTTGCTCGCACTGACCATGCCGTCCGAACCATAGCCGAAGACTACGAGTTCTTTCATTCGCTCTTTTAGGCAGTATTCGCTTTTAGGAAGGCTCAAATCGGTGATGTCGTCTACAATGCCCACCGTAAAGTTGTCTTTCGGTTTGTTTTCGAGCATGTCGTAAACCGAAGCGATGTCGGCAGGAGTCGTATTTTTAGAAGACAGGCCATACCTTCCTCCAAAGATTTCGATGTTTGCATCTTTTAGCGCTGCGACGACATCTAGGTAAAGTGGTTCTCCTATGCTTCCGTGCTCTCTCGTGCGGTCCAAGACAGCGATGCGCTTGGTCGATTTTGGCAAGACGGAGAGGAGATATTCGCGGCTGAAAGGTCTATACAAGTGGACTGCGATTAAGCCTACGCTCATTCCAGAGTTCGCCAAATCGGCGACGACTTTCTTGCTGGTCTCTGTGACACTTCCCATCGCGACGATGACATATCGGGCATTCTCGCTTCCATAGTAGTTGAAAGGCTTGTAGTCCGTATTGTGCAGTTCATTTATCTTTTTCATGTAAGCTTCGACCGTGGCTGGGACGATGTCGTAGTCTCTATTGCGAGCTTCGACACTTTGGAAGTAGATGTCTTCGTTCTCGGCCATGCCTCTCGAATGGGGTCTGTTGATATTTAACGTTTTTCCTCTGAAGGTCTTGATGGCTTCTCTATCTAGGAGTTTTGCTAAGTCGACATCGTCTAACAGTTCAATTTTGTTTATTTCGTGACTCGTTCTAAAACCGTCCATGAAGTGGACAAAGGGAATCGACGTTTTGATGGCTGTCAGATGGGCGACCGCGGCTAAGTCGTGCGCCTCTTGTACACTCGAAGAAGCCAACATGCAAAAACCGGTCTGTCTGACCGCGTAGATGTCACTGTGGTCTCCAAAGATGGAAAGGGCATGTGTTGCCACAGTTCTACTCGCGACGTGAATGACGGCAGGCAATTCTTCGCCCGCGATTTTGTACATGTTCGGTATCATCAAAAGAAGGCCTTGGCTCGCAGTGAAAGTACTCGCGAGAGCTCCCGATAAGAGCGCTCCGTGGAGAGTACCCGCTGCGCCTGCTTCCGATTGCATCTCTACGACATTGACCCGCCCTCCTAAGAGGTTTTTCTCTCCTATAGAACGCATTCTATCGATGTTCGATGCCATCGGGCTCGAAGGCGTTATCGGATAAATGCTGGCTATTTCGCTAAATTTATATGCTATTGCCGATGCTGCCGTGCAGCCGTCCATCACTTTCTTCATATGTTACTCACCTTTCTATGTTAATTAAATTATAAACGGTTGAAACTTTAATTGCAAGATAAAATCGAGGCGCTTTTTAGACATTTTCTTTCCTTTTCTTCATACAATTTTAGTATGACAGGTCCTTTGAGCGAACAACTTAGCGAAATCGGTCGCGAGGATATCATTTGGGGCGTCTATATTTTTGTCGCCGTTTTTGCTATCCTATCGAATCAAATAGAGAAAGACTATCTCTTTTCTCATGATGTAAAAAAGTATAGAGACTTTCACAACATCAACACCGTCTTGCTGACGATTGGTCTTCTCGTCTATATCTATTTTTTTATCAATGCATCGAATAAATTTGCCAAAGAAAAAGATAAAAGCAACTACTTGACTGTAGTTGCTACGACTCTCTTCTTAATCGGTGGAGCTATTTTACTCTATCTAGAATGGGAAGGCTTCGACGAGCCAGATATCTTATAATCAGTTCGTCTCGTACACTTCTCTTTTGATTTCTTCGATGTTGTCTCGCATCATCGTCTTGTAGTTGGCACTGTTTTTTATGTCGTCTTCTGTGAGAACGGTCATGCTCTTTAAACGCGTAATTTTCACGCCCTCTTGGACTAAAGACTTGATGAGTTCTGTCTCTTCTTGGTTGTCCAACATATATATGTATTTGATGTACCCATCTTTGATGGCTTTTTTTGCTTTATTTTTGGTCGTGCTCGTCACTTCGCCGAGAGATTCATCGACATTGATGACATCGAAACCGTATTTCGACAGGAAACTCAAGGCATCACTGGCGATGAGGATGTTCGTGTCTTTGGCGTTCTCTGGAACCATCTGCAGTTCGGCATCGTAAGAGCTGATGAGCACTTTTAGATTTTCGTAGTTTTTGTTTATCTCTTCGATGATGTATTTGTTGTTGATGTATTCTTCGAAGCCGTTTTTGACATTGTGGGCTAGCATTAGAAAATCACTCGGATTGAGCCAAAGCTCTTCGACGGTGCTGTTGTAGTCTAATCCTTGGCTGACATCGATAATTTTCATGTTCTTGTTGGCATTGAGTAAATCGCGTGCGATGCTTTTCTCGTCCGTCAGCCCGTTATAGACGAAGATGGCACCCTTCGAATATTCTTCTAGTTGCTTGCTCGTCAGTTTGTAGGAAGCGATGTCTGTCTCTGCAGGATAGATGGACTTTACATTGGAATTGTATCCGTATAGATAGTCTGTCACATATTGGACTGGGTAGACTGTCGTGTAGATATCGACTCCTTCTAAATCGTCTCTCTTAAAGCAACTCGTCGTCATGAGAATCGCTAAACCTAAACAAAATAATCTCTTTATCGTCTTTTTCAATTTAAATCATCCTATCTTTTTTACTGGTTTCATTTTACTATAAAACCGCAATTTTGTAAAATAAAACTAGTAAAAGGACGCGTGTTTGTTGTATAATGGTTGAGTAATATTTAGAAAATATAAGGAGGTAAGTATGAAATTTTTAGAGAAGTATGGTATCAAGATTAAAGACGAGAAAATGCTCATCACAGCTCTCACGCATACGTCTTATTCGAACGAACACAATTGTGAGTCTTACGAAAGGCTCGAGTATTTGGGGGACGCCGTCTTGGAGCTGATTACGAGTGAGTATTTCTATTTAAATACTGATTCGAAAGAAGGAGCGATGACAAAGTTGCGTGCCCGTTATGTATGTGAACGAGCCAACTACGAATATGCGAAGGTGGTCGGCTTTATTCCTTATATCCGATTGGGAAACGGTCAGATACATAATTTGAACGAAACCATCGTCGCGGATGTCTTCGAAGCGATTCTGGGTGTCATCTTTTTGGAGTGCGGTTATGAGGTATCAAAGAAATACGTCTTAGAAGTCATCACTCCGTTTATCGAGGAAGACCGCGTCTTCTATTCGGACTATAAGTCTCTCTTGCAAGAGATGATGCAGATGTCGAAGAAGACTTTGGAGTATCGACTCGTGAGAGAAGACGGTCCTGCGCACGACAGGTCTTATATCTTTGAGGTCGTCGTTGACGACATCGTCTATGGTCGCGGTTCTGGAAAGAGCAAGAAGGAAGCAGAGCAAAACGCTGCAAAAGATGCTTATACAAAAGCGGCTAAGAAGTAACATAAGATGGAGGGATTTTCATGCAACTTAAAAGTATCAAAGCGAGCGGTTTTAAATCGTTCGCGGATAAAATAGAAATCGACATCAAGGACGGCATCACTGGGATTGTAGGCCCCAATGGAAGTGGAAAATCGAATATCGTCGATGCGGTCAAGTGGGTACTCGGAGAGCAGTCTGTCAAGGCTCTTCGCGGTTCTAAGGAGATGACCGACGTCATTTTTCAGGGAAGTATTTCGAGAAAGCCTCTCACTCGCGCGAGTGTCACGTTGACTTTCGATAATTCTGACCACTACTTGAACAGCGATTTTAAAGAAATCGAAATCAAGAGAATCGTCTACAATTCCGGCGAGAACGAATATCTTTTGAACAATTCGAAGGTGCGTCTCAAAGACATCACCGATTTATTTCTGGATTCGGGTGCCGGCAAGGAAGCGTTCAGCATCATCTCTCAGGGACGCATCGGTGAGATTTTGAACAGCAAACCGGAAGAGAGACGGGTCATCATCGAAGAGGCCGCGGGCGTACTCAAATATAAGAAACGCAAGATTGAGAGTCTTCGAAGATTGGATAAGACAAACGACAATCTCTCGAAAGTCGATTTAATTATCGGAGAACTGGCCGTCAATTTGGACCCGTTGAGGGAGCAAAGCGAGAAAGCAAAAAAATATGAATCTTTTAAGGGTGAACTCGAGAGCATCGAGATTGCTCTATTGATAAACGACATTACGAATATCAATGCCGAATATGAAGGGTTGAAGACGGGCGCAGAGACGCTTAGAAACGAAATATCTTCTATCGAGTCTTCCAATTCGAAGGACGATGCGAGCCAAGAGAGATTGAAGTTGGAACTCTTAAAGTTGGAAGCAGATATCAGCAGGGAAAGTCAAAGTCTTCTCAAACTGACCGAGGAACTCTCTTTATTGGAAGCCAACAAGCAGCTCGTCATCGAAAGAAAGAAATACGAGGTCGACGACGTCAAGTTGGAGAGCAATATTTTGAACTTGAAAGAGGAAATTAAGTCTTTGGAGTCCAATTTGGCTTCTTTGGAAACCGATATCAAAGACCTCGACGAGAAAGTACAAAGTGTTCGCGCCAAGAGAGATTCTTTAGAAGTCGATTTGAAAAAGACGAATGCGACAAAGGGAAGTCTCATGAGCGAGATTGCCCTCAAGACAAAGATTTTAGGAGAGACGAAGAACAAGATAGACATCTTAAATGCCAATTTGGAGAATGACACTCTACTCCCCTATTCTGTCAAAGCGGTTCTCACGAATCCACGTCTCACAGGACTACACGGTACTTTGGGTAGCCTTTTGGAAATCGATGAACGCTATCTTACAGCGATAGATACCGTCTTAGGAACGATGCAGAATGTCGTCGTCTGTGAGGATGAACAGGCAGCCAAGATAGCTATCCAATACCTTAAAGAAAATAAACAAGGCCGCGCGACTTTCTTCCCATTGCCTGTCATCAAAGCGAGATATTTGGACGAGAATACTTTGAGCAGAGTGCAAAGCGACGCTGGATTCGTCGGTATAGCTGGAAATCTCGTGTCTTACGATACGAAGTACAAATCGGTCGTCTTAAACCAATTGGGAAATGTCATCGTCGCAGAGAATATCGATTCGTTGAATCGCATCGGAAAGATGATCAATTATTCTTATCGTGTCGTCTCTTTGGACGGTGAGATATTGCATACGGGCGGTTCTTTAACGGGTGGTTCTATCAAGTCGAATAAGAACCCTTTGGTCGAGAAAAATGCCATCAAGGGATTATCTGCCGACGTAGAAAGAATATCTGGCGATTTGGAGAATGCGAACCATCGCTTGGACGAAAATTTAAAGGAAGAACAGTTCATTCTCTCTAGGATAAACGAAGTCGAGAAAGAGATTATCTCCTTAGAGGAGTCTAGAAGAAATAAATCTACCTATAGAGATTCTATTCACGCGAGCATGTCCAACAAAATGAGCGAGTTAAAAGGAACAGAGGGCATCAAGTCGAGTTCTCTCGATAAAGAGTTGGATGAGACGATTGAACAATATTATGAAAAGGAAAAAATCAAAAATCAGGTCGTCTCGACTTTGGACAAACTTAAGAGCCGCAAGTCGGACTTGGGTACGGAGTTATCGGAGATAGAACTCGCGAATAAGAAGCAGAACTCTGAGTACAACAAAAAAGTCAACGAATTAAAAGATATCGAAGTAAAACTTGGTAAACTCGATATCAAGCTCGACAACTTGTTGCTCCGCTTGACCGAAGAATACAATGTCACGTATGAACGTGCGAAGGCCACGGTCGAAATACCGGAGGATATCGAAGTAACGAGAAGCAGAGTTCAGGTTCTACGCAAGAGCATAAAGGACTTGGGAGAAGTCAATCTGGGTGCGATAAGCGAGTTCGAAAGAATCAATACGAGATATGAATTCTTAGACAACCAGAGAAAGGATTTGAAGGACTCTATCGACAACATTTTGGGCGTCATTAGTGAGATGGACGCGACGATGGAACAGGAATTTAAGGATACGTTCGACAAGGTCAACACGGAATTCCAAGTCGTATACAGTCGTCTGTTCAAAGGCGGACACGGAGAATTGGTACTCACTGACCCTCTCAATCTGTTAGAAACGGGTGTCGACATCATCGCCGAACCGCCTGGAAAGAAGCTTAAAAACATCACTTTGTTGAGTGGTGGAGAGAAAACTTTGACGGCCATTGCCCTACTCTTTGCGATTTTGAATGTAAAGGTCGTACCGTTCTGTATCTTAGATGAGGTCGAGGCTGCTTTGGACGAAGCAAACGTCGACACATTCGGCACTTATTTGAAGGAATATGAGCACAAGACTCAGTTTATCGTCATCACTCACAAGAAAAAAACGATGGAATACGCGAATACTTTATACGGTATTACGATGCAGGAGTCCGGTGTCTCTAAGTTGGTAAGTGTCAAGTTAGAAGGAATCGAAAAGTGAGAGAAATCTCGCTTTTTTTGTACTTGTTATTGGGAGAGAGCTTAGAAACAAACTAAAAATAGGCTCTGAATCCTGTTCTTCTTTTATGATTGAACTGTTTTAAGAAAATCTAGTTTAGATGAAATGGATTACTGATAGTACCGTTACCTCTCAATTGATTTAAATATTCAGCTTTCAAGTTAATGGTCGGTGCCACATTGTCAGCACTATTGACAGAATCGTGGTTAAAACCATTCATTATTGTAAAATTATATTTTTTTAGCTAAATAGTAAGAATTATTAGAAGAATCGTAGGTCCCGCTTCCTGCCGCGAGAATTTCGTCTGCGGTGATTAAACCTACTGGATAGGTCAAGGCGCCATTCCCTCCACTCATCTCTTCGACTGTAAATTTGTCGTTCTCCAGTGGACATGTAAATTGTGGTAAGACATTTTCTAAATCATTTTTCCAAGCTTTTATTCTTGCCGAAGCCCCAAATGCAGTTGCCTTTTTTCCATAGCCTAGACCTGTATCACTGCTATATCCTGTAACACTTTTATCAGGTGTGCTTCTATCGTTACAGAAAATCACATCGGCCACGAAGTCTCCATATCCTGTATCGACGATGTTCTTTTTGTACCATTCTTCTACTTTGGTCTTTATTTCGGAATCTGTCTCATTTCTCTGCGCTTGTTCTGGTTGTGGCTGGTCTTTCAAAATCTGGTAACCCATCTTGAATAGCGAGCGTTATATCTCCTAATTCGATTTTCGGTATTTCTTTATCGAAATATAGTGTACATTGGTCTGTATGGTTTACTTTTACATTTATTTTCTCGTTATGGTATCCTGTGAAAGAGTTCCTCCATTTTTACGCGTACTCTTTTCTAGGTTTAATAATTACCCTTCTTTGGGAAACTCTTTAGAAGTGTTAGGGCTATATTCTCCATTTTCATCTTGAACGAACATCGCGAGGAGTTCGCGAGTGTTTTCTTGAAGGCTCTCTTCTTTTATCTTTAGGTTAAAACTGGCGATGCTTACTAAGACTAAGGATATACCACTTAATATCGACAGTCTTTTCTTCTTAAATTTTTCCATGCAAAAAGGTCCCTCTTTCTATATATCCGGACCTCTTTTACTCTTAAATTTTATACCATTGGGCTTTCTTTAGTCAAGTGATTTCTATTCGATTTACGCATTTTATTTAGATAGTTGTGAAGTTTGCATCGGCTAATTTTGGCCAACCGGATGCATCTATAATCCATGGTTTTAATTCTTGACTTTTTATAATTATATTTATTGTCGATGACATGTAAAAGAACATTGATTTATTGTCGGTAACATTACTAATATCAAAATTACTTAAATTCAACGTCGTCAGGCCACTACATCCATAAAACATACAACTCATATTCGTAACCTTACTTGTGTCAAAGTTGCTTATATCCAATGTTGTCAAGTTACTACAATCACCAAACATTCTATACATAGTAATTACGTTACTGGTATTAAAGTTGCTTACATTTAAAGTTGTCAAACTACTACAATTATAAAACATATCGTACATATTTGTGCAGTTGCTTGTATCAAAATTACTCACATCTAGTGTTTTCAAACTACTACAATTCGCGAATGTCCCTCTCATATCAGTAACCTTGCTCGTATCAAAATGACTTACATCTAATTCAGTTAAACTACTACAACCATAAAACATATAGTACATGTTTGTACAGTTACTCGTGTCAAAGTTACTTACATCTAAAACTTTTAATTTGTTACATCGGTTAAATATTCCACTCAGGGATGTCACTTTGCTCGTATCAAAGTTGCTGACATTTACAATTTCTAGGTTTATGCATCCTGAAAACATAGAAGACATCGTTACAACATTGTGTGTATTAAAATTTTCTAATTTTATAATCTTTAAATTAATGCAGCTTCCAAACATATAACCCATATTAGTAACATTACTTGTATCAAAGTTACTTAGATCTAAAGTTGTCAAACTACTACAACCAGAAAACATACTGTACATAGTAGTAACATTTCCTGTATTAAACGTACTTACATCTAATGTTGTTAAATTATTGCACGCTCTAAACATCCAATTCATATCCGTAACTTTGCTCGTATTAAAATTGCTTAAGTCTAATTCAGTTAAATTACTACAACCAGAAAACATATAGCTCATAGAAGTTACTTTACTCGTGTTCAATATATTTAAATTACTGATAGTTTCTAATGAGGTGAAATTGTAGAATAGAAGTGAACTATCTCTATTTGCTACAGTTTCTCCCTCTGATTGTATATAGGCTATGTACTTGGTTTCATCTTCTGCATCTGGTACTAGATAACTCATCACACTTTCGTTTTGAGCACTAGATATGTCATAGATATAACTCGCGTTCTCTTTTGGATTTAATGTATCTTCAAAAACTATCTTTTTTATATCTGCTCTATGTTGCCATATTTTTTCATTGTAACTGCTTGTAACTCTCATTAATTCATTAGATATCGATTCAGTTAATTTTTGGTCTGAAGGTACAATCGATAGCTTTATCGAATACTTAGCATTTAGATTCTCGTTTTGGTTATAATCTTTATTTAAGAAGGTCACTGTCATTCTGTAGTTTTGTGTAGTTTTACCTTCTATTTCTATACTCTCTTTGATGGCTATATTCGCAGTCTTTACTTCTCTAAATGGAACAGGTGTCGTATCTATAAGCGCTTTTCCCGTATCGATGTTTTCTATTTTATATATTAGTTCATCATTCTTAAAAGTATTTTGTAAATGTTTGAAATATAAAGTATAAGTTATTTTGCTCTTAGATTCATTCTTTATTTGGAAGGTTTTTACTATGCTTTCTCCCAGGCTTAAATCTTTATTGATGTTTTCACAATGAAATTGATTCTCGGCTGCACAGTCTGTATAAGTGAGAATCAATTTATCAGTTGTAACTCCCATCCTTTGAGGGTCATTTATACTCGGCAGAATGTTCATTAAAAGATAAGCTGTCGAAGTGGCTATAGTAACGACGATTATTGACACCAAAAGTACGAGAAGTATTTTTTTATTTTTCTTAAATTTTTGCACGTTAAAAGGTCCCTCTTTCTATATATCCGGACCTTGTGTTCTATCCGGACCTTGTGTTCTATCCGGACCTTGTGTTCTATCCGGACCTTTCCTACTCTTAGAGTTTATACCATCAGGTTCTTTACTGTCAAGCATTTTGTTCAAGATTTACATTGCTTTAGCGAATTATTTTTTTTGCCATTTTTAACTGTTTATCCTTGCAAAACATACGGATTGTCTATAGTGCCGTTTCCTTGGAGTTGATGAACGAGTTCGCTTTTTATATTGATGACGGGTAAAACTCCAACAGTTGAAACACTGATTAATCGACTGTAAAGATAATTTTGGATTATAAATGCGAAACCTCCACTTTCTGAAAAATGACTAGGCGTAAAAGTCCATGAAAATTTATTTCGCTTCAAATAAAAATTTATTGCTGTATCATAATTATCATAGTTATCATATTTGCCACTTCCTGCTACCATGATTTCATCTGCTGTGATGAGTCCTACTGGGTAAGTCAAGGCTCCGTTTCCTCCACTTATCTCTTCCACTGTGAATTTATCATTTTCTTGTGGACAAGTTAATTGAGGATTAATATCAGATACTAATCGTGTTCTTCCTTTAAAGTATGTATTACTATTCCCGTACCCTGTCCCTTTTTTTTCATCGAAACTGCGGTCGTTACAAAAAATCTCATCGGAGACATAATCATGGTACCCTGTATCCACTATATTGCTTTTGTACCATGCATCCACTGCCACTTTGACGTTTGTACTTGTCTCATTTCTCTGGGCTTCTTCCTTCGAGGTGCTCGGTTCCCCTTGTTTGCCTCCGAACATCCAACCTGTATATTTTGCATCATCATCATTTGCATTCCACGGTTGATTCGAAAGAGCAAAATCTTTAGTATAAGACTCTGAATCTGATGTGGAAGCTCCATCGTAAATTATTCTCATGCTACCGTTTCCATTAAATCGGATGATTCTCCACCACATGTCTTGTCCTTCTGCATTTTTACCAAATTTAACGTAGTTGTTTGAAGCCGCTCCACGATAGTAATAACTCGTCCCATAGTCATCGGGCATACTAAACAGTCCATCTGCAGTTTCATCTGTAGTCGTCGCGACAGAAAAATCTACTGGATTGTGAGGGTTGATTTTTATATTTAAGCTTTCCAATATGTTTTCAGCAGTCATTTTTTGGCTCTGTTCGAGGGCGAACTTTGTTATAAAAATGGCATTTAAATCTGGTGTTTGGTCCACTTCAGCCAAATCTTCTAAAGTCATACTTAATTTATATGTATTTGTACGTCCTGCAGGAATGAATAAGTAGTTTGCTAGAACTTTCGTTGAAGCGATTTCACTTCTCGGGATATTTTTATTTGCTGTTTTTATTTTTTTAAATGTCGCATTTCCTTCATCACTCTTTTCTTCTAAAGTGTAAGTTAATGATTCTGCTAGGTAAGTATTTATTAGATTATCCCAGCTTATCTTCGCATAGGCATCGACTGTTCCCGTGTTTTCGATGACTAATAGTTTTTCTATTGTATCTCCAAAATTCCAAGTGCCTTCTATGTTTTCGACTGTGTCGTCGTTATCTTTAAATGTTAGAGCTAAATCGCCAGATGTTAAAACAATTTTTTCTTCTTCTTTTTCTACTGGCACGTTAAAGAAGGCATAACTCACACCAATGATTACTATTACTACTGGAATAATTAATCCTAGAAATATTACTTTCTTTTTTAGTTCTTCTTTTTTATTTTCTGTCATGAAAAAAGCTCCTCTTTCCATCTTTTCTGGTCATTTCTCATTATTTGTGTTTTGTTGTATAATATCATTGATGACAAAGCTCGCTATTAAAAGTCCTCCACTCGATGGGACAAAAGCTGAGCTTCCCAAAATAGCCTCGCCAGTGTCAATAGGCTGTTCTTCACTTGCAAGGACGACGATTTTATTCGTCTTCTCTCCTTTTAAAAGGCTTCTCATCTTTCTCGCTAATGGGTCGTGGGAAGTCTTATCCAAAGTCGTCATCTTTAACAGCTCAGGATGTAACTTTCTAGCGGTACCCGTCGATACGACGAGTTTTAAATCTTCATGGAGAGCTCTTTTGGCCAAGGCTACTTTTACTTTCACGTCGTCAATCGCATCGATGATGTAGTCGTATTTTTCTAAATTCAAATCTTGTATGGTCTCTTCGGTCAGCTCCTCTTTGATGGCCTCCACGTGGATATCCTTATTTATATCTTCTAACCTCGCTTTTAGCACATCGACCTTATATAGGCCTATCGTAGAATGTAAGGCGATGATTTGACGGTTTAAATTGGTAATGTCGACGACATCTTTATCTACGATAGTCAAACTCTGTATGCCACTTCTCACGAGAGCTTCGATGGCATGACCACCGACTCCACCACAGCCCAATACGAGGATTTTTTTCGATTTTATGCATTTCAGTTTATCTTTACCTATCAATTTTTCCAATCTATCGAACAAAATTGGTCACTTCCTTTATAAAAAAAATATCCAAAGGGGTGTGATAAAAGCCCGCGCTCGCGCCAGGTGGGTCATCACATGATTTGCTTTAGGAGCCAAGAGTCAATGACTCAAGTATTCGACACCACAAATCAATTAGATCCCCAATCATCACTTAGTCGGTTTTATGTAACCCTTCGGATAATTAAAGTATATCATAGAAAACGACAAAAGTATATCATATTTTAGAAAGTTTTACTCTATAATTTACTGTGGTGAGTTATTGATGGATAAATTGAAGAAATATTTAAAACCTGTCGTGCTATTTTTGGGGACTTTTGTCTTTTACCTTCTTTTATTGCTTTTGCTCAATTATACCGGTGTCATAAAGCTAGGTTCTATCGTAAAAATTAACTTTGTCGTGATTTCGGTGATTACTCTTTTATTAGGAGTTATAGAGGGAAAAAAGACTTCCAAGAAAGGTTACTTGGAAGGTCTAAAACTCGGCGGCGTCGTCGTAGCGATTCTATTTTTACTGAATCTTCTATTCTATAGAACTTTCAACGTCTATATCTTGCTTTACTATCTCGTCATCGTCGTGAGCAGTACCATCGGCAGTATGATAGGTATAAATCTCAAACGTTAGTTTTGACAGATATCTTCAGAATAGACATAATCGTAAGTCGTGAAAATGGCTTCTTTTTTGTTTTCGCAGACGACTAAGGAATACTGTGAATTATCGAAATCTTTTTGTCCTCCGTCATAGTATATTTTGTAACCGACTGTCCCCTCGTTTGGTATCATCAAAGACTGGATTTTCTCCAAAGTCACGAGCCCATTTTGGAAAGCTTCGTTCAATGTATGCGTGGTTTTATCTTTGGACATCGTCACTTTCACTTCGCTCAAATTGAGTGAATAAAAATCGTATCCATCAAAGCTCAATAACTTCTGTTTCGGACTCTCATTCGGCGTGGCGACGATTTGGAATTCGTATTTTGGAACCTCTTCTTTTACCAGATTGTAGATGTTTATACCGAAGAGTGCCACTCCTATGACCATAAACACAATCATCAATATCTCTATCAGCATAAGACCGTTTTTGTGTGCTGTGCCAGCTAAAATCAAAGTAAATATGATGACGAGGAAGAGCGATATGCACATTCCTATCTGTTCATCTATCACTCCTGTCACAGATACGAGCATCAAGATGACAATGGCCATTGCAAATAGTATCATCGGTATATTTTTATTCTTTTTCATAAGTTAAACCCTTTCTAATTGACAAGTAAATTTAAAAATTCTAACATGGGATTTTGTAATAGGAATGTTATGTAGAGTCCCAAGACGAGGAATGGTCCAAAGGCGAGTTCGTTCGTCTTTTTTGCTAGGGAGATATACAACGCGTATGGTAAAGCACAAGAGGAGCCTATCACTATCGATATTAAGAACAGATTGTATGGCAATATCGAACCCATCAGGAAAGCCAATTTGATGTCTCCCCCTCCGAGAGAATCTCGTTTGAAGGCGGCATCTCCTAAGACCTTAACGACGACCATTAGCACGAAGGCGAAGACGCCGTATAAGAAGCTTTTGTATATCCCTTTCCACAAACCTAAGTCTAGAAAAATCAAGAGGTAGATGAGTAGCATTCCAACGATAATCGTGCTGTCTAGGATGATCATCTCTTTGAAATCGGATAAGAAGACCGATACCATAATCAAGACGATGACAAATCCTAGCAACGTTTTGTAACTGAAACCGTATACACTGAATGTGAGGACGAACAGGAGTCCTGTAAATATCTCGATGAGCAAGGAATCTATCCCTATTTTGCTCTTGCATTCCCTGCAGCATCCCTTTTGAATCAGGTACGATACGATGGGAATTAGTTCGTACCATCGAAGGAAATGTCCACACTTCGTACAGTGGCTTCGCGGTTTGACTATCGACTCTTCGTTCAACAATCTCGTGACGTATACGTGCATGAAGGATGCGAGGACGGCTCCGAGAATAAATGTAAATATATAGTACATAGCTCGACCTATAGGATGTTTCCGTAGAGCTCGAACATCGGATAGACGACGGCGATTAAGACGCCTCCGACGACAACGGCTAGGAATATGATGAGAATCGGTTCTATCAGTGCTTTCAAGGAGTTGACAATTGTCCTATGTTGTTCTTGGTAATAGGCACTGACTTTCGACATCATGGCTGGAAGTTGACCCGTGTTTTCACCAGTAACTAACATGTAGTATGCGATGTCTGGGACAGCCCAGTGGTCTTTGAAGGATTCGCTAATTTTTTCTCCTCGCGTAATGTTGTTCATCGTGTCGTACATCAATTCTTTGTATATCTCATTGCCCGTAATTCTCGATAGGATTTCGATACTTTCTGTGATAAAGACGTCATTTTTCAATAGGGAAGCAAACGTCTTTGTGAATATTGTAAGCTCGTTGTATATGATAATCTGTCCTAGAATCGGGATGTGCATCATCAAAATCTGTGTCTGTTTTTTAAAGGCTTTGGAGCCTTTATAAGCGAGTACAATTAATCCTATCGTTCCTATGATGCCTCCGACGAGGAACCAGATATACTCTCTCAAGAAAGTACTCGTGTTAATGACGAATACTGTGAGAGGGTTTAACTCTGCTCCGGCTGATGCGTAGATGTTTACGAACTGTGGAACGATATAAATCATGATGAATGCAATGATGACGAGGGAGAAGAGTGCGACGACGGTTGGATAAGTCATCGCGCTTATCATCTGCTTCTGGGTCGCATTTATCTCTTCGTAATAATGTCCTAAATCTTCGAGAGTCTCATCTAAATTTCCTGCGGCTTCCGCGGCCTTAATCATATTGATGACGAGAGGTGGAAAAGCGCCGACTTGTTTTTCGAGGGCACTACTGAAAGCCTCACCCATCGTCAAATAGTAGACTATCGATTGGGTTATCGCGTGTTGCTTTTTGTTTTTCTTGAGCTGTTTACTCAAAATACGCATCGCCTCTGTCAAAGTAATACCTGATTTGATGTATGTCTCTAGCTGTGAGATGAAGAAGATTAAGTCTTTTACACTCATTCTGCTGTACTTTCCACCGGCTTGTCCATAGACGAAATTGATCACTTTCGATGTCGAGAGAGAGTATACGGTAAACCCTTCCCCTGTCAAAAAGGTGTAGATATCCAGTTTGGAAACGCCGATAAAAGTACCGTTTTCGAGTTTGCCTTCTGGACTCATTGCTTTGTAGAGAAATGTCTGTGGAGTATCGAACCGTTGGTCTTTACCGCTATTTATGCTCTCTAAAAGCTCTTTTCGTAACGCTTCTAGTTTCTTTAGCTGACTTGCAGGAATCTTTTTGACTTTCTTTTTTCTTTTGTTGTCTTGGGTACCCTTACTCGCTTGAAGCTGAGCAAGCGCGTCTTCAGGACTCGCATTTTTTGTCTCTGTTTGGCCTGTGAGTGCTGCCTCGATATTCATCGGCTCTTCGTTTTTATTATTCGATGGATTCATATTCGTTCACACACCTTTTCTATTCTATGTAATTATAACATAATTATCGAGTAAGAAAAACCCTTTTTTAATTTTTAAAGAAAAAAGAACTGGTCGTTCTCATTCATTTAAGTTAAAGATATAATTTTTTCTAGTACTGTTCCATATTTTGTGATGGCGGTTTCTCCCGGATTGACGAGAAATCTGTCGAAATCTATTGTCTGCACCTCTCTCGAGATTACTCCATCTTTTAAAGATATAACTGTGCCTTCGATGGAACCGCTTTCTTTTTTTAGCAAATCGAGCGTATCTTTTGCATCGAGTTTTACTAGGCCTAAAAGCTCTGTCTCGTCGAATTTGAACTCTTGCTCATCATCGGCGATTTCAAAGCAGTAGACATTCGCGAAAGCTCTATCTCTAAAGACTGACCCATCCTTCTCTGGACGGTCCATTACAAAATGGACTATGTCTATCAAAGTCGCTTTGTCGTAGTCGACTTTGATACCTATCTCCTCTTCGATTTCCCTACCAAATCCCTCTTTGACTGTTTCGCCTGCTAGGATATGTCCCGACGCCGTCGTATAGAGTTTGCCTTCTTTTTTTCTAATCTGGAAGAAGATAGACCCCTTCGCATCGTATAGGTAACAATGTACTGTCTTGTGCCAAAGGGCATCTCAATGGACTATCGCTCTATCTTCCGTTCCCAAGTGTTGTCCGTTTTCGTCATAAATGTCTAATTTTTCCATAAAATCAACTCTTTTCTATGTTTAATCTCTCTCATTATAACACGTTTCGCGCCGTGAGAGTAAAGTTTTTCAAAAAATATTGATTCTAAAAGTGAAAAATAGACCTTTTCGGTCTAAAATAGTAGTTTTCTATCTTTTTTTTGTTGACAAATTGTCTACCTACTAATTCATCATTGGTCCAGTGTAGACAACTATTCCCATTATAGCCAGATGTTTCGGACTGCCAAATTTTACATTCTCTTGACTTTGAACAATTTAGACATTTTTTGATTAATGCATCTTCTAGTATTCTGCGTTCTCCCTCTTTCATTTATGGGGATTATTTTATATACTCAAACTGAACTTGTCAATCTTTTTTTGTTTCCACCGCAAACTTGGCATTATAGCCGACTTTGTGCCTGCCACTTTATTGACTTAATGGTTTCGGCCTTTTTTTGTTCAAAGAAATTCTGGAATGTCTGTGTGATGAGTCAAAAAAAGTCTTGAAGCTATTGAAGATTCAAGACTTTATTGACAAAAATGGTGTCCCCGGGGCGATTTGAACGCCCGACACCCGCCTTAGGAGGGCGGTGCTCTATCCAGCTGAGCTACGAGAACCTCTATGTCTTACATTATAGCATAAAGAACGATAAAAAAATAGACCTTTTCGGTCTAAAGAAACTTTACTTTTGTTCCAAAAAAATCTTTTAAATTCTTCTTTGGTAGATGAACTGTCTGCCGATTAATTCTTCGTTTTTCCAATTCGGACAGACTGCACTTTCCAGTTGCTGTTCCTGTCTTTTTTGACAAGTTTCGCTCTCTGTACAATTGTCACAACTTTTTATTATCATGTCTTCTATTAGTCCGCGTTCCTTTTCAGGTAAAGACGAGGCAAGACGAGTATAAAACTCAGTCGGATTTGTAAGAATTTTATCTATCAATTCTCTCAATGTTACTTCGTGCGATGCAGTAATTTCTATATCATCTGCCGTGATGCTCGCTTCTATTTGAGTATATTTTTCTATTGTTTCGCCGTGTTTGGTCTTGATTTCTTCCATTTGCTTTTCTACGTCTTTTTGAAAAGATATCGTTAAAAAAGATTTCCTTTTTATTTGCTCATTTCTCCTTGTTGCTTCGCTTTTGGCTGCATCAAAATCGTCGAATACGGCATCGACCAAAATAGAATTGGTGCATTTTCCATATAAACTGAATTCTGGAACAGCAGGTTCAAAGCTACCGTATACCGTTCTCCTATTGTATAAGAACACGATTTCACTTTCGATTTTAGAAGTGCCATCCGAAGCGTATTTTCTTCTTTCTGCTATCACGTAACATTTACAAACTATGTAGGCAACTACATCGATATCTTTTACCAAGCCGTGAACTCCTGAAGCCCAGCCTACCTGTTCTTCTACTGGCATTATCGCATATTTTATTGGATAATTTACTTGTTTTCCCATCTCTATTTCCTCCCTGTATAGGTAAATTATATCATAAAGGAGACATGAAAAAAAGGCCTTTATGACCTAATTGAAAATCGAATACATGACGAATAGGAAGAATACACCTGTCGTGAATGTGAGATTGTAATTCCACTTCATTCCGACTTCAAAAAAGCTGTAATACTTGTCTGCCAAGCTCACCATGAAAGACTCTTTTCTCTTCGGCATGTGTTTAGAAGCAGGCCACATGTGGGAGACAATGATGTCTTTTTCTAAATTGGACAAGTAAAATATCTCTTCCGCATTTTTCACGGCGTCTTCTGGATGTTCGTTTGTGAAGAGAAAGAGTTTGTCTTTTACCGTCGAGCACTCCTCTATTCTATTGAAATAAAGGTCGTGCAAAAGCCCTGCTTTCGCAGCACTCTCATAGTTTAAGTTCATCTTTTTGCACCATTTGTATGAACTGTAAGAAACTTTGATGCAATGTTCTAATCGATTGGAATTGTGATGTGGAATGTTTTTGAGAGATTGTATCTTCTCTTCGGCTAAATATGGCTTTACAATATCCATATATTCTCTATCTTTAAAGATTTCCTTTAGAGTCATCTTTTTTCACCTCGTGATTATCTAGATTATATCACACATCGATAAAATTTGCAAAATTTTTGTTTTTGAATGTCAATCGAGTGTAAAACTTCATATAACATTATATTCAATTTGTAGTAAATTAGTCTCCACGTTCGACATATAATTTATTAGGTGAAAGTATATGAATTTTGGGTTAGGTGCCGGCACCTCAGGGCTCTCGTTGATGAGGATACTCGGCAGTTTATCGAAAACCGTCGGCATCGTACGTCAATTTGCTCCTATATATAAGGAAGTGAAACCATTATTGTCCAAAGCGCCCGCGTTTTTTCAAAAGCTCAATTCGATAAGGAATACGACTTCAACGATGAGGGATACAGGCAGAGAGCTGGCTATGTCTTTTGGAAATCCCGTTCCTACGGAGAATACGACTTCTAGCAATGGGCCCGTTTTCTTTCAATAAGTCCTAAAATCCTATGAAAAGTGCATTTGGAAGAATTCTGGTATACTTCCCTATCTTTTTCTGCTATATTTTAATTGTTTAAACAAAATAGTAGTCTGTGAATTCACAAAAAAGTAAGAAAAGGAAGGAAGATTTAAAGATTTATGGAAAGTACAATTAAGTGGTTTAACAATGAGAAAGGTTACGGTTTTATAGATAACGGGGATGCCGAAGATATCTTCGTTCACTATACAGAAATAAACATGGACGGTTATAAGACATTGAAGGAAGGAGAACGTGTCAGATTCGATTTGGTTCACACTCCTAAGGGGCTCCAAGCTCACAATGTCACGGAAGTCTCATCTGTCAATTGTTAAATAGGAAAAGCACCGAACGAGAAGTTCGGTGCTTTTGGTTTATTCTTCGCTTTCTGAATTGTAAAGTGTCTTATAAACTTTGTCTGTTTTTAGCAATTCTTTATGTGTGCCTTTGCCCGAGAGCCTTCCTTTATCTATGATGTTTATCACATCAGCATCGATAATCGTCGAGAGCCTATGTGCTACGATGACAATCGTATGTGTTGCAACCAAATCATCGATGGTCTTTTTTATGTACATCTGCGATTCGTTGTCGAGAGCACTCGTCGCTTCATCGAACAGGATGATTTTTGTATCGAGGAGCAGTGTCCTTGCGATGGCTAATCTCTGTTTTTGACCACCTGACAAGTTCACGCCTCCTTCGCCTATAATCGTATCGTATTTGTTCGGCAAACTCATGATGTATTCGTCGATGTAAGCTTTTTTACAAACGTCTCGGATTTCTTCTAAAATGATGTCTTCTTTTACCATCTTAAAGTTATCGAATATCGACATGTTGAATAGAAAAGGTGTCTGTCGTATAATCGAAATCGTATTGCGAAGAGACGTTTCTGTCAATTCTCGTATATCGACTCCGTCTATGAGCACTTTCCCGTCTGTCGCATCGAAATATCGCAATAGGAGATTGAAAATCGTCGATTTCCCGTTTCCACTTCGGCCTACGATAGCTATTTTTTTATGTGGTTCGATTTTGAGCGAAAGTTCGTTCAACGTATTTTCTTCGTCGTCAGTATATTTGAAAGATACGCGATCGAACTCAATTGTCCCCTTAACCTCTTTCAATGTCACATTTCCATACTGTTCGCTTTGGTATAGCCTGTTATTGAGTATTTCATCTATCCTCTTTAGGGAGACCGATACTTTATTAAAGCTGACTCCGAAGTCGCTTATCGATTCGACGACATCATCGATTCTCCAGATATACGACTCTATCATGATGAACATGGCATACGATAACTGTCCTTTTAGGAGGAGAATCCCTCCCGTCCCGAGAATGATGAACTGCAATATGAAATAGGTGAGATTGTTGAGACTATAATAGGTTATCTCATCATTTCTAATTTTCATCGAATTTTTATATAATTCGTCTAAATTGTTCGATATATTTTTTTCTATCTGCTTCTTGATACCCAAGGATTTTATTTCGCGAATTCCCGAGATGTTCTCTGTCGCCTGTTTTACGTATTTGTCCGATTCTTCTTTTACTTTTTCTTGGCTCTTTTTTATTTTAGGAAAAAATTTCATAGAGATACAGCCCATGATTAGACCGAATATGAGGATTTCTAAGCCCAATATCCAAGAGATTTTTAAGCAAGCGATGAATACAAATACGATGACACATGCTTTTATTGTCATTCTAATCAGTTTGGACAAGAGTTCTATTATTCTGTCTGGGTCACTGGAGAGCCGATTGATGAATTCCCCTACACCGATTTCTTCGAACGCTCTTGCAGGCAAGTCGTCTATTTTTTTGTACATATCTTTGCTGACTTTTTTAATGAACTTGACCTCGAGTATGTTGTGTAGTTTGTCGTGTGGAACCATGCAAACGGTATAAAATAAGATATAGACACCTGTATAAATAATGAGCATCGTAAAGAAAGTCTTGGCATCCGCCGCGATGAGACTCTCGAGGGCCTTTCCCCACAGCCATGGTCCTAATACGTTCGGCATAATCATTGCAATGGTTAGAAAAACGTATATAAAGAGTTTTATCTTATCCTCTTTTAAGTATTGCCATATCAGCTGAAAGCTCTTCCACTTCGATTCTTTTTTCTCCATTTTTTTCATCGTATCATTCCTCTCTTTCACCAAAAAACTGTTTTTTTCAGCAGATGTGTTTCGAATACTTAAGAGTTTAACATTCCGTCAAATTTTTGTCAAACAAAAATAAAAAGAGCAACTTTTTTCGCGCTCTTCTTTATCTCTATAAGTTGTCGTAGATTCTTTTTCTCATGTATTTCAATCCAAGGCCAGATACTAGAGCAATTCCACCTAAAGGTAAAATGTAATCTTCGATTCCCGTTTGAGGGTTATCTGGCACTGGAGGTAACACTGGATCAGGATTTTTCTTCCAAATCGCATAGAGAGTTAAGTCTTTTCTGTCTTCATAGAGGTCGTTTGCTTTGTAGTCTGGAGTCGTCGCATCTTGTGTCAATCCCCAACCTACAAATGAGTAACCATTTCTTACTGGAACATTTTTCGCAATGTAAGCATCTCTGTCGTTTGGAATATCGAGTGAGTCTGCTGGCATTCCGACTACTGTATCTGTAGTGTTTTCCTTATAGTAAATGTTGTAGTACTCGATGGAAGGTTCAACAGGCGTTTCCTTCTTCTTCCAAATCGCATACAAATCGAGGTCTCCCTTTGTACCGCAATATCTGTCGTTCTTATACCAATCTGGTCTCGTCGCCTTTGAAGACTCTGACCAGCCTAAGAATTCGTAACCTTCTCTTTTAGGTTCTCTACTAGAAACGTAAAGACATTCTCCTTCAAGAGCACGTTCGTCTCTAGGCATGTTCGTAACATTTGAACCATTCTCATAGTAATTGATTCTGTATTCTCTTTTCTCTGGTTCTTCATCAGCTTGTTTTGTTTTACAGTATTGTACGTAGTAAACGGCTGGATGAACATACCAATTGTGGTTTCCTGCTCTAAATGGCGTTCCTGTCAAATATCCGTAGTAGCTTCTTTCAATTTTAACTACAAATGGATTCAATACATCCGGATGAATTTGTGTTTCTCTCGTGAAAGTAGAATTTGCATCAACTGTCGCATTCTTCAATTGATTTACACTTAGATTTGCAATGCTCAATATTCCTGACTCAGGTTTTGCTGTTCCATCAGCATTAATGCTATACCAATCGTGTGCAACGATGTAGTTTTTAGAACCTTCTGAATAAGAACCTCCGCTTATTTTTGAAGCTTTCAATGCGACATTGTAAAAGTCTGTCAATGACATAGAAGTAATTCCATCTTTTGAAGTAGAAGTCGTTCTATTTACTTGAACTTGACCATATCCAACATTGTAATAATCGAAGTCGTTTATTTGATATGAATTGTTCATATATCTTGCTACTGTGTCGTGTGTAATCTTAGATAACTCGCTCTTATTGAAAAAGCTCTCTGTATTTGCATCTAAGAAGAAATAGTAGTTCGTATATACAGTCTCACATGCGTTTGCATTAATTTTTTGTGAAGCTGTTGCAGCCTCCACTGTTCCCAATCCAATAGTTAAAGCCAAAGCTCCAACTGCTAGTGTCTTTAAATAATTTTTCATTTAACCACCCTAATAAAAATTCCTTTCCCTTTTTCAAGTTGATATTCTATACCAAAAACAAAAAAAAAGCAATACCTAAATATCACTTTTTTCTAAAAATATCACTTTTTTCTAAAAATTGCTATATTTGCTTAAATAAGTCTTTTCTTTGTGCTACAACTAGGGCAGCTCCTGCAGCAATGGCTACGATACTGAATGCGATGAAATGTGCACTTATTCCAGTTTGTACTTGCCATACGGCATACAAAGTAATATTTCCGTCTGCTCCGCAATACTCAGCTCCTGCTGCGTAGGCTGGGTCTGGTTCTTTTGCATCTTTGAAGCGACTCCATCCTAAGAAGTTGTTCTTCGTCAATGTAGGCTTTCCAGAAGAAATATTTAGACATGAACCGTTTTGTGCTGTCTGAGGAGATGGAGCATCTTTTCCGCCGTTTGCATCGTATGTAACAGTGTACGTTCCATCGTTGTTGGTCTCTACACGTTTCCATATAGCATATAACGTGATGTTATCGTTCTTTTCACAATATTCGGTTCCAGGATTATATTTAGGGTCTCCTTCGCTATCCGTTTTGTTTTTACTCCAACCCATGAATTGCCATCCAGCTCTTTTAGGAGTACTTGTACTTATATTCGTACACTCTGCTTTAAATGGCCAAGGGTTAGGAGTTGGCATATCCGTGACTTCATCTGAAGTGTTCTTGTCGTATGTAATTTTTTTGTCTTGCTCTGGTGCTTCTCCACTCGACTTACAATATTTAACGTAGTATGCTGCTGGTGACCAAACTTTTTTAGAAGTTCCCGTACCGATTGCAATTCCCTCTAATAAATCCTCTGATTTTATCTTTCTCGTTACATTCCATCTCAACGTACTGCTCGTCGTCGTTCCTCCGATGTCGTTTGGAACAGTGATAAATGTCTCAGGAAGACTCGTCGCTCTCGTCGCTAAAGGCGAAGAACCGATACTCGAAATGTTTGCTTTTAAGTATTCAATCAACGCCTTTGTAGATTCTGCTGTTATATGGTCTCTCGCCGTACAATCTGTAAAGTTTCCATCGGCACATTTCCACCATTCTTTATGAAAATAGAACGATTGTTTCTCTTCTGGGAATTCTCCAACATATCCTTCTTTCATGTTGTCGTATCCCTTATAGAAGTTTTGCCAGAATTCTGCTACTGACCAAACAATTGGTGACTCGGATTTCGTATTGCTCTTAGATCCATCCGTAATTTTTACGTAGTTTTTATCGAGAACAGTTACATTTGCTATATCGTTTGTCTTATCGGCACCATTGTATAGAGTGAAAATGGTTCCCTGTGGAGATTGGTTGACTCCATTCGATAAGAAATCTGCTGTATCTTCGTTTAAGAACATATAATAGTTCGTATACTCTACTTCACCTGGCTCGCATGTCTTTTGAGCAGCAGCATTTACTGTCAATACATTCAGTCCAATCGCCGATGCGAGGGCAATTGCACTCAATCCTTTAAATATTTTTTTCATAATACTTTCCTCTTTCTTTTTTATTATTAGACTCTTTAAGCAAAATATACGCAGTTTTCATATATCACTCCCTATGATTAACATAAATATAACACTATTCGACAAAAAAATATAGTATTTTTTTCAATATTTACACAAAAACTTGTTATTTTATGATAATATAATACTGGACGTGATGACGACATGAAAAAAATTCAATTTTTAATCAATGACAATACTCTAAGCATCGGGTATAAAATCGAGAATAATGTCTTTAGAAATTTGAACAATACGAACATTATCTCAAAAGATGACTTGGTATTCGATATCAAATATTTTAAAAATAATCTAAAGTTGGTCGCAGGTTTTTTGAATGTCATGGTCAAAAATGACAATATCACTCGTGCGGTCATCGAACAAGAAGAATTGATCGTTATTTCTCTCGATTTACTGAATTATCTTCCTAGCATTACGGATTTGGTCATCAAACCAGATGTCGGTATCGACTATGAAATGCATTTGGCTATATTGAAAAATGACACGCTTCGCTCTATCAATCTCTACTCGATTCCTACCTATCTTTTAGAGCGCATCGATACGACGAAAAATATCAAAATTGAGACGCGCGTCGAAGTCTTCTACATCAGCAATTTTTTACGCGTGAATAAATTGACGAGTTATTCCGATGTGTTTTATAAAAGAAAAATCGTCATCGATTATGAATTTAAAGATATCGATTATAAAGATTTTGACCAATTTTTATCAATCAATAATTATCTTAAGACGATTTATTTCGAGTACATCGATATGGATTTCATCAAAAGTGTAGTTCGACATCTTCGAGAAGCGAAGAAAAGAAATATCACTCTCTGTATCAAGGGTACGGAGAACAATTTGAGTTACTTTTTAGCTCTGGAGGAGTTCGCGAAGAAGAGCAAATATGTCAAGCAGAACAAAATCAAGTTTAAAATCGATTATACGAAGGAGTATAAGTTTGAGAATTTTATGAAACTCTTGAACTTTACGACGATGAAATATATGTTGGTCGTCATCATCATCTCTTGTGTCATCGGATACGGCTTGAATGAATACGACTTATATATGAGTTCGACAGAAATCGATTCCATCACAGATAATATATCGGATTTATTGGAAGAGTTCGAGTATTTAGACCCGATTCCGGAGCCAGAGCCTGAAC
This sequence comes from uncultured Bacilli bacterium, assembly GCA_910583745.1. Classification (GTDB taxonomy): domain Bacteria; phylum Bacillota_I; class Bacilli_A; order RF39; family UBA660; genus RUG11867. The sequence goes on from CAJTZC010000008.1 coordinate 70,156, forward strand.
CCGAACCCAATCCTATGGATCCTACGAACCCCGTCACGACGACGACAAAACCAAAGCCGAACTATGTCAGTCCTTATTATAAGAATTATGCAAAGGTCATCTCTGTATTGAAACAGACGAATCCCGATACGGTCGGCTGGTTGACCGTCAATAACACAACTGTAAACTATCCTGTCGTGCAAGCCAACAATAACAGTTATTATCTGAATCATGACTTTAATAAGAATTCGAACTCTCTAGGTTGGGTTTTCATGGATTACAGAAACAATGCGAGTGATTTGGACCAAAATACTGTCATCTACGGTCATAATATTGCAAAAGCGAAGTTGATGTTCGGTAACTTGAGCGCTACTTTGAAATCCAGTTGGTACACAAAAGCGGACAACCAATACATCACTTTTAATACGGAACGTGGCGACATGCAGTGGAGAATCTTCTCTATCTATACGATTGCTGCTACGAACGACTATCTATACAACACGTTTGCAACCCAGGCAGATTTCCTAGCTTTCGTAGAAAAAATGCGGTCACGCAGTATTTACAATTTCGGTGCAGAAATTAAAGAAAATGATAAAATTATCACTCTATCGACGTGTCAGAGTAATGGAAAAAATAGATTGGTCGTCCACGCTGTATTGGTCAAATAAAAAAGTCTTTCGACTTTTTTTGTTTTATCTGTGTGCGCTCTTTTCATGATTCGCATTCGCAAATATGTAGAGTAACCTCTCTATAGAATGTTTCCCTTCTCTTTTAATGAACTTAATGACATCTTTAACGATTAAACACTTAGTCTTTTTTCATACTTTTTTCAATATCCTTATTTCGCTGTCAGAATAATCATAATCCGTTTTTAATTCTTCCAAAGTTATGCCCTTTTGGAGCATTTTTCGAGCGATGGAGAGTCGTTCTTCTTTGCGGCCTTCTTTGCGACCTTTCGCGAGGCAGGCTTTCTCTATGATGTACACCTGCATCAACATCTGTATTCTTTACTTAACTTGTGTTTCTACTTACTATACGAGACATAAGAACAAGTTATACAGCGACGTCAAAATAAAGTATTTTACTCTTGTGAAAGGGAAACGAGCTAGAAAGTATTCTATCTTTCGAGTGGGTTATATCTTGTTTAAGAGAGCCTTCGGCTCCAAGAAGAAGATACATTTACCATTTAATTTTATTCTTACAGACGTCTAGCTTGTATAGACAACTTAAATTTTTTAAATTGCCCTCTTTGGTTTTTTCGTCATGGAAAAATAGGCTGAATCGGCCTATTTACCAGTGTTTCTTTTAGTTTTTCATGAACTGGAGACACTCTTTTTTGTGTTTTTCTCC
>CAJTZC010000009.1 GCA_910583745.1 uncultured Bacilli bacterium
TTAAATATTGCTTATGCTGAATATATTAATCAGTCTTAATGTTTAACACAACTTTTACCAAAAGAAAAAAGACATTGCTGTCTTTTACCTTACATTTACATTCCTCCAAATAGTTCATAAAAATATAGAACCAAAGCTGAATTTTGCAATTTCATAAGTCTTTCAAACATCTGCTGGTTATCCTCGTCAGTCAAAGACTCCGTTTTAATAGCATTGCTCAAATTATCTTTTGCAATCTCTACACCGTAGTCAACTTGCATATCTAAAGTGATATCATAATCGACTATCTCTCCACTCATCATACCTCTCACACTGAAATCGATAGTCGAATTAGACGTTCTGCCATCTTTCTTCTTGCTGATAACTTTGACATTTCCTTTTAAATTGCTACTTTCATAATCATAAACATAATCCATATCGAAAAGGTCTTCACTCATCTCTTTGATGTTTAATAACAATATCTCTTTATTATTTACATATATGATAAATTCGTATCTTTCGTCTTTCTTAGAAATCTGCACTTCTGTCTTCGTTTTTGAAACAATATCATCATAGATAAATTGAACTTTATCGTCTGAACATAACATATACATACTGCTGATTCCATCAGTAAACGAAGCTTTGACAACTTCATGACCTACACCGACAGTATTTAGAACGAAAAATACTTTGCCATATTCATCTGAATTGCCACTTTTAGAAAGACGGGCATTTTCGAGCTGTTGTTTAAAACTAGCTTTATCCATACTCATCATCTTAGCTAACTTTTCGAGAAGAGCATCTCTTGTCAATATACTATCGATTAAAGCATTGTTGACCCTTACATAAGCAGCATAGTCGATTTCATATGAAATCTTATCTGTCTTCACACTTTTACCATTTAAATCGATAGTCTCTTTTGACATCTTCATCTTTTCGTCATCGAGCGCATCCACGAGAGCGTCTTTTAATTCCTTAACTACAAAATCGATTTCTTCTATAGATAAGCTCTCCGCACTATTAAGTTCCCCATCGAACTGCACAGACTCGAACAGCGAATTGAATTTATATTCTCCGAGATTGTACTTGTTCTTAAACATCGTATCGCTCGTCATATAGAGATAGTCGTCTTTATTAAATAAATTGATATCGACGAGCTTATCGTTCTCCTTTGTCAGATTAGCGCCCATTTCAGCTCTTTTGTTCTTGTAATCCAAACCGATAAAATAGTTGATTTTCTCTTTTTCTATATCCTTATGTTTTTCATCTTTAAACTGCAAACTTCCAGACATTCTAAAACTTTCGTTAAAAAGGTCAACTCCGTTGTTGCTCGTATTTCCATACTTCTTAAGTTCAGTACTAAAATCTTCATAAGCATTGTTCAACACGATTTTAATAATTTCAGTTGGATTCGAACTAAAATACTTATAACCTATAAACCCGGCAATACATACAATTGCTAAGAGAAGTACGACCCAAATTTTAGAGCCACTCCCCTTCTTTTTCATCTCGTCTAACATAAAAAGGTCGTTATCATCATTCACACTTTCCATCTTGTGCTCGTCCACTTCTGAAGGTTTATCTAAAACCTTCTCGACATTGTTCCCACTGCTGGCATTGGCATCGACAGACTCGACGACGCGCTTTTTGTTTAAATCATCTTCTACTCCCATATACTTCTCACTTTCTCCCTTATTATATGTTCATAATATCATAGATTAGAATAATTGTAAAATAAAAAGCCACCTAAGTAGCTAAATTTGTTCACATCTTTTCAGCATTCTATCTTTGCCTAAGATACTCATAAGTTCATACAAATCAGGTGTCATCACTTCGCGAGTTAAGACGATGCGGAGTACCGTCGATACGTCGCCGACATGGCCTTTGTACGCTTCAGGATTCTCCTTATATTCCTTGACTTCTGGTGCATACCCAAATTCCTTCGCAAGCTCTTTCACCTTTCCGAACCAAGTATCCTTGTCGTCCGCTTCGTCGTAATACTTATCAAAATAAGTGGAGACAAGTTTTTTAATTTCATCCAAATCACTTATAGTTTGGAATTCATAGCCCTTCATCTCTTTATCCCACAAAGAATCAAACATATACCAGATTTTACCCTTGACCTCTGAATAACAAGCATAATCCTTACGAGGTTTTTTCTGTTCCCTTTCGATGTTCAGAATTCTCTTCGCATAGCCCTCATCGGCACTTAAAAGCTCAAAGAACTCTTCGTCATAATTTCTAGTCCACTCCAAAAGCTCACCGTACAGTTCTTCTTTGTTCATTTTACTGATGATATTCTTCGAAATATTGTCTAACTTATCCAAATCGAAAAGCGCACCAGAAGCACTCATCTTCTTTGGACTAAAATCGAACTCATAGAAAGGTGCATCGGGGTGAGAAGTTCTCCACTCTTCGTAATTAGAATTCGCGATAGTCATGACCGACTCGATGACTGCTGCAGCGGGATATCCTTTTTCTGTGTAGTAGAACATCAAAGCCTCAGGGTCTTTTCTCTTACTTATCTTTCGAATCGTATCGCCATCTTTCTTCAATATCAATGAATTGTGGATATACTTCGGCATCTTATACCCAAACGTCTTAAACAATTCGTGATGGATGGGAACGCTAGAAATCCACTCTTCTCCTCGTACGACATGCGTAGTTCTCATCAAATGGTCATCGACCAAATGGGCAAAGTGATAAGTAGGCAACAAATCCTCACTTTTCATGATAGGGAAATCCAAATCGTTCTCCGGAAATTCCATTTTGCCCTTATTTTGCTCTTCAAAGATAAACTTCTTGTCAAAATCTCCCATAGATTTAAATCGAATGACGTACTTTTCGCCGTTCTTTATTCTTTCCATGGCCTCATCGATAGGTAAATTTCTAAATCTAGCAAATCTGCCATATATGCCGATTCGTTTTTTTGCTGCGAGCTGATTTTCTCTTATCTCGTCGACTTCCTCTTTGCTCATAAAACAAGGATACGCTCTACCGATTTCTATAAGATGTTTCACATAAGCGTGATAAATTTCGATGCGTTCGCTTTGAATATAAGGACCGTAGTTTCCGACAACTTCACCATTGTATTCGTATTCATCTGGATAGATTCCATAGTGCTTTAAAGTCTTATGTATAAAATCGACTGCCCCTTCAACAGTTCTAGCTTGGTCCGTATCTTCATTTCGTACAAAGAATACCCCTCCACTTTTCTTTGCTAAAACATAGTTTATCGTCGCACTCATCATATTTCCGATATGCATAAATCCAGTGGGACTTGGTGCAAAACGGACGACCTTCGCTCCCTCAGGAAGCTCTCTCTCGGGATACATCGTTTCATAATCCTCAATCGTCTTCGTTATATTTGGAAATATCAAATTTGCCAAATCTTTATTCGTCATAAAATTCACTTCTTTCTATTTTCGTATTCTTTTTGTCATTCCATAACCTCCATAACCGGAAGGAACTCTCATAAAACCACATTTTTCATAAAATTGTTCCTTTCCTTCCATGGAAATCAATGTAATACTACAAGATTCTCCTTCTTTAACTCGTGCTTGGAGTTCATCGACTATCTCTACCTTCATCGTTCATTCCTCCAAACATTTTCTACTTTATCAAAACTTTGCTAGCTCTCATCGATTCTGGAATGCTGATATCCATATAAGATAAAATCGTAGGAGCGATATCTGCTAAAGTTCCGGTTTCTAACTGCACCTTGGAATCCGTCATGATGAATGGAACGCGATTTACAGTATGAGTCGTGACCGTTTTTCCTTCCTTATCGTACATCTCCTCGACATTTCCATGTGTACTTGTTATCACGATAGTATAAAAATTCAAGGCGGCACTTTCCACAATCTTGCCGATGCACTCATCTAAAAATTCCAACATCTTAACCGTCTCCTCCATCTCGCCCGTATGACCAATCCGATCGACGAGACCCAATCCAGCAACGATAAACTCGGTGTCTTTTTCCATACACTTGATGACTTGCTTAGTAAAAGCGACCGCGTGCAATTCCTTTTGACGCTTTGTATCGACACAAGGAATTTCCACTTGATATAAATTACATTTCTTAATTTTATCGCGCGAATCTCCATTGAAGAAATAAGTGACATTCTCATAATCCTCTGGAAGCGCCACACGAGCTTGAGTGATTTCCAACTTACCTAAGTACTTGCTCAAGTTAATCGAAGCATCATCTTCCTCGTTGATGAGCACTGTTGAATTGACCTTTTCATCGACAGGATACATCGTCAAAAGCTTTAAATTTTCTACAAAGACTGTCTCAAACTCGTCGATTTCCTCCGGGTTAGAAAGAGCAGTCAAAAACTCCTTCGCACTGTCTTCTTCAAAGTTAGTCCATATCACAACATCATTCTTTTTCAAGTTTTTATCTTGCTCCACAATCATAGGAGGCAAAAACTCATCCGTAATATTTCTGATATAGCAATTTTTCAAAGCCAAAGGCATCTCTTTAATTTTTAAACCTACACCGTTGCGTATTAAATCGTAGTAGACCTTAATTCTATCCCATTTGCCTTCCATATCCATCGCATAGTACCGTCCACAGATGGAGACGATTGGCACCTCCGTCGCCTGCAACATCTCGATGTATTGTTGAGCACTTTTGGCTTCCACATCTTTCCCATCAGCGATAAAATCGATGACGACTTTGACCTTCTGCGTCTTCAAATATTCGATTATCTTTATCGTATCTTTGATGTTAGAACTGATGCCACCGTCACTCATGAGACCGATGATGTGAATAGTACTTCTGTGCTTCTTAGCAAACTCCACCGCGTCCTTTAAAGCTGGATTTGTTGCAAGGGAATCGACGTCGACAAACTCGTTCATAAAGGAACTCCTCTGCTTCAAAACTCGACCTGCTCCGATAGTCTTATAACCGACCTCTTCGTTTCCGGGTTGGTCCTCGCGAAGTCCGACTGCCGTTCCGGAAGCGCCCAACTCTACATGGGGATATTTGGCTAAGAGTTCCTTATAATTGGGCATGTTCGCTTTTTTTAAAGCATTTCCTTCTTCGACATCGCTAATCCCAAGACCATCGATAATAAGTGTAAGAATTTTTTTCATAATCTCAAATTCACCAAGAACATTTTAACATATATGAAAAAAATTCTCCACTATAAAACAAAAAGAGAGAAAAAATGCACTTTTTCACTTTTTCTTCTCTCGATAGACGTCGAACATAAACTTGACATTATTGCAATAAAACCGTTTCAACCTCGATGGCTCCGTGGCAATACGATAGAGCCATTCGAGATTGAGCTTGATAAAAATCCTAGGAGCTCTCTTTTTTGCCCCCGACAAGACATCAAAAGTCCCACCAACTCCGATAAAAAGTCCTTTTTTTACTTTATATAAATTTCTTGCAATGAGCTTCTCTTGCAGAGGCACACCCATGGCGACCAAGGTGACGTCGGGGCTCAACTCGGCAATCGTATCGAACACTGCATCCTTATCTTCTACATACCCATCGACTGCTCCTAAAACCTTGATACAAGGATACTCCTTGCGTATCATCTCTACAAGACTCTCCAGCACTTCTTCCCTAGAACCGAACAAAAACAGTGTTTTCTTTTTATTATTTATCAGTTCCAAAAGCTTCTCTGCCGTATCGATGCCCGTTATTCTTTCTGCGACATCGACCCCATACTTGCGAGCAGCTTTGACGATGGCGATGCCGTCAGGCAAGATATCGTTCTCTTCACAAAGTATAATATTTTCTAATTCCGTGTCCGTTTTCGCCAATCGAAACGTCTCTGGATTGGCAGTCACGATGAACTTCCTTTCACAATTATCCAAATATTTGCTCAATTTGATGTAATAATCATTCTTACTGCGTGTATAAAGTCTCAAAAAATAATCCTTCAATGAGAACCACCGCCATTCTCCTACACTAATTTTACCAAATAAATGGTAATGTTGCAAGAAAATAGCGCATCCAGCCTACTTGAGTCTAACCCGATTCGCCCTCGAATACCGAAAACCGTCATAGACAAATCGCTTCTCTAAAGCGATGTCCCCTATTTCGACAATATTTAGTATGTCTTTTTCGAAGTGAACGAGAAGATTGATGTTCCCCTTGCTAACTAAAAAAGAAGGAGCAAAAGCCTTCATTTCTCTCTCGACAGAAGTTCGGCTATCGAAAAAGAAAAGGTCAAAAAAGTTTTTCCATCCGCGTCGCACCTTGACCCTCGATAACACATAGACCTTCCAAGGACCAGAAAAGAATTTTTTCAGCATTTTCATATAGGCGACATAGATATTATCGAATTTTTCTCTATCTATTTTATAAGTAAAATGAAGTGTACCCAACCTAAAATCTTCACTCAAAGCTTTCTCCTCATCGATATCCAACATTTCACAGAGAAGCTTCCACGTCTGCGTATCGGGTTCCTCGCTTACGCTTTCCATTTTCTCAAACTTTTTGACATCGACACGCAAAATTTCTGCCAAAATTTTTTTATCCAATCCGAGACGTCTTCTCATCTCGACTATTATTTCATGTTTCTTCAAAATGCCCTCCCTATATATGATTTATCATCTTAAACATTATACTACAATAAAAATAAAAAGCACAGATTTTCTATGCTTTCTTCGCCGTTCGCGCGTTTTTAGTTTTTTTCTTCTCTACCTGTAGCTCTATTTCCGCATCTTCATGGGACACCTTCGTTATGAACAACGAATACCCTATTGCAGTAATTGGAATACACAGTATCATTCCTAAGAAACCTGCGAGTTTTCCTCCGACTAAAATGGCAATAATCGTGACGACTGGTGGCAATCCGACGTGGCCGCCCACGACCCTAGGATAGATGAAGTTGTTTTCGATTTGTTGGACGACTTGGAAGACGACGACGAACAAAATCGCCTGTTGAATACTCGTCGTCCCTATCAAAATAGCACCGATGACACAGGCAATCGTCGCCCCAAAAATAGGAACGATGGCCGTCACAGCCGTCAAAAAGGCAATAGTCAAAGCATAAGGGAATTGAAAGATGACGAACGAAATGAACATCAAGACTCCCAAGATGAGACATTCCAAACATTGATAGGTAATGAAATCGTGAAAAGATTTATTTGCCAAAGATAACACCTCATGAACGCTTCGGTTCATCTTTTTATCGAAAATCTTATCGACAAAACTGTTTAACACACTCAAGATTCTTTCCTTCTCGAATAGAAAATACACCGCAATGATGATTCCTGTCACCAAATCGACGACGAAGGTGACAAAATTAGAAAGCATGCTCGAAAAATTAGCGACGAGAGAACTGAACACAGTCGATAACAGATTGGCAACTTCCGAATTTCCCGAAAAATTCTTAATATATTCAGAAAGTTCCGTATTTCGGAATGTATTCAATAAGAAATTGTTTAAACTCGTCATCATCGTCGGCAACTGTCCTACCAAATACGTAGCGCTATCTATAAAATCGGGTATAACCCAAACGAAGAGAATGATGAACACGAACAATACCATTGTAATCGCCGACAGCAAAGAGAACACGCGAATTCCCTTACTGCTTCGTCCAAAAACTTCTTTCTCTATAATCGACATCGGCACATTCAACGTAAAAGCCAAAGCGACACCAATCCAGACAGGCGTTAAAATGCCGAACAGATTTCCAAAAAAATGGACGATGCTCTTTATATGAAATAAGACAAAAGCCAAAATCATCGCATACGTTATGATTACAAAATACTTTTTATATGGTTTCAAATTCATAAGAAGTCCCTCCACAGTACGATTATAACACAGCTTTCCCACAAAATCCTCGACTTTTTTAAGCTGTTGACAAACGAAATACAATTTTATATACTAGAATAACATAAGAGGAAAAGAATATGAAAAAAGAAAAAAGCGACATACAGACAAGCAGAGAAACAAAAAAGACCGACATTCAAAAAATCAAAGAGACGATAGAGGAAATTCGTCCATTTCTAAATATGGAAGGCGGAGACGTCGATTTTATCAAATACGATGAAGAATCGAAGACAGTCTATGTCAAAATGCTCGGTGCATGCGCTATGTGCATCGCCCAAGACGAAACTTTAGAGATTGGTCTTCTCGAAGCCATCAAAGAGAAAGTTCCCGAAGTAGAAAACATCATCAACACACCGTTATGATGTTTTTATTAGCCATTCTATTTTAATCATAGAACTCTTTTTCGAAAATCGTCGATAGACTTCGTTTAAAAACTTCTCATAGTCATATACCCGTTCGATATAATATAGTAAATCGTTCTCATCGCGACCACCTTCTAAAACTCTCTGCATGACATCAAAATAATAAGACGGATAGAGAAGCCTACAGAACAACAAATTGTATTCCAAGGGAGTCAAAAAATCCTTATCGACCATGATATCTATCTCTTTTAGCACTTCTCCTCCGTCGAAAAATTCAGCTTTTAAATACCCTGCAATATCTCTCACTCGATAGTCGACGACGAGCTCCAACGGATTGATATAATCACACATATATTCTGGACTCTTAAGGCGTCGTCTAGAGACATACGTTTTTGCCCCACTCGCATCTAAAAGATTAAAGTACTCGATAGCATTTTCGGCTAACCCGACGTAGTAACTAAAACTGCCAGAGATGATTTTATGCGGTGTCGCAAGCTCGCTGACCTGGTATTCCAAATAATCGACTTTATCGCCCCATAGCTTTCCCCAATTCGTCCGATTTAAAGAGGTACTCTTCGCTTCATACATCTTCTGCATAGAGAGAATGTCGTTCAAATTTAATTCACCGTGCTCTGGCCCATTGAGCTTCAAAAGAATGTATTCGCTTCCCTCAAAAGAAGTATAAATGGTCGAAAAACGGTTAATGACGACCTTATGAAAATCTTTTGGATAGGTTTCGATTATTTTCTTGATTTCTTCGATATCCTCTTTAGGACGTTCGACTTTGACCATATAGAACTTGTCATAGTCGATATAAAAACTGTAATTTTCTCCTTCGACAACCATCAACTCTTGTGCATTCAAGTTATAATTAAAAAGAATAACATTTTTCATAGCATCACATTTAATACTATGCTAAAAAGACCTTGTATATCCTTTCAACAGAAAAAAAGCCATCGGGCTTTTATTGATTATTTGGCATATCGAACCAATTCGTCTCCAAATTTGCAGATGAGACGGGAACAGGTTCAGGGACAACAGGCGTCACTGGTGTAGGCTCATTTGGCATCGCAGGGCTTGCTACTACTGACTCTTGTGGTTCAGCTACAGGGATTGGATTAGCCGGAGCCATAGTCGCATCGGCCATCAATGGAGCACTTCCATTTGGCTCAGAAGCTTCTTTACCTTGCTCGCTCTGAACATAATTGGCGTGTTGTTCTTTGTGCATGGCGCTCAATTGAATCGTCGCATTATATCTGTTGGCTGCCTCTAATTCTTGGGCTTTCAGTTTATTCAAATTTGCAATCATCTCGTCGTATTTTGCTTCAATGCTCGATACATCGATAGGTTCTAATACAGCAGCAGTGCCGTTGTCTATAGTCCCGACAAATCCTGTATCAGTTCCTTGAGCCGACAACGTATCCTGTGGTTCGAGAGTTGCAGAAGTCGTTGCGGCCGGTGTGGGTTCGACTGCTGTTGGTGCTACGAATGGCGCAGCTGGTTGATCAAAGATGTTGTCTGTCCCAGACACCTCGAAACTAGTCTCGGCACCCATTGGAGCATTCGCATCGGCCACGCTTTGCTCGACGACGGGTTCTTGAGGTAAAGTCTCCGCTGTGGTCTGCGCAGTCATTGTATCCGGTGCTTGAGGTGGCACTTCTGTTACAGGTTGAACTTGAGGCTCTTGAGGTCCTGGAACAGCAGGAGTAACTGCGTCCGTTCCTTGACTTGCAGGAGCACTCTCGACAGTCGCAACATTTTGGGCATACAATCCTCTTTGCTTACTGATATAATCGTGAAAAACAGGCATTGCAATCGCTTTCTCTCCCACGCTGACGGGATTAGAAAGTTCAGTCATCGGAACATACTTAATCTCATTGCATGGTACACCTTGGATTGTCGACTTCATGACTGTTTTAGTAAACAATTGCCATTCCTCTGGAGTGATAGGGGTATCCAAAACAGCATTATCCTGTTTCACCTTCGCAACATAAATCTTTACAGTAGCATTTGCGTCCGTTCCTATTACTTCATTCAACGTATAAAAGACGAATCTTCTCGCACTCGCAACGACTTCCAAAAAACATATCAAATCGACTTGAACAGAAGTTCCATCTGCTTTAGTAAAATTAATTTTCTCATTCATTTTCAATCCCTCATTTATTCTAAGCAAAATATTATCACATTATTCGTGCTTATTCAACCTTTTATCTTTTTAAGAACGAAATATTTGCAACCGAATGCACAATATTCGTCGATATAAGTTTTTATAGACGCGGCATCATTTATGGTATTAAAGTTTTTATTTCCTTTTTCATTGAAACCTTTTAATCTCAACTTTCCATACGCCCAATCGCCTACGATATAATCATAATTCTCGAAATATTCCGTATATTTCTCTTTGACGGCGTTCAAATCGAACCCGTCTTTCACATTTTCTATTAGTTCATATTCTTTATCTTCTATTGCAATCATAATTTCTCCCTAAAGATGCAAAAACAAATAGATGAGCGCTATCGAAATTTCCGTCGCAATGACACCTGCAATCAAAAGTGCATCGACAAAACCATTCCCACTAGAGAGGACTGTATTCCTAGTGAGCTTAAAATCACTCGTTCTTCGTCTAGGTTTTTCATCTTCAACAGTGATAGCCATTTTAGAATTGATATAATTGTTCAATTCGTCGACCATTCTGTAGTCCATCTTTTTAACCTCTTTGAGACTAGTGCCAAATTTCGCATAGGTAAAATCGTCGAGATATTTCGGTTTGATTTCTACGAGTTCTACATTGTCTTGTAACATCTTTTTCTTCTTTTCCCAAATCTCTCTCGTACGACAAGGACTCAAGGAAGTGTTGAAATGCAATTTAATGATTTCAAAATTGTTCAAAAGATTATTCTCGAAATGACATATCTCCTCTAAAGTAGGTTCGAGCAACAGACATTTATAGAGAAACATCTGTATGAGCGTCACTTCTATTTTGCTCGCCAAATCTGATTTAACAGAAGGGTCTTTTTCGTTCTCGCGTCTAAAACTTTCATATTTATTCATATCTCTTAGGAGATTGTCGTACAAATTTTTGTCCATTCCAAAAGTGTGCAAGAGATTAATAAAACCGGCTTCGTCCCTCGCCTCGTAGACTGCTTTAACTTTATCACGTCCATAGATATCGCATAGACATTCTATGATATGACGTTCAAAAACATCTTTTTTAGTATCGCCAAAAAACGCAGCCATACCTATCGAAATAAAATCGTTTATAAATGCTGATTTATCCATAGCGACAGTCTCCTATCTTGCACCATTATATCATATTTATTCTGTCATGGGAAGATTTATTGTGTCGCTTTTTGAATTTATAACCCCATTATAAAAACTGGGTACGATACCTTGAATCACTTTAGTAGAGACCAAAGCTTCATAGGTAGCCGGTTCCTCTAAAATCTCAAACGGATAAATAATCGACGTATTGATAGTCACTTCCAAATAGACTTCGATTAAAGCACTATTTATCCCAAACTCTCGAACTTTCGTCTTCACATTCCCCAAAGCGACATCGCTGAGCTCGATTTTGACTGGCAACGTAGGACCCAAATTCATAAACAGCGGATTACGACTTATCATCCCCAGAGGCACATCGAGCCGATAACCGTGATAGTTCAACCCTTCTAGATTGTTATTGATATATCCCGTTATATTGGATAACAACACCGTACTCGCTTTTATGTCAAAATTGATTTCGACGATTTCATCCTTAGAATTCTTTATTACCATCAAAAGTGTATCCATCTCGACTTCGTCTTTCAAAAGGTAAGAAAAAGCTTCTTTTAAGAATAGCAAATTTTGTTTTTGAACTTTTTGCACCAAGTAAGACGACATTCTAGAGGAAATAGCCAATCCTATCCTATGACTGAAAAAAAGCACCAGAAAGCAACTTATCACCAGTGTTATGATAATTTTATTGCGTTTCTTAACTTCGACGTTTTTAAACTTTATCGTTTTCATCTCACTTAATTATACAAAAAGATTCTTCTCCTTATTCAATTTCTTTATCGTACAATCTTCAAATCTAAACTTCCAGAAAATGCGGATTATCGATAGTTCCTTCTCGTCGAAGTTTATCCAAGTTGTCTTCAGGTTTATAAGTTGTTAGGTGAAAATGACCAAAAAAAAGACAAGAATGGTTTCTCATCTTTGATACTTCTAAAAATTTTTAAATCCCAAAGTTTACCAAACTTTATCTCGTCTCGCTTATTTATGCTGTCATCGTTCCTTTTTCTTTTTGTTGAAGATAAACATCAGTGCAGACAGCCTGTAATTGTTCCATAACTTGCTCTTGACTTAAATCTTCTCCTAAACATTTAACCAGCAAATTATTTAAGGAAGAAGTATATAATTGTACATACTGTTCAAATGGCATCTCTCGTGGACTTTCTACATTGACTGGCCCAACTTTAATACTATATTTAGAGAATTCACCATTTTCATTCAAATCAATATTGTTACAAGAAACAGTTACTCCTTTAAAATCATCTATAGGTTGAACATATTGATTATATGATTGTATAGTTTCTTGTGACACCAAACCTGTAACATAGTTTTCAAAAACGCACAGTCTAGCTCTAGCTCTTTTAACAACCTTATCATAGATATCAAATTGCTCCTTTAGTTCCGGCGTAAATTTATCCAAATCTATATAAGTAATCATTACCTCTTGTCCTTGCAAATTTTGGCTAGGTCTTTGAACAATTGCGGGAGCATATATTTCCCTTAATCTTTGTGCTGATAAAGCAACACAGTTTTCCAATCTCTGTTTTTCCTCAGATAAAATCATAATAGCGTTATTCATCTTTTAACCTCCTATTCACTATAATCTAACACAAAATTAAATTATTTTGCTTAAATAACTAAAAAATATAACTTTTGACACTTTCAACATCGTTTTAATAGAAACTTAGATTTAACATTTTTTAAAAAACGTAAAAATGAGCATTTCAAACGTTTTCTTTTGCTCTTATTAAGCCCTATCTCCCGTTTGACGATTCCTTTTACCGTCTCAAGCATGAAAGTAGATAAGCTTTTCTCAAAACATGCAATGCAAAGACCATCAAAAAAGAGACTAGAACAGTCCCAAATTCAAATACTTATTCAATAAGAAAACCGCGACGACGAGAGTAATAAGCACCAAAATTACAATCAAAATCTTGACGACAACTCCTCCACTCATTTCCTTTTCTAAATCGCTAAAGTCATCCATGTCTTTATCATTGATTTGAAATTTGCCTGTATAAAACGAATTGGCCATTTGCTCTGTACGTGTGAGGTCGACTGTACCCGTCTCAGATGTTTCATCCGCATGATCGATAGAATCCTCCGATTCCAATAGTTCATTGTATTTATCGATTTCTTTGCCGAGTTCCTTTTTAGATAATTGCTTTGTCTTTTCGAGTTCCTCGACGAGAGAAGGTTTTTTATCTGGCTCCACGGACATATCGATATCGACAGGTGCTAACACCTCCGTATTCTCATCGCCGAGCAAATCGCTCAATAAATCGTCCTCTTCTTTTTGTTGCCCTTTTTTAAGAGCCTTACTCTGCTCTGCATTAAAATTGACAGTTTTAATCAGATTCATGAGGTTTGCCTCTTCTTCAGATAAGGTTTCCTCTGGCTCAGGCTCTTCCGTCCTATCGATATTTAAACTGTTCAATATGTCGAACTGGGTTTCTCTCAATTTCAAAAATCTTTCTCTATTATAATCGGTCGTTTTATTCTTGTGAGCCGTTTCTAATACCTTTTTCAAGTCATATTCTTTCGTAATTTCTTTTTCCTCAGTCGGATTCTCATCAAAAGACTCCATTGCAGAATCGAAATTGGCTTCCCTCGAAGGATGTCTTTTTTTCGATTCATATTGTTGACTCAGTATATCCTTAATCGTATCTATATCCAAATCTTCTGCATTTGTCTCGATGACAGATATATTGTTTGCAAGATTTAAACTGTCGATTTCCTCGTCACTGACCTTGCCATAGATACTCTTATTTCTAGCAGTTCTACTCGTTGAAGTTTCCTTGACCTCGGCATTTTTTTCGTATTTATCCATTCTAGAACTCATATACTTCACCAGTATCATTTTATCACACTTTACATTTTTATCAAACACAAATGTTGCTTAAATATGTAAATTAAACTATAATATTTTAAGGAGGAAATGATATGAAAAAAGTAAAAGTTGAAAAAGATTTATGTATCGCATGTGGTGCATGCATGGGAAATGCTAAAGAAGTATTCGCATTTGGCGCAGACGGATTGTCAGAAGTAAAAAAAGAGTTCATCGATGACAACGACCAAGCTGCAATTGCTGCAATGGAAGGATGCCCAACAGGTGCCATCATCATCGAAGATGTCGAAGAAGAAGAGACAGAAGAAAAACACGAATGCTCTTGCGAAGAGTGTCACTGCGAAAACTGCGAATGCGAACACGAATAAAACGGCCGAATAAGCCGTTTTTCATTTTCGTATCACAACTCTTCTATGCCATCGACGATGTAATCTTTACTTTTATGAGGCTCTTCTCTGAACAATCCGGGATAGTTCTGTTGCCTCAAAGCTTCATAGACCATGATTGCGACGGTGTTAGAGAGATTCAATGCTCTTACATTGTCTGTCATTGGCATGCGCATACAGTTTTCCAAATGAGGTTGTAATAGTTCGCGAGGTATGCCGGTCGATTCCTTTCCGAACACAAAAAACAAGTTCTTCTCTATATCACTGTAATCGAAATCCGTATGAGGTTTATGCCCATAGCGGGTGAGATAATAGAATTCTCCGTCTTTATTTTTTTCATAAAATTCATCGATATTTTCATAGACAGTATAATCGCATCTATCTATATAATTCACACCACTTCTTCGAAGATACTTTTCATCTAAGCTGAACCCTAGAGGCTTAATGAGATGCAACTTTGCGTTCGTCGCCACACACGTCCTCATGATATTCCCCGTGTTGCCAGGTATCTCTGGTTCAAAAAGTACGATATTTATCACGTCATCACTCTCCAATTCTCTCTATAGAATAATACTTGACGATATCTTTATCCAATTTCTCTTCAACACAGAAAGGTAAAAACTTTTTAGTACTATTCTCATACTTAAAATCCATCTGTCCGATGAGCTGTTTGTTTTCATCATATGTCGAAAAGACAAACGTATCTTCCAACTTATCATGGTTGTAGATGTGTCCACATATGCCAAAGATGTCTTCTGTGTCGTTGTATTTGGCATCCATCGAAGTCAAAAGATAATTGCTAATCTTGATATTATAGTTAATCTCATCGACCGAGATGAGTTCTCCATTGGCATGGGATTTTGAGATGTCATAGAGGAGAGACTTTTCATCAGATTTGACCGACAACACCTTATACGTATCGTATATCTCTGCACTGATGCCACCGATTTCGATACTGCCATTCAAAGTTTCCATGCATGTTAGAATAGAATTTCCTGGCTCTTCTCCAAAACTCTGCTCCACCGCATCGACAATCTTACAGTACTCTCGTTCCTGCGTGACATCGTCGATTCGCATCATATACGTCCCGCTTTTAATATAGACGACATACTTTCCATCGACAACCGCTTTAATTTTGTTCGAATCCAACTCCACACTAGAATTCACAAAATAAGTCGAGGCGGAGAGAACCCTCTTAAATGCATTAAATCTCTTCTCTTCCAAGGTCTCGACGAGGGCGTCGTTCTTAGGTGGCTTTGTGTGCATTTTCGCAAAGCTACTAGAGATAACCCTCAGCGAGAACATAAAGATAAAAAACACCAAAACTAAAATTCCAAAAGCTTTTTTATTCATCTTTCCATCACCTCTCGTGAAAAAATAAGAGAACTCCTCTTATTCGCTGGCATAATTGTCGAAATAACCCTGAATGAATACGACGGGCGTCCCTTTATCTCCGCTTCCACTTGTCAAGTCGCAAAGAGAACCGATTAAATCGGTGAGTCTGCGAGGAGTTGTCCCTTGAGACAACATGTTCCCTTTCAAATCCGCTTCTTTTTTCTTTATTTCACCTTTGATGGCTTCTCGCAGTTCTTCTCCTTTTAGGTCTGCAAATTTGTTGTCAGAGATGTATTTGAGTTTAATTTCGTTCGGTGTTCCTTCTAAACCTCCTGTATATGCCGGTGAGACGACAGGATCTGCAAGCTCCCAAATGTGTCCGACAGGGTCCTTAAACGCACCGTCCCCATAGACCATGACTTCGATAGTCTTTCCCGTTTTTTCCAACAACTGTTTCTGTATCTCGCGTACCAGCTTATCTCCAGTTTTAGGAAACAACTTCAATCTCTCTTCGGTAGATTTATTCGACCCCAAAAGTCCATATTTGGGATTAAAACCGCTCCCATTCACAGACGCATTTACGATTTCGAATAAGCCATAGACGGAATTGGCTCCAGCGTTGAGCAACATGTCTTTCGTTCTATACCTCGTGTGAATGTCACAAGTTAAAACGTCCTTACAATAATGCAAAATCACCTTGGGGTCGTTGGCAAAGACGAACTCTACCTTACAGTTTTCACTTTCCACCAATTCTCTATAAAAATCGACCATATTAATGCCCGTAAAAGGGTGCAAAAAACTGCCGAAAGTCTCACTGTATTGGCTTTCGCTGATGACACTAGATAAGTTGTACTCACTCTTATCCAACGCATCCTCATCCAATATGCCGTTTCCCACTTCATCGCTAGGAAAACTGAGCAAAATAGTGACCTTATCCATCGCACGAGCAATGGCTTTTAATATCATCGAAAACCGATTCCTACTCAAGATAGGAAAAACGATTCCGATATTTTTAAAAGGAAACTTTTCGACCAAATCCTTCGCGACTTCATCGACAGTGACATAATTTCCTTCACTGATTCCGACGACAGCTTCTGTAATAGCGACGACATCCTTATCGTGAAACACAAACCCTTCACTTTTTTGCGCTTCCAACAACGAATCGACGACAATCGAAGCCAAATCGTCATTTTCTTTTATAATAGGAGTTCGAATCCCCCTTACTACCGTACCGACATTTCTCATACATCATCCTCACTTTCACTATAAAAAGTATAACACGATTGTTTCCTGTTCATCAATCAATTTTGAGGTGTTTTACCACCACGGAAAGATTTATTAGAAAAATTGCCGTAAACTTCTGCAAAACTGCTCGCCAATCTCGCCAAAGTTTCTTCGTCGAATTCCATACAGTTTTTATATTCGTATAGTTCCCCATCGCCCAAATCACCGAAAACATCAAACCCTAACTCTTTCAATGTCTGACAGTCTTTTGCCAAAGTCCGCTCAGAATTTCCCAATATTTCGTTCAAGGCAAAGATAGATTCGAGTTCACTCGGATTCATTTTAAATTTAGAATAGAAGTCACAGGAAAAGACAAAACCTACGAGATGTTGAACCTGTTGAACTTGTATAAAATACTTATCGGTCATTTTACGTTTTAAATAGTATTTCCAGCTTCTACGAATCATATTCGAGTAAATCGAATTCTCCTCTGCTAATCGCTCATCAAATTCCCTAAGTATACTTTCATCTAATTTTCCATTCGCGAGATATAACTCAAACAATTCCGCTAGCACTGCCACCGTTAAAGCGGTCCGAACTTCATTCACCATACGCATGCGCATCGCAAGTTCTAAATCGTTTTTATATTCACTCCTCTTTTCTAATAGAAATTGGTACAATACGAACTCCAAAGACAGTGGTGGAATTTCATTTAAATAATAGCGAAGGACGGTTCCACTTTCAAAAGGGTGATTAAATTTGTGGGTCATCTCGTGGACGATGAGGCCGACATCGGCAACATTTCCACGCAGAGAAAGCGCCACTTTGCCGTTGCCTTTTACCAAACACTCCGAATTTTGGGTTTCATCTAGTGACTTGACAGAGACCGAAGGCTCCTTCTCGACGAGGCGTCCATTTTCCATCTCAGTAAAAGATTCTTTCATAATGTTTTGAAATTGGTACGCATATTGGGGTCGAATCTCCTCAAAAAATTCCAAAGCCATGTCGAAGGATTGAGGAATGGAAACTGTATGCTGCAATTCTCCCAAAGAAACGGATGCATGTACATTTTCTAGGACCAATCTTGCTAGTCTCTTCGTCGGCTCGCCGAGCAATAGATACCCTTCTCGGAGACTTCGGTCTAAAAGATGATTTAATTTCTCATAATCAAAATCATATTCATTCTGATGCATGCTTACCTCCCTTTAATTTCATAAGGATGTGCCTTTCTATATTCCTGCATTTCCTCTAGATTCATTCGCTTAATATTGTTCGATTTATCGATATGTAAAACTCCATTCAAATGGTCATATTCGTGACAAAAAACGGTGGTTTTAAATCCTTCAAAAATCTCATGCTGGCAAATCCCATTCAGGTCAAAATATTCGACCTCGATGAGATAAGGACGTTCCACTCCTCCAACCAAATATTCCTCCCCGACAGTACAACTCAAACACCCCTCTAAAAATACAGTTTTTCCTTCTTCTCGAATAATACGCGGATTGATAAATACGATGCCTTCATCATAGTTTTCATCGCGATTCTTGCTCATATCAGGAGAAGTGTTTTTGATATATATCATTCTTTTTGGAAGACCGATTTGCACCGGGGAAAGAGCATAGACTACATTCTTTTCACAATAGTTTTTGAGAACGCTTATCCATTCCAAATAGTTATCCTTTTCGAAGTCGACCTCTTCGGAAACTTGTCTCAAATAAGCTTCATCCTTTTCAATGTTTTTTCTTTCATCCATCGATATAACCTCCCATCGACTCTAATATGTCTTACAATAGACTTTGCCATAACCTAACCAGTCTAAAAATTACCACTGTGTAGTCTTTTGATGTTTTCTAATTATCATACTGCGCGTTATTTTCCTGTAAATTATTGATCTAGTAGCCAGTCGATTATATTTTTATGAATTATGCCATTTTGTGAAAAATCAAATTTATCTAACGAAATGACATATTTAGGATAATTATCTTTTATGTTATCATAAACCTTAAACTCTCTATCGATGACATTTTCATCTACTAAGTAATAACAAACCTGATAATATTCTTTATTTCCATCTTTAAGTGCAATAAAATCTATTTCACCAGTATCTAAGCTACCGACTTTAACATCATAACCTCTATATACCAGTTCGTTATAAACTACATTTTCTAAATATGCTCCCATTTGTTCTTTTTTTGATATATTTAGTATTTGTCCTAATCCTAAATCAGCTAAATAATATTTATATTTGCCATTCAGTATTCTTTTTCCTCTAACATCATATCTATCTACTTTTTCTATTAAATATGCTTTACACATATATTCTAGATAATTATATAATGTCGTTTTACCAACGCCTCGGGCATCATTTATTTCAAAATATTTAACTAGACTTTCAGCTGAGAAGGTTTGAGATGGAGTAGTGACAATATATTCGGCTATTCTATTAAATAATTCTAAATCTGTGACCTTGAATCTATTTATTATATCTTTAACAACTATCGAATTATAAACATCTGTTAAATAAGTTCTTATCTCATATTCATCATTTAATGCAAATCTCTGAGGAAGCCCTCCCCACTTAACATAATTATTAAAATGCTCCTCTAGTTTATACTTATCGAATTCATAGTTTTTAAATTCACATACTTCTTTAAAAGAAAATGGTTTAATTTTAAAACTAACATATCGACCTGAAAGAAGAGTTGCAAGTTCTCCTGAAAGTAGGTCACTATTAGAACCCGTTATAAAAATAGACACTTTATCCCCATATTTTGCTTTATAAGAATTAACCGTTCTTTCCCATTCTTTAACATATTGTATCTCGTCAAAAAATAAATAGTACTTATCCTTATTAGCAATCTTACTTTTAATATAATAATCTAAGTCTTTAGATGTTTTTATATCTGAATAATCGGACAATTCAAAATTCATATAGATAATATTTTCTTCTTTAACGCCAGACTCTATTATCTCATTTATAATCTGTCTTAAAATAACTGACTTGCCACATCTCCTAATTCCAGTGATTACTTTAATTAAATCTTGATTATAAAAAGGTCTTATTTTTTTTAAGTATCTCTCTCTTATTACCATAGTTTTTCCTCCTACAATCATTATAAGTCATTCATCTTTAAAAGTCAATTTTGTCTTTTGCAAAAGACAAAATTAGCGTTTTTGTTAATTTTGTCTTGGTACAATTATCGTGTACAATCCTCTTTTACTCGGTCACCTTCGACTGGAATACCTTCTAATTCAAGTAAAAACTTCTTTTTGGCGATGCCACCTGCGTATCCCGTCAAACCGCCATCGCTTCCGACGACTCTGTGACATGGTACGATAATCGAAATCGGGTTGCGACCGACGGCGTTTCCAACTGCTTGGCACGACATGCTTTTTAAACCGCGATACCTCGCGATGTCTCCAGCAATACTTTTATAGGTCGTCACCGAGCCACGAGGAATGCGACACAGTCTTTTGAAGACTTCTTGTGAAAATTCGCTTCCAAAAAACTCGATTTCCAATTTTTCTATTTCTGGATTCTGCCCTGCAAAATAACAATCCAACCACTTTTTAGTCTTTTCGATTACAGCATTCTCGCCTACAACCATCTGCTCATCCTTGTATACTGACAAAAAATGTTTCTGTCCCTCTATCCAAAGTCCGAGGAGCTTATCGTTCTTGCTCGCAAGAGTGAGCACACCGACTGGCGATTGGTAAGTCGAAATAATCAACATTCTCGTTCCCCTCTACTTTTCTTATCCAGCCTTATACTTATTTCTGGACCCAAATGATGTATAATGGACAACTCGTATACCAATCATCGCTTCGTTTAATCCTTGTGAAGTAATTCTCCCAAAATTATTAGAATGATTATCGATAGTGTCAAAAATATCGCCATCTTTATTGTGCACAGCAAATTTCGAGTAATTAGAGGAATAATAAGCCAAAGCATCGTTTATAAAATGCAAAAGTTCTTCCTTACGCGTTTCCAAATATTGTTTAGAATATTCTTCGAGCAAAGCAAACAATTGGTATCTATATTTTGTAATCCATGCTCTTTTTCTTTTTATATCTGTATATTTGAAATGACAAACAGGACACACAAAATAATCACTATGATTTAAATCAAAGAGTAATTCGGCGCCATCCTTATCACAAAAATAATCGTGAATCCAACCGCTTAACCATTCATAGTTATCTTTAAAAATCATGTTTTCCACCTTCATTCAATATGATACAGCACTATATACCGATATGCAACCACCGGAATGAGTGGTCGTCCACTAAAATATTCATGCCTAGCATTTTCCAAATCGGCAATTCTCTTTATTAAAACTTGGCAATGGATAATAATGAAGTCGCAAAATACATTTTAGAAAAAACAGAAAAAAAGCAACGGCGGTGTTCGCGTTACTTATTACTATTTTGGCAGAT
Source organism: uncultured Bacilli bacterium (assembly GCA_910583745.1). Taxonomy (GTDB): domain Bacteria; phylum Bacillota_I; class Bacilli_A; order RF39; family UBA660; genus RUG11867. The sequence goes on from CAJTZC010000009.1 coordinate 21,637, forward strand.
GTTGAATACATCGAGACGGTTGCTCTGGAGTGACGGGAACTTCCTCAGAGTAAAATGATTTGATTAAATCCAAGATTTCTTTTAAATTCTCGATAGATTCGTCTATATCTTTCCTAACTACACTGTTATTCGCAACTTGAGCAATCGTACGGACCAACCCATAACGAGAAATATTTTTAAGAGCGCCGGGAGCAATATGTAAACTATCAACGATGATTCCTTTGCAATCTCTTAGACTTCTTTTTATTAAAAACTCTAGGATTTGGTCATGCAACAACTCTCTCGCGGAACACTTGTTATCAGAAAAGTTACTAATTCCATTTAAACAGACAAATGCCTTCGCCATGTTAAACAAAAAATTAGGAGGAACAAGTTCATAATTTACACAGGCATTAACCATATCAATAAAATAATAAGTGAGTTCCTCTTTTCTACTAATTATTCCTTCACAATACTTCCTGCAATCCTCTTTAAACGATTTCTTTTGTTCCTCGCTCATATTTCCATAAACGACCAACAAGTCGTATAATTTTTCATAGTTTCCGGAATAGACCGTCAAAAAAAACTTTCTACACAACTCGGTATCTCTGTCGCTCATGACAAATAAAAGGCCCATATCTAAAAAACAGATATTTCCCTCTTCATCGATACAAATATTTCCACTATGTGGGTCCCCATGAAAAATAACAGGTTTATCATGGAAGAATGCCCAAAAGCTCGACCGTATATAACTATTTAATGCAGTAGCAATCCTATCTTTATTTTCATCCGTCAATTCCAACTTATTAACGGTTGGAGTTTTAATATACTCCATAACGATGATATTCTCTGTGCAATAATCTTCATACAGCTTTGGAACCTTAATTTTTTTTGTACCATTGGCTTTACCATTGACGCTGTCTGCAAAGCCTTGATATGTTCTAATATTTTAGCATTTGCCTATCCTCTTCAGTAAAGAGATGGCCAAAATTTTGAGTCGCCAACACTTGGGCTAATTTAATATAAACGATACCCATCTTTTCAGAAAAAGACTTTATCACTATTCCGTTATTCTTTCTTAAAATAAATTTATTGAATAATAATTTTATGAGTTGTACATATAACTTCATTTTTATTTCCTCCACAAATCAAATCGATAAGTATTATACTATAAATTTGAATTTTTTTTAAGAAAAACCATTGGAGAATAGAAATTCTAATTTCAAAATTTTTGTAATAATTAAAAAATAACTCTCATTCGTTAGAATAAAGTTCCTCTTTTTTTATTTTATGTAAGTTTCCTTGACATATCCACGATAACATAAAAAAGACCTTTTGACAAGTCTTCTATATATCGAAGTTCGAGTAATTCGAACAGATTCACAATGGTGCCCGAGAGAGAGAAGTACAACAACTCTTTGAGCAAAAGAAATCGTTAGTAATAAACTTAACTAGCTATAATATAGCATAAAAATTATATTTTATAAATACCTAAAACATCATTTTTTCAATTACATAGTAAGGAATATCATCAATACTCATAGTGATTTGTTCCATTGTATCCCTATCTCTAATAGTAACCATATTGTTTTCTAAAGTAGTATCATCAATAGTAATGCAAAATGGTGTTCCAATTGCATCTTGTCTTCTATATCTTTTACCAATAGAAGATGAATCATCCATTGTGCACATGAAATAATTATTCAATTTGTTATAAACTTCTTTGGCTTTCTCAGAATGAACCTTTTTAATAAGAGGTAATACAGCAACTTTATATGGAGCTAATGCTGGATGAAGTTTTAACACATCTCTAACACTTCCATCATCTAAAGTTTCTTTTTTTAAAGCATCACATAAGAATACAAGCATCATTCTTCCTACACCTGCGGCAGTTTCTAAAATGTATGGTATATATTTCTCGTTCGTTTCAGAATCTAAATAACTTAAATCTTTACCTGAAAATTTAGAATGTTGTGTTAAATCATAATTCGTTCTATTATGTATTCCCCAAAGTTCATCCCAACCTGTTGGAAAGTTATATTGAATATCTGTTGCTGCACTGGCATAGAAAACTAATTTGTCATGGTCTTTGAATCTTAAATTTTCTGGATTTACTCCTAAATCAGTTAAGAATTTCATTGATTGTTCCTTATTAAAATTAAATATCGCTTCATCTTCTCCAGGTTTACAGAAAGTTTGTAATTCCATTTGTTCAAATTCAATAGTTCTAAATAAGAAATTACCAGGTGTTACCTCGTTTCTAAAACTTTTACCAACTTGAGCAATAGTAAATGGTAATTTTTCTCTAGCTGTTCTTAAAACATTTTGAAAATTAATATATTCTCCTTGGCAAGTTTCAGGTCTTAAATATATTTCCATTTTTTGGTCACTAATTGTACCTCTATATGTTTTAAACATTAAGTCAAATTCTCTTAAATCAGTAAAATTACTTTTACCACAATTAGGACACTTAATATTTTCTTTAATATATTTATTCATTTCTTCATAAGTCATTAAATCTGGATTAACATCTGGGTTAACTGATGAAATAAGATTGTCAGCTCTATATCTTTTTTTACATTCCTTACAATCGACTTGTGGATCATTAAATGATTTAGCATGACCTGAAGCTTCCCAAACTTTAGGATTCATTATGATACCACAGTCTATTTCATAAGAATTATCTCTTTGTTGAACAAATCTTTTTCTCCAACAATCCTTAACATTATTAATCATTCTACTTCCTAAAGGTCCAAAATCCCATGTGTTAGCAAATCCACCATAAATTTCACTTCCTGGATAAATAAATCCATATTGCTTACAATAACTAGAAACTTGTTCCATTGTTAATTTTTCCATCTTAATCATCTCCTTATAAAAGCAAAAAGAGAACAAATTTGTATGGGCGTATTATAACGCTGTTCCACCATACTTTGTTCTCTTTGGTTTGTATATAGCTGTTAGGTTGCCAAGCCCGTCATTGCTTTTAAAAAAATTAACTACTTACATTATATTCATTTAACAGGATATTGTCAAGTAGTGTAAATCAAAATTCATATACTATAAATACACACGCATAATGATTATGTCATTATGCAAGTGTGTTTACTAAATTGACACCATTTAGTATTTGAGGACTACGAATTAAAAAATACCGTAGTCCTTTTCTTCTAAATACTGAATCATTTCTTTTTCTTTAGATGTATCTTTTGTAATATAAGTAATATCAGAATCGTTATATAAGTTGTTATCATAACAATCTTTGATTTGAGTTATAACTATATTCTTTTCTTTGTCTTTTCCAAACAATAAAACATTTCTAAAAATATCTTTTAATGCTTGTAAGAATTGGATAATAAAGTTTTTAAATGAGGAATAATCATTTTCTAATTTATTAACTTTGTTGGTCAAATAGTTTATTTGTGCATCTTTCTCGTCATTAACTGCTAATAGTGCCTTATAGTATTTAATCTCCTGTTGTAGCTCTTTATATAATGCTTCACTTTTTGAAACTTTATTAATTGCTTCTTTAGCTTGTTTTAAGTAATCCATTAAATATAAGTAAGTATCATAATCAAATACTATCTTATGATTAAAAATCTTTTTTGCTTCACTTTTCATAGTTTTAAGGAGATTATTATATTCACGATTCATTTTATATTTTGTGTTATCTAAATTCTTATCTAACATACGAGTAATACCCTTTAATTGTTTAGGAGTTAAGTTTTTAATACCTGTATTTTTTTCTCCTCGTTCTATCTCAAATCCTTTATTTCTTAATCTTTCAAAATATTTATCTTGTAGCTTAGACAAGTGGGTGCTACTTTTGATATATTCTATTCTTTATTATAGATATTAGCTATTGCTTGATAGCTTTTACCTTCTAAATATAAATCATACATTCTAATAACAATATCTTTGGTAAGTGGATCTGGTACTAACTTCTTTATCTCTCTTAAATCCTAGAGGAGTATGATTTGGAATGTGACCTGCTTGAATTGCTCCCACCATACCAAATTTTGTTCTTTCTGAACATTTATCAATTTCATTTTGAGATACACTTGTCATAATTCGGAGTGTTAGTCTTCCAGTAGAAGTAGTTGTATTTGATGAATCATTTAAACAGTCTATATCACATCCTGCACTATCAACTACCGTCATTAGTTTTTCTACATCAAATACACTACGAGTCAGTCTATCCATTTTAAAAGCTACTATTACATTAATTGTACCGTTATTTACATCGCTTAACATTTCTCTATATGCTGGTCTTTTATCGTTTTTAGCACTTATTCCTTCATCAGCATATATTTTATATACTTCATAACCTTTTCGCTCACAAAGGGCTTTTAATTGTTCTTCTTGTTGTCCTAAACTAAAACCTTCTCTAGCTTGGTCGAGTGTACTCACTCTAATGTAAATACCTGCAATTTTCTTTACTTCGTTCATTCTTTCATCTCTCCTTTTTCTATTTTTTTAGAGAGATTAAAAGTACAAAAAGACCATACTTTTAACCTCAAGTATTGTACTTCCTTTTTGCACGCCTAGTTTTAAAACAAATAATTTGTTTTAATGTGAACTTCTAAATCCTTTAATTTAATACTCTTAGAATCATTTACAAATAAAGTATCACTTCCATTAAAGATTAAATAATTATTCTTTCCCGCTGTTATAATATGTGGACTTACATAAGCAATGTTAGTTCCTTTAATATTGATAATACTTCCTTGCTTAATAATAGGCTTAACACAAGCAAATCTACATATCATTTCAATCCTTTTTAAGACTTCCTTATCAAACTCTAATTCCTTAACTTCCTTCATAACTCATCACTTCCATTCTCAAATAACAAAAAAACTAGACGGTACTTCTAGTTAATATTTATTACTCTCGAATAAAAAGTTCGAGTTTCCTATCAATCTGGTGGCACCAACGGGAATTGAACCAGTGACACAAGGATTTTCAGTCCTCTGCTCTACCGACTGAGCTATGGTGCCAAAAAAATGGCGGTTCGTACGGGATTTGAACCCGTGATCTCCTGCGTGACAGGCAGGCGTGATAGACCACTACACTAACGAACCATTGGTTGCGGGAGAAGGATTTGAACCTACGACCTCCGGGTTATGAGCCCGGCGAGCTACCGCTGCTCCATCCCGCGATAAATAACTAAACAAATTAAATGGCGGAGGAAGAGGGATTCGAACCCCCGCGCCGTTTCCGACCTCCTGGTTTTCAAGACCAGTCCCTTCAACCGGACTTGGGTATTCCTCCAATTACATAAACTGAACACTTTTTCAAGTGACAAATTGATTATAGCACAATCGATTTTGAAGTGTCAATCATTTTTTATCATTTTTGTAAGTATTTTTTTGCGACAAAAAAAGTGACAAACAGACATTTTTATGTTATAATGTTCTATTCGGAAAGGATGAGCCATATGAAAATGGAAGAACTGACAATTCAAGAGTTTGAAAGTTTTACTAAAACCAATTTTCTCAAAAACTATATGCAAACAGAAGAATATGCCAGATTCATGGGGGAAAACAAATACAATTACGACTATCTGGGGCTTAAAAACAGTGAAGGTCGCATCGTTGCTGCTTCTCTAATCTTACGTCGAAAAATAGGTTTTAATTATCGCTATGGATACGCCCCTAAAGGCTTCCTATTAAATTATTACGACGACAATCTTATAAAAACATTTATAGAACACCTTAAAAAATTTTATTCCAGAAAAAATATGGCATTCATCAAAGTCAATCCTGAGATAGTCGTCAGTGAAATAAATAGACATACATATGAAAAAACAGAGAACACGAATCTACGCTTAAAACAAGACCTACAAAGTAATGGGTTTATTAAATTAAAAGATAACCTCTATTTTGAAAGTATGAATCCACGATTCAATGCCTACGTCGATTTAAAAAATACAGAATTTTCCAAATACGACAAATCGCACCGAAATAAAGTGAGAAATTCTCATCGAAAAGGACTATTCATAGAGAAGGGAACCGTGAAAGATTTAGACAAGCTATATGCCATAATGAACACCAAAAATCCACTTTCCTACTATAAAAATCTATGCGAATCGTTTGGCGACAAAATCGATATCATTTTAGTCAAAGTCAGCTTTGAAGATTTCATAAAAAACAGCCAAGCACTCTATGAAAAAGAACTGGACAACAACAGTCTTTTTAACGAAATTTTGCACCGCAGTCATAATGAAGCCGACTTGAATAAAAAGATGGCCAGCGACGCAAGATTGTGTACCATAAAAAACGAGATAATCGTTGCGACCGATGGGTTAAAAGAAGCGAACGAAAGCATAGTTGCTGGAGCATTCGTCATAAAATATGAGAATAGAGTCCACATATTCGAAAGCGCTTTCGATAGAAAATTTAGTCATCTGAACGCAAACTACTTTTTGTACGATGCACTTATAACGAACTACAAATACGATTACGATTTTTTAGATTTAAATGGCATCAGTGGCGATTTCAAAAAGACATCCATTTATAGAAATTTAAACCGTTTTAAACTCGGTTTCGACCCCAAAATATACGAATACATCGGAGAATTTGATTTGGTGCTAGATAGAGTTGCATACGACAATCTCGCGATGACCGGTAAATTAGCGCAAGAATTCAATAAAGAATAAACTGTTGAAAACATTTCCCTTTTCAACAGTTCTCTATTTTTGACAATGCTCACAATAATAAGTACCACGCCCGTCGACTTGAATCTTCACAATCGGTTGTCCACACTCCGGACAAGGTTCCCCTTTCTTACCGTGAACTTTCAAATAATCTTGATAGTGACCTATCACTCCTAAACTCGAGGTATAACTTCTTATAGTACTCCCTCCCACCTCCTCCGATTTCTTTGTAATCGAATAAGAGCACTCGATAATATCCTCTGATTCTTTTGCAGTAATGGCATGAGAGGGACGTATAGGAGAAATCCGAGAGGCGAACAAAACCTCATTCGAGTAGATATTCCCGAGACCATTAATTATAGTTTGGTCTAACAGAGCTGTTTTAATCGGGCCTCTGTTTTTCTCCAATTTTTGGAGTAAATAATCGGCAGTGAGTCTCTTATCGCCAGGTTCATAGCCCAATTTTTTTATGCTCGGATTATCGAACACCTTTGAAGTTTCGACGAGCTCCATTCGCCCAAATTTTCTGACGTCTCGATAGCGGAGGTCCATCCCATCGTCGAGTTCAAATATGACGTGAGTATGCTTATCGACGGGTGCTTCCCGCTCGATGTAATAATATTTTCCTTCCATTCTCAAATGCGAAAGAAAAGACCAATCGCCCAATTGAAAGATGAGCCATTTTCCATAAGAGTCCAAACCAGTAAACTCTCTTCCCTTTAACATCTCGATAAATTCTGCGTCTTCATTCACGACGATGCGCGAATACAAAATTTTGACATTTTCGATTTTTTTACCGATGATTTGCTTGCGAAGCGCTTTCGCGACGACGCGTATCTCTGCTATTTCTGGCATACTACTACCTCCTAAAACGTTTCCATTTCCAATAATAAATTTCTAAATGCATCATAGGATACAAAATTTTTAACATAAGGAATATGTATAAAGACGACTTTTGTGTTTGACTGACTACTCTGTATCTTCTTTAATATGCGAAAATAAGCATGATTACAGTACGAATTCCCTGGATTTTCGCTCCACTTAAAGTCGATTTTATTCTCTGTTAAAATCGATTTCAACCCTATAAAATCGTAATTGCTCCATAAGATTTCATCAGAAAACTTCGCACACTTCTCCACGCTCAATCTTTTAATAACTGGCTTTTGCCCGAACATGACGATTTTATCCCAGTGCTCTTCAAAGATTGTATCGATTTCTTTGTCGATGACAGCAAAATCATTTGTAAAAAGAAAACACCTTGTATTCGGTAAGTCTTCCAATAGAACACAAGAACTGTTGTTATCTCTAGGATTTATCTTCTTAAATCCTGTAAATAGAATTTTACTTCGCGTCATACCAATTCGTACCCCACTCTATACCGACTTTCAAAGGAACTTTCAATTGAGAAGCATTTTCTAATGTGGTTTTGACCAAATCCTTCACTTCATCGAATTCGTCGTCGTAAACGTTTAAAATGACTTCGTCGTGGACTTGCAAAATGATTTTACTTCTGAGCTTGCGTACCTGCAACTCTTTATAGAGCTTGACCATAGCAATCTTCATGATATCGGCTCCTGTCCCTTGAATAGGCGTATTGAGAGCAATTCGCTCGCCACCAGTACGGACCATATAGACAGGACTTTTCAACTCATCGATATACCTTATTCGATGATATAGAGTTCTAACATACCCTTTGTCATAGGCTTCCTTTTTGATAGTATCCATATACTCTTTTACCTTCGGATACATCTCATAATACTTTTCGATAAACTGTTTCGCTTCTTTCGGAGAAATATTCAGATTCTCGCCCAAACCGAACCCACTGATGCCATAGACGATACCGAAGATGACAGCTTTTGCTGTACTCCTTTGATGCTTAGTGACCTCTTCCAGTGGTATGCCATGTATATCCGCGGCGACGCGTCTATGGATATCCTCGTCGTGCAAGAAGGCATCGATCATCGTCTCATCGGAAGAAATCGAAGCCAAGATTCGGAGCTCTATCTGTGAATAATCGGCACTCAATAGAGTGGCACCTTCCTCACTCACAAAAGCTCTTCGTACTAATTTTCCCTCCTCTTCGCGCGTAGGAATATTCTGCAAATTGGGTTCGACACTCGAAAGCCTTCCCGTTCTCGTCAAAGTCTGCTTATATATCGTATGTATCTTGCCGTCCTCACGGATAAATCCCTCTAAAGGTTCGACGTAGGTATTATAGAGTTTACTAAATGTTCTAAATTCGAGAACTGATTTGACGATAGGATAGTCATTGACCAATTTTTCCAATATCGAAACATCGGTACTAAAAGTCGAACCTTTCTTTCCAGGATACGGAATTTCCAACTTATTAAATAGGGCATCTCCTAACTGTTTTGGACTTGCAACGTTAAAAGTAAAACCGGCAAGAGAATGTATCTCTGCTTCGAGATGGGCGATTCTCGTACGAAGACTCCCCTGCATCTCGTGCAATATATCGGGATTGACTCGAATTCCCGTCTCTTCCATATCGGCAAGGACGCGAACCATCGGCATTTCCACTTCATCGTAGAGTTGAATCATCTCGTCTTCCCGCAACTTAGCTAAGAGTTCATCCTTCTTATCGAAGATATATTTTGCTTTCAAAACCATCCCATGGGCAAAATTTTCTTCTGTAACCCTATTTTTCACCACATCTTCATAGTAATAAGCACCAATCCCCTCATCGCTCATCTTCAAACTCAAATCGTCCTTCGAAGTATTTTCTAAAAGATAGTAAGCCAACATCATATCGAAATCTGTATTTGCTAAATCGATGCCAAAACGATGCGCCAAGACGATATTCTTCTTGAGTGCATAAGTGTAGCGGAGTTTCATAGCAAACTTCTCAAGAACTCCTTGCACAGCAAAATCGGGAACATAATACAAACTCTTCCCATCGTACAAACTCATTCCCAGTATTTCGGCATAATGATAGTTTTCACGATTGCATTCTATATAATAGGAAAATTCAAAAGACGAACCGTCGATATCCTCAGGTTTTTCCACAACCTTATACTCGACTTTTTCCTGCTTAATACTTCCAAAATCGATTGTTTTTAAGAACGAATGGAATTCTAATTCCTGAAAAAGCGCTTTCAATGGGCTCAAATTCGGTCCACCGTAAGTCAATTCTCCCAACTCTACATCGAGGGGAACCTCTCTATATATAGTTGCCAATTCGAAGCTGAAATAGGCATTATCCTTGTCTACCTCTAATTTTTCACGCATTTTTCCTTTGATAGACTCGATATGAGAATACACTCCGTCCAAAGACCCGTACTCTTGTATGAGGCTTTTAGCGGTCTTCTCGCCGATTCCCTTAACTCCAGGAATATTGTCGCTTGAGTCCCCCATCAAAGCCTTTAAGTCGATAATTTTTATAGGCTCAAAGCCATATTCCTCCTTAAAAGACTCGACCGTATAATACACACTGTCATGAGATTTCAACATCTTCATGCCGACGACAGGACTGATGAGTTGCATCAAATCGTGGTCCGACGAGATGATAAGACCGTCATATTCGGGGTCCAAATCTGCTTCCTTCGCGAGAGTACCGATGATATCGTCTGCTTCGTATCCTTCGACTTCCAAGTGCTTGATTCCCATTGCATCCAATATTTCTCTCGCGATAGGCATTTGGCTCTTTAAATCGTCCGGCGTTTCATTACGACCGGCCTTATAATCTTTATATTTATCGTGTCTAAAATTCTTACCGATATCGAAAGCGACGACCATATATTGAGGCTTTTCCTCCTCTATAATCTTATTAATCATCGAAACGAAACCATAAAGAGCATTGGTAGCTTGTCCTTTCGAATTTCGCATAATCGAGCCTGAGTAAGCCGTCGCAAAATAGCTTCTATACATCAAATTGTTTCCATCGATTAACAATACTTTTTTCATCGTCAAACACCTCTTATAATGATTATAACATCAATACATGTATCTTTTAAAGTCAAAAGTGCACATAATAAATAAAACGAGGGAACCAGCAAAAAATGGTCGGCAACCAGCAAAAAATGGTCGGCAAAAAAGTGTTGACAAATTTACATTTATAATGTATAATAGGCGCCGTAAATAAAAAAAGGGGGGATTTTACACATGAAAAATCAATGGAAAGAAGATTATTACGAAATATTAGAAATATCTAGAGAGGCTTCTGTCGAGGAAATTAAGGCAGCATATAGAAAGTTAATATCACAATATCATCCAGACAAGATGGCAAACCAGCCGAAAAAAATTAGAAAAGAAGCGCAAAGAATAACTTCATCATTAAACGAAGCATATCGAGTACTTACATATCCTAGTTTGAAAACAGATTATGATGCTTGGTACGATGAACAACAAATGATGAAAGCTCAAGAAAAGGCAGTTGCACAGGAAAGAACAAAAAGAGCACAGCAACAAAACTCTACAACAACTACGACAAGTCTTATGAAGGTGCCTAACAGTCAAATCGCCAATTATGACGAAAAATTTGCCAAAGCACAATTGAACAGAACGCCAAAAGGTGGTACGGCAAAAGAACGCATTATGCCAAAAATTATAGGTTGTATAGCAGTTAGTGTAGCAATAGTTGGAATTACGGTAGCAGTATACTTTAGCAGTAATAAAACCAATACACCAGCGATAGAGGACCAACCAGGAAAGCCAGGATTTGAAGAATCGGTCAATACAGTTCATGAAAACTGGAGTGCTCTTACTGATGTATACAACAAATCAACCGTGGAAGAAGTGGTTAAATACTTCCGCCAAGAGGAAGCAAACATATCACAAGAAGAAGCAGCCGAGGTCCTCGTCGAAATCGTCAACAGTGCAATTAATACGAGAATTAACGACGCCATAAATGGTACTGACACAGAATACGAAGACATTAACTTATCAGGTATCATAGCAGATGGTACAGTAGGAAAAGATGCTTTGGTCGACATGGAAGGCTACTTAAACGGAATGTTGACTGACAAAGTAAACGCAACGAACTATGCAAGAAGAGCTTGCGAAGACCAAGCAAAATTGATTGCAGAAAACGAGACGGTTGGTGGATTGAATGTCACAGATGAGGCAAGCTCAGTCGACCCAGCAGTCCGCTTCCTATGGTCTAGATTAGCAAGAGGCGCAAATGCAGTCGCAGGTATAATCGACGATAGTATTGAAGTGCAAGTAAACGGTAATACTTATTCATTGTTAGAAATCGACGATGCAGAAAAGATGCAATCCATAGAAGACCAAGCCCTAAAAGATTTAGGAGCAAAGGCAAAATCAATGAACTTAGAATAAAAGGGGGGAGTAAATCATGTACGAAGAGAATGAAAATAAAATCGATTGGATGAGTATTTTAAAAAAACTCGGAATCATAGTCGGTGCAATAGTCATAGTTCTTCTTATCGTTACAGGTATAAGCAACTGCACTAAAAAAGATAGCGGAAAGCCAGATAACAAGAAACCGGTAGACTTGACGAGTCAGTTAGATCAATTAGAGTCTGCCACGCTTGCTTACTTGACGAAAGATAATTTACCTATCGAAATGAATGCATCAAAGACGATAAGATTAAAAATACTGATTAACAAAAACTTAGTTTCAGAGATAAAAGATAGTGAGAACAACAGATGTGATATCAACGAAAGTTATGCAGAAATCACACGTTTGGAAAACAACTATGCTGTAAAAATATCATTATCTTGCGGACAAAACAAAGATTATAGAGTCATTTATGTCGGATGTTTTGAAGAATGTAATGGTGGAATTTGTGAAGGAACAGAAAACTCTACAAACGGAATTTGTACTGTAACGCCAGTTGAACCAGAGCCAAATCCAGGAACAGATACTGAACCTACTACGCCTCCTACCACTACGAAACCGAATACAACGACAACGACGACCAAAAAACCAGGTACAACTACGAAAAAACCGACGACGACCAAAAAACCTACAACGACGACATCAAAAGTGGTTTGGTACGAATTCGAAAAATGTACGACAAAACCAGCGTATTGTCCAGTAGGTAGTCCAAAAAATGGTAGATGCGAAAGACTAGTTCCTTATACTGAATACGGAACAGTAGCATATGAGAAAGATACGACGACATCTAAACCAGTTCCAGCCTCTAAAGTATTGGTATCGACAAAGACAGTCTACTATGCGAGAACATCAGAAATACCAAAATCGACAGACTTAGTTAAATACGATTATAAAGGTATTTATTCAAACGAAAATGCAAGTAAGCCACACAAAGTCGTAGTGACGACCTACAAATACCAATGTTCTCAAGGTAACCCATCTTTAGATGGCAAGACCTGCTACGTAACGACTTCTGTTCCAGGGAAACCATATTGTATTGATCCACGTTTCACCTATAGCAACGGAAGTTGTACGAGAATGAATTATAAAACAGAATACTCAGAAATGGTCCCAGCCAAAAAGACATGCCAAACGACTTGGAGTAAGTCTACATATCTTGCAGGTTGGACGAGAACAGGAAGAACAAAATAAAAAGTTTTCGGAATAGAAAACTTTTTTTTGCATAAAATTATTTAGTCAAGGTGAAACCGAATGCACGAATTTCCGCCTAATATAAACCCCGAAGTCTTCACAGTATCGGCACTCATTGTAGGACTTTTAATCGAAGATGATTTTACAGCTGATGAATTAAACTCTATAGGCAACTGGCTGATACTCGTCGGTCAGATTACACTCACGACCTCCGCGCAACAACAACTCATCAACAACCGCTATCAAAATAACACGGGTAGTCGAATTAAATCTGACGCCAACAACCACGCATCAACCAATCCTGAATTAGTGACCAAAAATGATATAAACTTACTGAACGAAAAAATTCAAAGATTAGAAAGACTGTTAAACGATAGGGACAAATAAAAAAGACATCGTCTTTTTATAATCATCTCGAAAATGTATTAGCTTCAAGCCTCAATTTATCTGCAACTGTCGCAATAAATTCAGAATTAGTAGGCTTTGCCCTATCGTAATCGACACTATGGCCGAAAAGCTCTTCCATATATTCGTAGTCGCCACGATTCCAACTCACTTCTATAGCGTGACGTATAGCCCTTTCGACTCTAGAAGAAGTCGTCTTATACTTGTTCGCAACTTCGGGATACAATTCCTTCGTAATCCCACCGATAATATACGGATTGTCATAGATGAGCATGACACTCTCTCTGATATATTGATAACCTTTAATATGAGAAGGAATACCTAAAGAGTGCAACATTTTGCTAATTTTCGTCTCCAAATTTCCATCTCGTATGATATCGGTAGAACTTTCAAACACATTCAACATGACATTCTCTAAATCCTCTAAACTATACGGTTTAAGCATAATATAACCGACATTTAAGTTGTCTATACGTCCTAAAACACCAGTATTTTTGATACTAGAAGTGACAACGATTTTAAACTTGGCATCGATTTTTTTAAATTCTCTCAAAAGATGGATGCCATCTTTATTTGGTAGAAGAGTGTCTAGGACGACTAAATCAATTTCATCTTTGTGAGATTTGACCATCTCTAAACCTTCAACACCATCTGTACTAGTAAAACAAACATCAACTACTGTAGAACTGCTAAAATACTTCTTTACATCGTCGATGAGGCTCACATCCCCATCTATAAACAACGTGCGTATTCTATTATCCATAAGCATCTCCCTTTTATTCTACCACGCACATTTATTATATAATGTAATATGACAAAATACTAGAAAATGTTTTGTCGATTAACACGAGAAAATGTAAAACCTTGTCGAATTTTAGCCGACAAGGTAGTTTATTGCTGTCATAACTTGATTATCTGTGTAGATATCGTCTTGATTTAATAAATCATAATCTAGGTTTACTTCAATATTGGGAACCAATCCAGTGCCGTCGATGCACGTACCTGCTGGTGTTAGCCACTTCGCAGTCGTGTATTTAATCGTCGTTCCATCAGGCATCTTAGATTTCTCCTGAACTTTTCCTTTTCCATAAGTTTTGTTGCCGATTAAACTAGCACCATAGGAATATTTCAAAGCTGCAGCCAATATCTCTGAAGCGCTCGCACTATTTTTGTTGACTACCACCGCAATGGGATAACTTCTGCTCTCACCAGTTTCATCATATTCGCTAGACGTCTCATTTTTACTCTCCAACGAATAGATGAGTTTTCCCTTCTCTAGAAAGGTTTCAGCTATATTTTGAGCAGTAGTGAGGTAACCTCCTCCATTATCTCTCAAATCGAGAACGAGCCCATCGAGACCATTTTTCTCCAACTTGGCGAGATGATTGGATATCTGTATATCGGCTGTCTCGTTGAATATATCGAGGCGCATATACCCTATTCTTTTGCCATCTTTTTGAACGAGCTGAGAAGTGACGACCGGCACGAGAACTTTTTCTGCTTGCAAACTAGCCTCGATTACATTTCCTCCTCGAGAAATTTGCAATTTTATTTCTTTGCCAGTTTTTATCAAATCTGTCAAATACCCCGTATCCTTACCGATAGTACTTTCTTCGTTTATTTTTAAAATGATATCCCCTGCAAACAGACCTTTACGCGATGCTGGAGAATCGTCATAGACCTCTACAATTTTTAACCCCTGGCTCGTATCGCTAGAATCGACAGAAATTCCGATTCCATTATAAGTGCCGGATAAAGAATTGTCGAGAGAACTAGAAGAATCCTCATCCAAATAAGTCGTATAAGGGTCTCCTACAGTTGCATACATGCCTTTGATTGCTCCTTCGATGATAGACTTCGTATCCAAAGAATCATAGTACTTTTCTACCAAACTGTTATAGGCACTTATGAACTCTTTTAAGTCCTGGTCTCTCCCGAGCAATGAAAAATTTACACCGCCCAAATGTTTATATACAAGAGTAGCACCTAAAAAACACATAATGATAGAACAAACTATAATTATCAATGAAACATCTCGAAAACTAAAAACTTTTTTTTCTGGTCTGTTTTTTTTCATCGTTTCTCTCCCGTATTAAATATATCATAAAAGTACTAAAAAATCACAAAAACAACGTTTGTTTTACAAAAAAAAGTAGCAATTTTACTTGCTACTCCATAGACCTTTGAGCTCAGACTCGATGTCCTCTAGCTTATCTAAATATTTTACGATTTTCCCATCGACGATTTTTATCAAAGTGGGTTCGACAAGAGAAAGTTCTTTTGCATTCTTTGCATCTTTATTACTCTTCTCTCCTACATATGCTTTATTTAACTCGCTTGCGAGATTTAAGAAATAAACTTTGTGCTCTTCGTTTTTTATACCGCTTGTCAAAGATGTATAGTAACTGGCTTTTAAAGATTCGATATCAAAAGCGTAGACATAATACTCTTTGTAAGGTCTATTGAATACATTTCCTACATCGACAGTACTATAACTGAAGCTGACTTCTGTGTCCTTCGTATCGTCATTTTTCACGCCGTCCTTGATAAGTACTTTACTAGAAACAAAGTACAATAGAACAGCGACGAGAGCGACTCCAACGAGAATGATGATAAACTTTTTCACTTCGTTCGTGTCTTCATTGACATTCTTTATTATAGTAGGTTCGACCTTTTTACTTCCATTATTTTTTTTCATATTAAAAACCACCTAAAACAAGTATACCAAAAATCTAATAAAAAGAAAAGTCAAAATTGCCATTCTAGCACTGCAAAACTGCCGAATTAAATTGTAAAGTGGTCTATCCAATCAAAGTTATCCATTAAAGGACTTACTTCTTCTTCTGTCGAGAACAGCGCACGTTGCAAATCACGACATTTCAATTTAATCTGAGTTAGCATCCCTGATATCTTATTTAACTCACTCGAAAGAAAGAGCTTTGTTCCTTTGAGATAAGCTTCCAGAAGAGAGATGTTCTCCGGAGAAACTCCTGCGAGGACCGTTTTGACGATTTCCTTTTTTGTTTCAACATCCATAGTATTTTGAGGAAAAATATATTCATATAATTCTAATGGGTGTAAGAATCTTTTAACCGTTGCATTATAACTTTTTTTCAAAAACTCCAACTTTGATTTTGCAACACGAAAATTCTTTTCAGATATGGAAAGATTACCTTCGAGACATTTGTCTATTTGCTCTTTTTCAGTATCAGTCAAAGGTCCAAAAAGCTTATCGACGAATTCCTTGCGCTTCTCTTCAGAAAATCCTTCGACTAAAGAGAACTCTTCATATTTCGTCCTAGGATTCAAATAATAATTTACTCTTTTCAAATAACTATTTTTTATAGAATCTAAAACTTTTCGTAACGTATGTCCTGCACTGCGATAGACTCCAGTAATTTTGTATTCTTCAATTAATTTTCTATGAGGGTCATTTAACGTGTCGACAATAGAATCGATAAGAGCTTTCCTTGCTTCTTCATCAATTTCAGCAAATTTTGGAAAACAATCATAGAAGTCTTCAATGGTCATTTTGGTGACAGTTAAATTGATATTTTCCTCATTAGTTTCTTCTTTACTCGGTGAATTGACTCTATTAGAAAATTTATATAAAAAACTCAAATCCTTCAAAAAGTCTGCTTCGGCATTCTCATACACATAATATTGTTCAAAGAACAGCTCCAATTCGTGACGATTCATGGATAAGAGTGTTTTATCGATTCTACTAATTGAAGTCGGACCATAAACTTCCTGATAGAGAGAATGCAGTTTTTGCACACGTGGATAATTTTGAACGATAAATCTAACGACAGACTCTAATTCGGCGTCAAAAGCAATACTTGAAATATCCTCTTTTTTGATTCCTAAAACTCCATATAAATAATCCACTATTTCTTTTAACTGCTTAATAGTCATTCCACTTGGTCTAACCGCCAAATAATTGGCATAATATCCTTTTGTAAAGTCTCTAAATTCCTGCAGGTTAAAATCGAGGATACCGAGTTTTTTTAAATGCATACGAAACATCGGACAGTTCTTAGCCTTCGTATAAAAATCATTATCAAAATCCAATCCCATGTCTTCAAGGGATAGGACAAATTCCTTCAATATATCGACACTAGTCCGGCGATCGATATTATTTATCATTCCATCGACAGTGGCACTAAAATTAGTAGAATCTCTCAATTTTTTTCTTAAAGTATTTTTAATCGCTTCGGTGACCACAAAAACTAAGGAAGATAAAATAAATTCTTCATCTAAACATTGGTCCAATACTGTCTCAAAAAATTTTTCCCATTCTTCTCTACTCAACAAAAAACTATATTTTACAATACACTTATTATAAAAGTTTCTCAAATCGATGATAAAATCTTCTCGCAGTTTCTCGGAAACTTTTTGCTCTATCTTAATTTTTAAACTGTCATAAGCCACAATTATCCCCTCAAATCGTTTCCATTATACCAAATTTTGCAAAAAATAAAATAAAAAACGATTAAAAACTTGCTCAATGCATAAACTTATAAGTCTTGATAAATCTAGTATTATTATAAAATTATTGTTGCACAAAAAAAACTTATCAAAAAAAGTTTGTTTATTTTTGATAAGTCTTAACTACTTTTTATCAGTCCAAAATTCATTGAGGTGCTGAGTAAGTGCCATGATAAACGCCTCTTTCGTCACGTCTATTCTACTGATGACTCCATCGGTAATAAAGCTGACGCCGCCTTTTCCACTTCTTAAATCATGTTGGTCAAATATTCTGTCCATAACTTTTCCTAAATCAGTTGAAATTATCTCATCGACATATCTGTCTGGTACAGGGAAAGCAGGACTGGTTCCCCAACTTTCATACCCATTTTTATCTTTAATGACAGCAAAATTAATAATAATCCACTTACCTAATAAATTAGTTATTCCAGATTCTACGCCTAAAAAATATTCTGCCTCTATGCCCTTGTCTTTCGCGTATTGAATTAAATTGTTGACACGGTTCCTAGCACCTTCGTATATCTCATTGTCTACAGGTTCTTCACCGACATCTGAAAGAACGGGAATTCCTTCGATTTCAAAATCCTCGAAATAGGTTTTAAATGCTTCAGTCGCACCTTCTATTTTTCCAGGATTTTTAGTACCTATTAATATTTTCATGTCTCTACCTCCTAATAATAAAAACTACTTAATGTATAAGTGATTTATATCAAAAGTACAAGCGTATTTTAGTTCTTTTTAAAGGACATAGAGAAGAAGTTGAATAACTTTTCTCATACCTATAAACTAAGTAGTAATAATCACTAACCAACAGAATTATATCACAATATTTACATTTTTATATAAAAAATATATAATTCACATTATTTACTTATTTTGAAAGTTCTTTATGATAAAATATAATTATAGGAAGTGATAGGAATGCCAATGGAACAAGCATTAAAAAGAATTAGAAAAATATGCACAAAAATTTGCACAAGTTGGAGATGCAAAACAAGTAATCTCAACAAATAAAGACGATTTTTTACATAAATGGACAAAAGTAAATCAATATTATAATATATTATCAACAATACAAAAGGTATGAGTGATGAATGGTTCGCGGCCATTGATATTATTAGTGATATAACTTTAGATAATCCCAGTCTAGAAGAATGGATTGAGCAAATGGTTAAACCAAAACAACAAAAAACGCAAACACAATCACAAAATAGTGCGACCATTGATACTGCTACAATTTCAGGACCAATTGAATCTCTAATATCTGAAGTGAATGCTATGCAACAATGAAATCCACACCATATTGAAGGTATAGAAGCACAATTGCAAGAATATCAAAAAATGCTAACAGCAAATCAAAGCTCATTTGAACCGAATGCATATCGTGGTTTAATGAATGATATAAATGCCACATTGAACAAAATTAGTAGATTTTATACAATGCTTAATTCTGAGGCAATGGAAAACATAAAACTGATGTAGGTGAAATAGTGGAAAGTTTGGATAGTTTAAAGACACAATTAAGAGATGCTAAAGAAGAATTAGGAAAAATCACAATAAAAAATCGGAACACGGTCAATATTATGAGCAAATTCCCTTTTGAAACAAAAAACATAATTATGCAAGAACTTAAAGTAGTTCGAGCAATAATTATGTTTTTCTTAATCGAATAAAGCCAGGCATGTTTGCCGCCTTATAAACAAAACCACTTAACGTATAAGTGGTCTATATCCATAGTACAGATGTACTTTAAATTTCTATTTGGAGGAACCGGCCGGATTTGAACCGGCGAATCAGGGTGTTGCAGACCCACGCCTTACCACTTGGCTACGGTTCCATAAACAAACGCATTCGCTTTGCTACGTACTATATTTTACAATAGAAAGCGTTATTTGTCAAACACATAACTCCCTCTTCCATAACATTTTATGTATAAAAGAGGATTTTAGAATTCATTTTTAACATCCACTCTCCTATTCACAAACAATTGGCAAGAAAAACACTTTTTTCTTCTAAGAGAACTATTTGTTTAATGAATAAACCCTTACGAGCATATATTTAAAACGGAGATTGATGAAATGAACAAAATGACAATCGGAATACCGAAGGCATTACTCTATTACAAATACAAAGATTTATGGATATCCTTTTTTGAATATCTTGGATGCGACGTCGTTATGAGTCCCGACACTTCAAAAGAAATTCTCGAAATGGGCACGAAAAAAAGTCTCGATGAATCCTGTCTTGCAATGAAAATCTATATGGGCCACGTCGAATACTTAATGGGCAAATGCGACTATGTCTTAGTCCCAAGAATAAAATGTTTGAGAAAAAAAGAACAGGTCTGCACGAACTTTCAGGCTCTCTATGACTTGACTCGCAATGTTTTTAATAAAAAGATTTTACACTACAATATCGATATGGAAAAGGGTCGAACCGAAGAAAAAGGTTTTATAAAAATGGGTAAAGAACTCGGATTTACAAAAGTACAGAGTCTAAATGCGTACAATCTCGCGAAAATGACCGAAGAGAAAAAGAATAAAGAACGTCGAGAGACACAACAAAAACGTCTAGAGACGAGCGACAAAATAAAAATTCTTATGGCAGGACACCCTTATAATTTATATGACCATTTTATAGGGAATCAAATCGCGACGGTTCTAAAAAATAATTCTGTCGAAATCGTCTATTCCGACACATACGAGCCTCTAGACATGGACGAAGAGATAAAGCCTATAACGAAGAGCAACTATTGGACTTATAACAAAGAGATGATTGCATCCATCGCCTATTACGAATCTCGAGTAGATGGTATCATTCTCGTCACATCCTTTCCGTGTGGACCGGATTCGCTTTCTAACGAGATGATAATGCGAAATGTGCACATCCCCATCACGAACTTAATCGTCGATGAATCGGATTCAGACACAGGACTCATCACGCGCATCGAAAGCTTTATAGATATTATAGAAGAGAGGAAAAAGAATGGATAAAGAAAAAATCATAAGCTTCCCCCATCTCGGAGATTACTATATACCAATAAAGTTTTTGCTGACACATTTAACAGACCACAAAGTCGTCGAATCCCCACCTATTACAAAACGGACGATAGAATTGGGAACGAAACATTCGCCCGACTTCGTCTGTGTGCCGTTCAAATACAACCTAGGTAATTTTATCGAAACCTTAGAAAATGGTGCTAACGTACTGATTCAAGCTGGAGGCGGATGCCGATACGGCTATTATCCCGAAGTACAAGAAAAAATACTAAAAGACCTCGGTTACGATTTTGAACTTTTGACACTCGGAGAAAATGGAAAGATATCGTTAAAACATATTTACAAAACTTTTAAAAAACTAAATCCTCAAATCGGCATTTTTAAACCTTGTTATTTTGGAATTCTGACGATATTGATGATACGCTTCATGGACAATATAGACCAGATTATTAGAAAAAACATCGGGTTTGAAACGGAAAAAGGGAGTTTTGTAAAACTGAAAAAAGAGATGCTGGAAAAATTTGCAAACTGCAAAGGCTTTATCTCTCTAACCAAACTCTACCATAAGTATAAAAAAGAATTCATGACTTTACCGATAAATAAGCCGAAAAACTGTTTGAAAGTCGGCATCATCGGTGAACTCTATACTTCTATGGAACCGTTCTCGAGTTATTTTTTAGAAAGTGAACTCGCAAGCATGAACATCGAAATCAAACGGTTCACAAATGTCAGTTATTTACTTTATGAAAAACGACTCAAAGAGAAAAAATTACTAAAATACATCAAAAAATATTGCAAGTATACCCTCGGTGCAGATGGCATGGACAATGTCTACCGGGCTAAGTATTTGATAGATTCCGGTTTTGATGGACTCATCCACATAAAACCTTTCGGATGTACTCCTGAAATAGGTGCTATTCCGATTATCAGAAAAGTGTGTGAGGAAGGCAAGATGCCTATCATCTATTTCTCTTTTGACTCGCAGACGAGCGAAGTCGGTATAAAGACGAGACTAGAAGCTTTCTATGACATGCTAAAAATAAAGAAAGGACGATAACATGAATGCATATTTAGGAGTAGACATCGGTTCTATCTCTACAAAAGGAGTGGTGATCGACGAGGACAACAATATCTTAGCAAGCGATTACATTTGGACAAAAGGAAACCCTATCGATGCCGTGAAGAGATTGATAGACAATTTAAAAGTACAAGTCGACAAAGATAGAGTAAAAATCGTCGGCATAGGAACGACAGGTTCTGCCCGTAAATTGATAGGAACGATGCTCGATGCGACAGTGATTAAAAACGAGATTACTGCCCATGCGATAGGCACGTTATCCCTCTATCCCGATGTACGCACAATCTTTGAGATAGGTGGTCAGGACTCAAAAATAATTTTAATCGAAGATGGTATAGTGACGGACTACGCGATGAACACGTTATGCGCAGCGGGAACGGGTGCCTTCCTCTCGAGCCAAGCCGAACGTCTCGGCGTCGCCGTCGAAGATTTTGGCAAGATTGCTCTTTCGAGTAAAAAGCCGACGAAAATTGCCGCACGGTGCACAGTTTTTGCCGAAAGTGACCTCGTTCATAAAGCCCAAATGGGATACAAAAAAGAAGACATCATCGCTGGACTTTGCAACAGTGTCGTCTCAAATTACTTGAATAATGTCGGAAAAGGAAAGAAAATCCACACACCGATTATATTCCAAGGTGGAGTCAGCAAAAACGTAGGAGTTAAAAAAGCGTTTGAAGATGAAGTTAAAAGCGAAGTCATCGTCGACGAAAATGGACACCTAATGGGCGCGTTAGGAGTAGCGATACTTTCAAAAAATGCCACACGCCGTACCAATTTCGATTTCTCTATCACAGACGACAATTTTGAAACCAAAGGTGTCGAATGCAATGGCTGTTCCAACCACTGTGAAATCATCTGTGTAAGCAAAAATCACCAAATGATAGATTCTTGGGGTAACCGTTGTAGCAAAGGGGACCTTATCGACAAGCAAAACAAAAGTCACTTATAAAAGTGGCTTTTATTCTCCCAAAATATCTTGAATGCGGTTTTTATAGTCCTCGAGTTCTCTAATTTGGTCTTTCAATTCGTTATTTTCCATTCTTAAATCGTCGAGTTTCTCTTCGTAGATATTTAACTGATTTTCGTACGTCTCATAATCACAAACGTCACTATAATTTACTTGCTCTTCGAAGTATTTGTTCGTATTGGATTTGATAGCCTCGATATTCTTTTTGCTGGCAATGACTTTAATTTCGACGCGATGTAAATCGCCGTAATTGTAAATCACACCCTCTTTCAAATTATCTTTGACCATATCGAGCATCTTTTTAACCGACGGAGCATTGCTTTCATAATAATTCAAATACACGACATCATACGTATTTAATGACTCATTCATGCCGAGCTTAACAAAATCTTCGTAAGAACTGATTTGAATTTTAACTTTTTCACCCATAGAATCGTCGACGACGTATTCGCTGCCTTGCCAATAATTAGGACGATATCCGATGATAAAGTCTGATTTCATTTGGTATTCGTATTCTTTGGTCACGAGTTCCATTCCGGAAGGTACGCTGTCGATAAAATCGATTTTGGAAAGTTCCAATACGAACAAACCACCCGACATACTGACTCCGATAATAGATACTATAAATGTCCAAAGTAATCGTTTAAACGAAGCCTTTCTGTTGAAGATAAAGATACTCAACAATTCCAAGAACCATATCGCCAAAACGATAGAGAACAGCAATGCACAGAAAGTTCCGATGAATACAATCCCTTCGAAAAAGAGATAGATGTCGATAACCAAAAGGAAACAGAACACCATAAGTATCATGACAGCTGGTATGGCTGCAAAGGCTACCAAAAATTTAACAAAACCGACGACCAATCCGCCGAGAATTTTAAACAGAGTATTTTCTCTATTTTCATGAACCCGTTCCTTGCGAACGATTTCTTCTTCCTTTATCTTTTCTTTCCCAATCTCTTCTTTGTCATCTGGAACTTGTGTTTTAAAAGATTTAGTAGAATCATCCAAAAATTCATACTTATCCAGATAAGCGGTTTTGTAAATATAGACGAACAATAAAATATAGAGAGCAAAATAAATGATATCGATTATCAGATTGAACAAACCTGAAAGAAAACCAACAATCGCAGGGCGACCTATATTATTCAATATAGAATAGATACCGCTCTCTAGACCTTCAAAAGGAAGTCGCAACAGTGCTAGAAATAAACCGAGTATCAAAAGCGAAACGATGCACGCTACGATTTGTTTAAAAGACATGGTTTTAAACATCTGAATCGTCTTATTGATAATCTCTAGACAATTATCTAAAAGTCCCGCCATGATGTTGTTGCTCGTAGATTTCTTCCCTACATCTTTCATATCCGTCACTTCATCGTTTGTTAAATCGTCCAAACTGCATTTAAAGATTTTGCACAACATGATAAGTTTGTCCATTTCGGGATACGTGGTGCCAGATTCCCATTTTGATACAGACTGCCTCGTCACATCGAGCATATCTGCCAGTTGTTCTTGAGAAAGTTTATTTTCTTTTCTCAAATATTGGAGTTTTTCGTTAAAACTCATAAAAATCACCTCTTCATAACAAAAATATACCACAGAACGTCGGTTGCGTTCTACCAAATTTAAGTTGTTTTTACGTATATTACTGGTTGCATTCCCTCATTTTATCTAAATATATCGTCTATTTTCGCAATACTCTTTTTTTCTTGAACCAACGCTTTTATTTTTCTTTCATCGATTTGTAATTTCTTCTAAACTTATTTTTCATGTCCATTATTCGTTTTTTAGTTCCATTTGTACTGGCACCATCCATCTTACCCTTAAACCTTTCTCTTAAAAATACAACAGTAAAACTATATTTTTCTATTCTAAATTCGACATATCAATTTCATTTAAAGCTTTTAATTTATCCAAAAAATAGACATATCTCTTAATTCTGTCTATTATCCTACACTTGCTCAATTTTTGTAAATGATTTTTCTTACTCACATGAATATAATATCGTATCGAAAGAGGTGAATTATGAAAAAAATTTCAAAATGGATATCTGAACATAGTAATCACATCGTTATTATCTCGATATTACTTCTCGTCCCTGCTGTTTTAGGATACATAAATACAAAGATAAACTACGATATTCTCATCTATCTTCCAGAGGACATCGAAACAGTAGAAGGTCAAAATATTTTAACCGAAAAATTTGGAATAGGAGCATTCTCCTTTGTCATAACCGACAAAAGCTCATCTTTGGATTTACTAGATTTGGAAGATAAAATAAAAGGAATAGCACACGTCAACAAAGTTTTAAGCGTAGCAGACTTGACGGACAAAACTATACCCTTAGATATGCTACCGAACGAAATTCTAGAAAAAGTATATAGAGATGGTAAAACTGCAATAGTTGTAACATTCGACACTTCCACTTCTGAAAGTGAGACCATCGAAGCGATAGAAAATTTGAGAGAAACAGTAGAAGATGAATACAGTGTAAGCGGTATGACGACGATGGTTCTCGACACGATGAACTTATCGAACAAAGAAATGGCTGCTTATATTATATTTGCCATCGTCTTATGTGTCCTCGTATTAATCATCGCGACTGACTCCTACCTCATACCGATTTTCCTTCTTGGAAATATAGGAATCGCCATCATATACAACATGGGGTCTAACATCGTAATGGGGGAAATATCGTATATAACCCAAGCGATTACAGCTGTACTTCAACTAGGAGTTACGATGGACTTCTCTATCTTTCTCTACCATAAATACGAAGAATCGAAACGTCACTACGATAACTCGACAGAAGCCATGGCCCATGCCATAACAGAGACATTCAAATCCGTTTTAGGCTCTTCCTTAACGACCATTGCGGGTTTCTTAGCTCTATGCGGGATGAACCTCACTCTCGGAAAAGATATCGGTCTAGTCATGGCCAAAGGAGTACTATGCGGTTTACTGTGTGTACTCACACTATTCCCAGCGCTTCTCCTTGTATTCGAAAATCCGATTGAAAAGACAAAACATAAAACTCTATTGCCAAAGTTCCAAATCGTTCAAAAATTTGCAACAAGCCATACCATTTTAATAATAGTAGCTTTTGGTGTATTGGCAATACCTGCAACCATAGGAAATAACAACGTAGAAGTCTATTACAAGCTCGACAACTCTCTTCCCGAGACTTTGCCCTGCCGAGTTGCAAATAAAGAACTTGCCGATCGTTTCAACATCGTCTCGCCAGGGGTTATATTGATAGACAGCGACTTACCTAACTCAAAAATAAAAGAACTCACGGACGAACTAAAAAAATTAGAAGGAATAGATTTAGTGGTCGCGCCATCTTCTATCGAAACCTTAGGTATACCGACAGACATGATGCCAGAAGAAATCAAAAGTATGTTCTTGAACGACGACTATCAACTTATTTTGCTAAATTCTTCCTATGAAGTCGCAAGCGATGAATTGAACAATCAAATCGAAAAAGTCAATGAAATAACAAAAAACTTCGACACGGACGCAATCATTGCAGGGGAAGGAAGTTTAACAAAAGACTTGGTAGAAATCGCCGACCACGACTTCTTAGTGGTTAATTATATATCGATTATAGTCATCTTTGTACTGATGCTGATAGTTCTAAAATCTTTCAGCCTACCTATAATATTGGTTGTAGTCATCGAATTTGCAATATTCGCAAACATGGCAATCGCCTACTTTACTGGCACCAAGCTTCCATTCATCGCTTCTATAGTGGTAGGAACGATTCAATTGGGAGCAACCATAGACTATGCCATACTCATGTCTACTACTTACCTTGCCGAAAGAGAAAAATCAAAAGACAAATACAGAGCTG
Organism: uncultured Bacilli bacterium; assembly: GCA_910583745.1. GTDB lineage: Bacteria > Bacillota_I > Bacilli_A > RF39 > UBA660 > RUG11867. Next base: position 48,572 of record CAJTZC010000009.1, read on the forward strand.
CCAAAGAGACGCTCGCTAAAACAGTTCCATCTGTTGTTCTCTCCGCATTCTGCTTCTTTGCAGCTACATTCGGAGTAGCAGCTTATTCAAAGATAGACATGATTGGTTCGATATGCGACTTGCTGTCGAGAGGAGCAATCATAAGCATGATAACGGTGACGTTGCTACTACCTGCTCTCTTCATCGTATTTGATAAGCTTATTATGAAGACCACAAAAAATATGAAAGGATGTATATAAAATGAAAAAGAAAAAAATAAAAATCTGTTTCCTAACACTAGGATTACTGCTCACACCATTCGATACACTCGCTCTTAACAAAACGGAGACAATCTACTCGAATCTCGAATACGATGGTTCGCTTAAAAACTCAGTCATCTCGAATCACCTATCTTTTATAGGTGACAAAGAAATTGAAGATGAAACTGAACTTAAAGACATACTCAACATAAACGGAGAAGAAAAATACACACTGAAAGGAAATCGTCTTACTTGGGAAAACAGTGGTAATGACATTTTCTATAGAGGGTCACTCGAAAAGACTCAGCCTATAGAAGTAGAAATCGAATATTACATCGATGGAAAGAAAGAGAAAATAGAAAATGTAATTGGTAAAGAAGGCCACATAAGAATAATTTACAAGCTTAAAAACAATCAAAAAAATAAAATGAACATAAACGGCCAAACAGAGACAATCTATACTCCGTTTATGACGACTCTCGGTACAATCATAAAAGGCAAGGATACTAAAAATATTGCTGTGGAAAACGGCAAAGTTATCGACACTGGTTCACGCACGATAGTCGTCGCATTCGCTTCTCCAGGTTTATACGAAAGTACTAAAATAGAGGAACTCAAAAATATGAACAAAATAGTCATAGAGTTCGACACCAAATCTTTCGAACTAGGCACTGCCTACATCGTTTCTACTCCTAAACTTTTAGAGGAGAAAGACCTCTCTATATTTAAAAAAGTTGATGCATTAGAATCGAACGTAAATATACTAAAAACCAATATGGATTTACTAGATAAGGGAGCCAAAGAATTGGAAAAAGGTGCTTTACAATTACAAACCGGGTCTGCCACTTTATCAGATAGTCTCCTACAAGCAGTCACGTCTATAGGAGAACTAAAGATAGGCTCTATAAATTTGAACCAAGGTCTTGCCCAATTGAAAAAAACACTTGCAAACACTAAAGTTGAACTCGAAAAAAACTCGACGGAGGAATTGAAAGAATTAAAAAAAGCAAATAACTACACGATTAACTCGCTCATCGCCTCTACAGGAAAAACCTTTGAAGAATTGACAGCCATCTATACAGGAAACAATCTAAATTCTTATACGGGCACGGATACAATGCTTTTAAACGTTAAAAATACTTATGAACTAGTTGGACTTTTAAATAAAAACAACCAGGCTATAGACACATCTTTAAAGATGGCCGATGAGATGTCGACAAAAATCGACTCGATGTTAAACTCATTAACCGAAATACTGAATTCTCTAGAAACAGGTTCGAGTCAACTCGCAAATGGTTTAACACAACTCGAAGCTGGAATACAAAAAATCTACGCGGGTTCAAAAGATTTAAAGATAGGGTCACAAAAACTGAGCGAAGGTTCTATCACTTTAAGTAAAGGCACGACGACATTCAAAACTGAAGGAATAGACAAATTAGGAAGTTATACTCATACTTTTAAAACCTATAGTAGCAGAGCAGAAGCACTCGTAAACTTAAGTCGCAAATACGCAGGTTTTGCTTCAAATAATAGTGACGAAACATTGTTTGTATACCAAGTAAAATCATTAAAATAAAAAAGACTAAAAATAGCCGAGCTTTAACTTAGTTAAAGCTTATTTCAAATTCGTTTCATCAAGATTTGATAAAAATTGTTTTTAAGAATAAAATTTAGTATAATACTTTTGGTGATGGACATGCACGAAAAAACCGATTTAAGAATACTCAAAACTAAAAAGAGCCTGTATGCTTCACTTTTAGAACTTTTAGAGAACCATACCTTTGAAGAAATTAAAGTTTCCGAAATATGCTCCAAAGCTTTAATAAACCGCTCGACATTCTACACACATTTCGAAGACAAATATTCTCTTTTAGATTCTCTTATAAAAGACTTAAAAACGAACCTTGTAAGCGGTCTTCGAGAAAACAAAAATATTTCTAATTCGAAAGAATACTATCTTGAGGTAATAAACATACTGCTTACTCACGTCGAAAAAGAAAAGAATTTCTACATTCCCATTGTGACAAACAACAGAAACAGCATAGCGATGGATATGATATATGATGCATTGAAAGAGGACATAGAAAATCGCTTAAAGAAAGAGAATAAATCAGAGATACCGAACGACTTTGTTTCGAATTTTTATCTAGGTGCAATTTCATACGTAGGCATAGAGTGGCTACGAAACAAATGTAACTATCCAAAAGAAAAAATAATAGAATATCTTGAAAGACTTATCCCAAAGGACATTTAAAAAAGGACTAAAACTAGTCTTTTTTCATTTTTTACAGCTTTTTTATAGAAACTAAATTCCTCGCGGCTATTTTTTTGACAGTACCAACTTCGTTATTTAAATCATCTTGATAATGATAACATGCTTAGCTAATGCAAACCGGCAAATTTAACTATTCCAATCCGAGCAATTTAGGCTACAAAATCCAAGGAGCTTAAAAAAATAAAACCACTATCTATTACGAGATAGTAGTTCTTATTTTATATGTAATTAATTTCTGATTTTCAATTTCAATTTTTTACACACTTCATCGATAACCTTGTTGAAAAGTTCATTGACCTCCTCTGTAGTAAGAGTTCTCGTTTCATCTTCAAAAGTTAAAGAATAAGCGATAGACTTTTCATCGGACTTGACGTTTTCACCTCGATAGACGTCGAAAATATCGATTTGTTTGAGCAGTTTACCACTCGCACGTTTAATTTCTTTTTCTACCTCGCTAGAGTTCATCTCATCAGGCATGACGAATGCTACATCTTTTACAATACTAGGGTATTTATTCAACTCCTTGAATTTAAACGCTCTCGTCTTTTTCTCCGCAAGTTTCAAAAGTGAGACTTCTAAGACGAAGACATCTTTTTTACAAATACTCGGATGAACTCTTCCCATATAACCGATTTCCCGATTGTCGACACTTATGATTGCCGTAGCACCTGGATGCATGTCGGGCACTTCGCTACTCGGAGTAAAAGAATATCTTCCTTGATAACCGAGGTAATCCAAAAGATTCGTAACTACGCCTTTCATGACATAAAAATCTGCTTTTACCTTTATGCCTTGCCATACATTACTCAAATAATCTCCGCTCATGAGCATAGCCAATTTCGTATCTTCCTCGTCGACATTGTAATAGACATTCGCGATTTCATAGATATTTATATCCTTGACTTTACGAGCTACATTGTATTCATAGACATGGATAAGCGATGACACCAACGATTGTCTCACGATAGACTTATCTGCACTCATCGGTCTCAAAAGAGGAATCGACATCTTACGGTCATAACCAAATTTGGCATCCATCTCGGGACTGATAAGCGTATAGGTCCTCGTCTCATTTAAACCTAGAGAACGCAGTCTTTTAGAGACACTCTTTCTAAATCCTGCTAAACCTACATAAGAACCTCTTCGAACATCTAATCGAGGCATTTTACTTTCGATATGCTGGTAACCGTACAAACGACCGATTTCTTCGATTAAATCCTCTTTTATAGATACATCGTTTCTTCTGTTAGGAATAGTAACCGTAAAAGTATCGTCCTTGACTTCAAAAGGGAATTGAAGGTTATTGAGAGAACGCTTCGCATCATCCAAAGTGATATCCAAACCCAAAAGCGTATTGATTTCACTCAAAGTGACTGTAGCTTCTTTAGGGGTCTTATCGACATGATCATAAGTGATGGTGTCGGCTAAAACTTCTGCATCGGCATACTTTTCTAGAAGATAACAAGCTCTATCGATGGCTTCCATCGTATATTCATAGTTGAGTCCGTGTTCATATCTTCTACTCGCTTCACTCGCCAAATCCAATCGCTTAGAAGTATAGCGAATGCTGAGCGGGTCGAAGATAGCAGCCTCGATGACGACATCTTTCGTCGAATCGTCTATTCCACTGTTGAGACCACCCATGACTCCGGCAACACAGACAGGCTTCTCTCCATCAGTGATGACGATATCCTCTTTGGTCAAAGTCCTTTCGACATTGTCGAGAGTAACAATTTTCTCTCCCTCTTCGGCCATTCTTACTAAAATCGTTCCGCCGAGCTTACTCGCATCGAAGAAGTGCAGAGGTTGTCCATATTCTAACATGATATAGTTGCTGATATCGACGACGTTGTTGATAGAACGCATGCCACAGTTCGAAAGTCTCTGCTTCATGAAATCTGGACTTTCCTTGATGACCACATTGCGAACCTTTCGCGCATTGTACATCGGGCAATTATCTGTGATGACATCGATTTCTAGTTCATCTTTGACACTGTCTTTCACAGGATGACATTTGGTTTCAGGAAGCTCTACACCCCTACCGAGAACACTCGCTGTTTCATAAGCAAAACCGATGTGATTCGTACAATCTGCTTCCCTATTCGGATTCAAATCCAGATTGTAAATCGTATCGTCCAAACCTAAATAATTATATGGGTTGGTTCCAATCAAAGCATCGACTGGCAACTCGTGAATTCCCTTCGCATGGTTTTCTGGCGTATCTTCTTCGAGTCCGAGCTCCGAAAGAGCACACAACATGCCACACGATTCGACACCTCTGATTGAAGACTTCTTGATTTCAAAATCCCCTGGCAATACACAGCCCACTTTTGAAACGATAACTTTCATGTTTTTCTTTAAGTTCTGTGCTCCGCAGACGATTCCGAGTACCTCTTCTCCTACATCGACCTTACAGACGTGTAAATGGTCAGAGTCCGGATGGTCCTCTATTTCCAAAATCTGCCCGACAACTAAATTGGGAGTATTGTATTCCTCTACCGTCTCGACATTGACTCCAGCATTTGTTATTTTTGCCGCGAGTTCTTTCAAATTCTCGTCGCTGATATCGACATAATCGTTTAACCAACTTGTACTGATTCGCATCATACTTACACGTCCTTTCTATCGGAATTATTTCTCAAATCGTTCATATAGAACGATCTAACATCCGTCACACCGTATTTTAACATCGCCAATCTCTCGATACCGAAGCCGAAAGCAAAACCGCTCATCTTCTCAGGGTCATAGCCGCAGTTAGAAAGAACCTTAGGGTGAACCATACCAGCTCCACCGACAGTAATCCAACCGGTCTGTTTACAGATAGGACAGCCCTTTCCGCCACAGTTGAAACAACTGACGTCGAGTTCGACACTCGGCTCAGTGAAAGGATAGAAGGAACTTCTAAATCTCGTCTCGACATTCTCACCGAACAGGTGCTTAGCGATGACATCGAAAGTACCCTTTAAATCCGCTAGACTGATGCCTACATCGACGAGCAATCCCTCCATCTGAGTGAACTGATGAGAATGCGTCGCATCGTCATCATCTCTTCGATAAGTCTTACCAGGACAGATGATTCTTACTGGCCCCTTCTCCGCATTGGCAAGCATCGTTCTTATCTGTACAGGACTCGTTTGACTTCGAAGCAACAGCTCATCATCCTTTAAATAGAATGTATCCTGAGCATCTCTCGCAGGGTGACCCTTAGGCAAATTCAAAAGTTCAAAATTGTACAAATCCTTCTCGACTTCAGGTCCCTCTACTACGTCATACCCCATATTCAAGAACAACTCTTCCAAGTCTTCTATCATGCCTTCGAGCATGTTTGGTGACCCATTTTTGATGTTAGTTCCAGGCAAAGTGACATCGATACGTTCGCTTTTTAGCTTCTCGTTCATAATGAGCGTTTCAATACTGTCCTGCTTCTCCTGCAATGCTTCCTCAGCAAAAGTCTTAATCTCGTTTAACAATCTTCCGAAGTCTTTCTTTTCTTCTGGACTCAAAGTCTTAATCATCAACGATAACTCGGTAATTTTACCTTTTTTCCCCAAAAATTCTGTCTTGACAGTTCCCAAATCGATGAAAGAACTGACTTCTTCCAATCTCTCGGTTAATTCTTTTTTTAATGTCTCTACTTTTTCATTCATAAAAATCTTCCTTTCATTAAAAAAAATCTAGACACATTGGGACGAACGACAGTCCGTGGTACCACCCAATTTCTAGAACTTTCTAGCACTCTTCATAGGTTAACGCCCTAAATACGTTTTGCTCCTGCAAGCGAAATTCGCCTATCTCTCCCATAAATACTTTCAGCCAAGGTACTTTTCTCTATGATGGGATTTCGAGATATACTACTGTATCTCACAATCATCGCAAATTACAGAAATATTTTAACACAATTATAGAAAATATACAAATTTTTTTTCGCCCGATGTAACTGACAACCTATTCTCCATCAGCTGTTTCACTTTCTGTATGTTGTTCAAACTCCTCACATCTGTCTTTTACAGTAAATGTCTTCGATGCCAACTTTTGATAATAATCAGATAGAAAATTTATTTTTCCATATCTATAATAATAATCCTTCTGATTGAACTTCGGTATCTCGCCCTTCACTTCTTGACTACAAGAAGTGGCTTCTCGCAAAGAGATGTATTTTAGATTGTAGGAAAGATAATAAAATTGGTCATTTTTATAGCTTATCGTCTTAATGTCTTCGCCCAAAAGATAATGGGTACCTTCGGTAATCGCTATATAGTTGTTCGTAAGCTCGACATCTGCATTGACTTTAATCACAGAAGAGATATTGGAATTCCCTGTGCGATACTCGACAGACTCGACGCCCCGAAAATGCACCAACGCGATGACATCTTGACTCTCATCGACGATTTTCTCTATAGAAAAGACCATCTCTTCGCTCTCTAAAGTGACCGACAGTAACAGATAAAAACTTTCATTTTCAAAACCATACTTTACTTTTTCAGCACTCTTCCCATCTAAGAAAGAGACCAAGTTTTCTTTCAAATTCGAGACATAAAGCCCCTCTGCATTGATGGAATTGTGTTTAGCTATATATGTGACGACATTGCTGTCCTCTCGCTTTTCAGCCTCCACATTCACCCAATTAAAATAGAGCTTTCCACCTATTCCTACAAATATCCCTAAAACGACGATGACCCCACATATAATTATTCTTTTAATCAAACGCATTGTCTTTCTATCCATTGCACATGACCTCTCAATTTAAATATATTCTAGCACAATTTATATATTAATTAAAGAAAAACTTACTCCTACGAGAAGCAAGTTTTAAATCATGCATTTTACCAAGTTCTAGAATAGAAATATTGACCATATCCTGGTATATTTGTGTACTGTCTTAGTCCAGGGTCGACGAGATTTGCAACCCATTTCGAATAAGAGACATATGTACTTCCGTACCAACCCTTCGCAAGACTCAAGTGAAGGTGTGGACCAGTAGAACAAGATTCCCAAGACTGCGTCTTAGAACCTCCACCGACCGTACCTATCACTGTTTCTGCAGTGACCGCCTGACCGACTTTGACATTGATATTGAGCAAATGCATATAGGTTGAAGTAAAGAGTTGTCCATTAATACTGTGGTAAATATAAACCATCTTTCCACCGCATTGTTTTTTTCCAGGTGCTGGTTGAGAAATCATTCCGACTTTTCCATTCGCGATGGAATAGACATTCGTGCCTTCTGCATTTCCACCTATGTCGATACCGGTATGGAATTTATTTGTCTGTCCCGTAACAGGGTGTGTTCTGTAACCGAAGTTACTCGTTCGAATTCCTTTTTTTAGAGGTCTCGTGAAGCCTGTATCGGTCACCAGATTGACACAGGCTGTGAGCAAATCGCTATCCTTACATCCGCTGTTTTCATAGCTTTTTATAGAGGCTTCGATATCTTTGACCTGCTGTCTCAAATCCTGTGCATCCTCGACGAATTCTGATAACTGGTTGTTTAATGAAGTAATGGCTTTTTCTTTTTCTGCTATCTTATTATTTAACTCGATTTCACGTGCAGCAAGTTCCTTTTTTAATCGTTCATTTTCGTCGATGTTATTTTCATAGCTAGTAATCAATCCATCATTATAGCTTGCCAATTGCTCGCTGATGCTGTAGCGAATGATAAAATCAGATATAGAAGAAGCACCGAAGATATACTCTAAATAATTGTTGTCTCCACTCATGACTTCGTAAGAACGAATGAGATTTTTTATCTCCTCCTCTGTCTGTGCAATCTCGATATTCAACTGTTCAATTTCTTTTTTTGCTTCTTCGATTCTCTTTTGATTTATCTGAATTTCGCTCTCGGCTTTCGATATCGTATTTTTTGCAGCGTTGATTTCATTTTTTGTCTTCGTCTGGCTCGCTTCGTTGTCATTGACTTTTTTCTTGTAGGCGGCAAGTTCAGCCTTCAACTCTCCTAAAGTTCGAGCACTCGAACTCACAGCATTTGTAAAGCAAGGAACAATCATTGCCGCAGAGATTCCAAAAATCAAGCTAACTTTAAAAATCTTATTTCTCATATCTTCAAATACTTTCTAACGGACTTATAACTTCCGTACATACCGACTATGGCTCCGATGATGACGAGAGCACCGCTGATTTGGAAGACAAAATTATATGGCTCGATTAAAGAGATGATATCTGTAAATAAGACGCCTCCCATTTTATCGTAGAAGAACACATATCCATAGATGGTAACCAACACAGGGATAATGCTTCCTAATACTCCGAGGAATAGTCCTTCAAATAAGAATGGCAATTTGATTACTGCATTAGAAGTTCCGACCAATCGCATGATATCTATCTCATTCTTACGACTGTATATTGTAATTTTTATCGTATTGCTAATCAAGAATGCAGTGACGAATACCAATGCAACCACCGCGACGATGGTGACCTTTTTCACGATGTCGAAGATAGAAACCAATCTCTCTACCATCCCTTCGCCATATTTCACGATGTCGACAAATTCCAAATTTTTAATCGTATTTGCCGTCTCTCCTATATTTTCAATTTCATTGACCAAAATGATGAAACAAGGCTGTAAAGGATTTTCTCCTTCTTTCCATTCGCTCATTATCTTATTGAATGCTTCGTTCTCTCGACTCATCTCTTCTTTCATCTGGTCCTTAGACTTATAAGTGATTTCTTTTATATTTGGAACGATTTCTATATTCTTTTTCAACTTCTCGATGTTCTCATCCGTCGCATCTTTATTTACGAACACGACGACTGTCAAATCGCTTTCGATATCAGAAGTGAAGTTATTCACGTTGGCGCTCAATATAATGGCAAACGCGACGAGTATCAAAGTAATAATAATACAAGAGATAGAAGCTATACTTAAGCTCAAGTTACGAACGACACTTTTAAAAGCACTCGATATGCTTCTAGCTAATATTCTAATGGGCTTCATCTACTTTATAACTTCCTTTCTCATAATCTCCGGCGAGAACACCGTTCTTTATCACGACGACACGTTTCTTCATTCTATTAACGATATCTCTATCGTGTGTAGCCATGATGATAGTCGTTCCCATCTCCTTATTGATGTTGGATAGGACATTCATGATTTCCTTCGACGTGTCGGGGTCGAGATTTCCTGTCGGCTCGTCACAGACCAACACCTTAGGTTTGTTGACTATCGCACGAGCAATACAAACTCTCTGTTGCTCTCCACCGCTCATCTCCTCTGGGAAGCTTCTGAGCTTCTCCTTCAAACCAACTCGAGACAATGCTTCGATGACTTTAGGTTTTATTTCAGACTCTTTGTATCCATAGCTTTCTAAGACGAATGCGACATTTTCATATGCTGTAAGCTTTGGCAACAACTTATAATCCTGAAACACGATTCCAATCTTTCGTCTCAATTTATAAACCTTGCTATTTTTCAATTTGGCCACATTGATACCGCCTACATATACGCTTCCCTTGGTAGGTTTTTCTTCCCTATAGAGCATCTTTATCAAAGTCGATTTACCACAGGCAGTGTGCCCAATGACAAATACAAAATCACCCTTATTGATTTTAAGATTCATATCCGCAACGGCAGTTACCCCATTTTTATATATTTTATAAACATTTTGCAATTCAATAAAGCTCAATTCCACATCACCCTTATTACTAAAATTATATCACACATCGACATTTTTCTTTATCGCGTCACCAACCATTTTACACTAAAAAGGTAAAATATTCAGCTTTTTACCCCCATTAACCTCATAACAATTATTGGATAATATAAAGGCATCGGGGTCCATCTTTAAAACGTTGTCCTTAAACTTTGCATATTGTGCATTGTGAACTACGCATAAAAGCATTTGATTTCTCTTAGAACGAACGCCTCCAGAGACTTTAAATTCCGTCGCACCGGTGTTAATCTTGTTCATGATATAATCTTCTATCTCGTCATTCTTTTTCGAAACGACATACACCATTTTACTGGTACTCACACCGAATATAAACGCATTGATGATTTTGTTCGAAACATAGATGATGAAAATAGAGAACAAAACTTTAGGAATGCTGAAGACAAATGCACTGCACGCGATGACGGAGATGTTGATGATAAGGCCAAATGTCGTAATCGGCTTCTTCAATTTTTCAGAAAGAATTAAACTGATATAATCGCTTCCTCCTGTTGAAAAACCTGGTCTATATACCAATCCGTTGGCAACCCCATAGAGAATAGCTACGATGACGACCATCAGCATATCGGACGTAAAAGTTACGGTCAGTGTATCGGCAAGGAATCTCGTACAATTTAAAATGACAATGTATAAAACTGTGCCGAGCAATTGGTCTACTGTTTTGTTCTTTCCTAAGAGTACAAAGCTCAATAGGATGAGTATTACATTCGATATATTGATAAACGTCGTCGCATTGATTTTGAATACCTCTTGGATGACGATGGCTAACCCGCTGATTCCGCCTGTTACAAGGCCGTTCGGCACTAGGAATAAATGATATATCATCGAATACAGAAAACAACCGATTATCAAGCAGATAACTCGAGAGAAAAGATGATTTTTTTCTATGCGTTTTAAAATACTCGTCATACCATGATTCACCACTATAATTGTACCTTAAAAAAGCAGAAATGTAAATGTGAAACAATCGACTCATTAATATACAAAAATGACATAAAAAGCTCTTATCTTATTATGTCATTCTAAAAAATATGGATTATCGATAGTTCCGGTTCCTCGAAACTGATTTAAGGTTTCAGCTTTTATATTGATGACAGGAGCGATAGCTCCGGCTTGAAAAGGTAGCATGCTCCCCGTCACCGTTCCAACCAAATATCTTAAACTTCCATCAGCATAAGAAGCAAAAATGTTAGGATAATCATTAAAATTCATTGGAGACATAGTATAATAAGCATTCCCCTTATTTAAATAATACACCTTATTTTCTGTACCATATTTGCCACTTCCAGCTGTGACAATTTCATCTGCTGTTATAAGACCTATTGGATATTTTAAAGAGCCATTTCCCTTATCGAAATCACTCACAGTAAATGCGTCATTTTGTTGCAAACAATGAAGCGAAGGAATCGGATTTAATTTAGGAATGATGACACCATTTAGAAAACGTGAAAAGCTTCCATAAGCTGTGGGATTCACTCCATATCCTAACCCTGTATCACTACTCCATCCCGTAGCACTCTTTCCTGGGGTACTTCTATCGTTACAAAAGATACTATCTGCGACATAATTTCCATATCCTGTGTCTACTATATTTGTTTTATACCATTCATCTATTTTTGTCTTGATTAATGAATCTGTCT
>CAJTZC010000010.1 GCA_910583745.1 uncultured Bacilli bacterium
AATCATAATCCCATAAGCTTAATTTACCATTTACTTCAATAGGATTTATTTTTTCGATATTTTCTATTTTAAATCCATATCCGTCCCAGTCACCTTTATTAATTAATCCCTTATATACAACAGAATCTTTTTTACACATTTTTTGTGCAAATTCTTCATCTACATATATGCAATCTGTAATAGTTGCTTTTGCAATTATTTGGCCGACGGGATATTTTAAATTTAAAATGTTTGAATCTATCCATTGCTTTTTTATCTATACCTTTACCTGCGTGAATTAATATATCTCCACGATATTTGGTTTTCCAAGTTCTAAATTCATATTCTTTATAGCCTTCAGCAATTAATGTTGCCCATGGTTGCTTTATAGTTATAACTTTCATTTTTACCTCCATTAATTTTTTCATTCATCTATACAAATTCTTCAAAACATTAGTTAGACAATCTTCTGCAGTTAAATTGCTATTTTCTGAAAATCTTATTCTTACTAATCTTCCATTCACTTTAAATATATAAGGATTTTTTGTTTTCATTAAAAACGCCAATATTCTTTCTTCGCTTGGTTTTCTTCTGTCTATTTTTATATCTGTTATTTCATCCACATCTTCTAATTTTACATCGTCAGATTTACATTTCTGCATCTTCACTTCCTTTATTTATATCTACCATTCAATAATAGTTAGATTATTATATCTTTCACTCCAACCTGCTACTTTTTTATCATATAGTTCTTTAGAATTTCCATCGTGTTTAATAGGACGAATTGTTTTACTAAATATATCACTTAATCCATAAGGTGCATAAACCATAATTTTATTATTTTCTTTAGTAATTCCAATTGCATGAACAGTAGCTATCCATTTACTCATTGCATCTTCTGAATTTTTATATGGTTTCATTTTTTCTCTCTGGTCATGTTCCATTTTCCATAAATGCATTCTTGCTTCATTTGATACATCTATCTCATAATGAAACCCCTTAGATTTAACATATTTATTGATAATATTATAATATTCTAAATCTCTTTCTACACTTAAATCTTTATTATTAAAATAGATAACATCGATGTCTTTAATGCCAAAGTTTAATTCTTTACCGTCATAATAATTCCATATTGTTTGAAAAATGGAACCTGCCGCTATGTAGAAATTAGGCAGATTTAAACTAGATATATAATTTAACATTTCCATTAATTCTTTATTTTTTTCTAGTATCGTAATCATGGTATTTAACTGGTCACTCATATTTTTATATTGCATAATCTTCCTCCTTTACATCTTCATTCATCTATATAAATTTTTCAATACATTAGTTAAGCAATCATCTGCAGTTAAATTGCTATTTTCTGAAAATCTTATTCTAACTAATTTCCTATTGACTTTTAATATATATGGATTCTTTGTCTTTATTAAAAACGCCAATATTCTTTCATTACTAGGTTTTCTTCTATCTATTTTTATATCTGCTATTTCATCCACTTCTTCTAATTTTACAGCATCAAGATTTACATTTCTACAACGTTCTAATTTTTCTGCTAATTCTTCAATATTATATTTTATCATAAAAGAGTAGATTTTGTACTTACGCTATTCTTATTTACAATTGCTATTAATCAGTATTAATAATCATATGACATTGAAACAAATCGTTTATGCAATTCTTAATACTATAATTATCTAATCCTAATCTTTTTAATTGCATCATATAAATAACTCTTTCTAAAAATATAATATCTAGCATAGCTAAATCAGTAAAATCTTTATTAAGATTTCCATGAGCAAAATCATTACGCTGTTCAGCTAATCTATGCCCCATATCTTTATAAATAACTTTTTCATCACTCATTCCATATAATTGATTTGCAAAATCTTTAGTAATATCATCTAATTGATTAAATGTATAATCAAGATTTGCATCTAAACCTGTTAAATCAACAAAATCATGTAATTTATTAATTATTTTCTTAGCGCGTCCATTATTACCTCTATACTTATCTTCTAATTGAATTAATTCTATATTAACTATAGCTTCTGCATTTATTCTAGCCTGTTTCTTTCTCTTTCCTTCTGGAAACAATCGAGAAAACTCCCATTCAAATCCAGCAGTTGTTAATACAAAACTTGATTCTGTCATTACTTGCGTATCATCATATGATAAAGGAATATGACGAGTATACAATGTATTATCAGATATTCCCTGTAAGATGTTATGGGCAATACTATATACATAATCCAATGGTATAAACCTTTTTGAAATAATTTCTTCATCTTCTGCTATTAAAAATTCATCATTTATGATTACTACACCATTTTTTTCATATAATTCTTCTTCGTTTAAAAAACTAGTATAAACTTCTTTAAAAGTAATATTTTGCCGATATGTTAAAAATTGTATAAACTTTTTAGCAATATAATAAATTTTTCTGATAAACATATAATCATCAGTTGGTTCAAAATCAAATGACATTCTTGTTCTAATTTTTAATGGATGTTCTAAATCTTTTCCACTAAAAACTTTATCTATATCAAAATTACATTTTACTTTTCTTCCATCAATTTCAAATTCTTCTGATTTTATACCTACAACATCACAAGGTTTTAATTTCAAGTCTACTTCTTCTTTACTTGGATTGAAAGATTTGATTGTTCTTTTTGTATTGTAAATATAATTTAATTCACTTGAATAAAAATTAATTTTAGCAATTTTGTCTTTTCTATTTAACTTTATTACCATTTTAATAATTATCTTTAATACAGAGTTGAACCTCCCTATTTGATAACTTTTTGGTATCATAATAATTTTTTCATGAGTTTCACTTGAAATTCCTACCAAATAATCATTTTCTATAATCGGATGAATTGGTGTAACTACACCTGGAATACCATTAGCTAAAGGCGCATAAAACATGGCATTACTTTTTTCTTTAAATCCTTCTTTTGGAACTAAACTTAATTCTCTATTATTTTCTAACACGAAAAAATATTCAATATCTTTATAAGTTAAATTACCACTAATCATTTTTATTTATCACCTATTCCTTTTTTAATTAACTCAGCTGTATCTTTATCTTTTTCTCCTAATAGTTTTACCTTTAACACTAGTTAAACGATAAAGATTAGAAGCAGCTATATTATCCCGAAGATAATTTGTTAGATTAGTTTTGCCACAATCTTGAGGTCCTTCTACGACGATGATTTAGTTCTATTTTACATCATCAGGTTCTACATTTCTACATCTTTCTATTTTTATCTCGAATCTTCACTGATAAACTTCTTCATAAAATACATTTCAAATTCATCAATCATTCAAATGCAATAAATGTTGAATATATATATAAAAATTATTTTTATTCATTAACTTTACTTTCTAATAATTTTATCTTTTCTGCACTATTTAATATATCGAGTTGATATTTAGCAATGCTACTTAATATTTTAAATCTTTCTTCTAAATTATTCACTTTCTCACCTCACCTTTTTTTATTTTCATGCAGGCCACAAAAATCGTTCCTCTTTGCCCACAAATATTATATCGTGTCAGTTTGACTTTCTCAGGAACTTTTACAAATATTTATTACTTCTTACTTATGAATGGGATTGTGGCATCTGTTTTTCATTGGTTGCCGTAAAATAAAAGTGCATGGCATTGCGTAAAATAGGAAACATGGTACCACTTTCATCGAACTGTTCGGCTCTCTCACTATCATTTAAAAACTCTTGATAGGTCACTTTTCTGATTTCTTCGATGTCATACAGTCGATAATAATCTTCTTTTTTCATATATAAATTAGCCGTAATATCGATGACATTATCGCCATATAAAACAAAAGAATGAAGAAATCTTCCATTTAAATTTTTGTATGCAAACGCAGTAACAGCGATATACTCGCGATTTTTCTTCAGCAAAAACAAAGCACTTTCATGACAGGCACTCGTTATATCCACATTATCTTTGATAAAAGTTTCTACTTCTTCGTCCAACTCTACTTTTCGAAATTGAATCGGACCGAGCACACTTGAAATCAAAATACTTCCATTTTCCTCTCGATAATCTTTCATAATTCCTCTTTTTATAAAAAGTTGTTTTAGAAACTCTACATTACCTCGATTTCGAGTGACAGCCAGTACAAAAGAAACCAAAGCTTCTTTCCAAAATATAGAAACCGGAACACCAGATGTTTCCAACGCTTGATACAAAATCCCTTCAAACTTATCTAATAAGAAAAAACAATTCGCATTAAATGTGTCTATCGGATGACTCGTTTTTGCTGCCTCATATAAATTTACTCCCAACAGTTTTTGAAGAGCATCGATGACACTTTTGCAATTTTCCTCTCTCTCTTTTTGAAGTTGAATTTCCAACTCATCTGTCAATTTTGATAATTCCATTTTAGTTTTCCTTTCTTAAAAAATCTTGTTTTTATATTATTTTAACCACAATTTAAATGGTTCTGCTTTAGGACTAGGATAGATTCGATGAGTCTTAAAATTCCTTTTGTATCAAGTACATCTTGATTATAAAATTTTCCATCTTTTTCTTTAAATCATTCCAATATTTACGTGGTCTATCTGATGTGGTTAAAGCAACAATAACATCAACTACACTAAAATAGTATTTCCTTTTCGCTATCCCAAATACTCCTTATCTCGTTTCCCTCAAATAAATTGGATATTGTTTTTAATTTGTCGTTCATACAAACACCTTCTTTCTTATATAAAATTTCAAAGCTTTTTGATATATTTATTTACCAAAACCCTGTCATTTGATTTATTATATCGCATTTTCTTTTAAAAAGAAATCTTCCACGTACACGGACACTTTTTGGCGTTCTTTTTCTCACGTGGACCCCTATTGCCCAACACTCATACAAAAAAGCACCGACTTTCCAGTCAGCACCTAATTATCGCAAAAATTTATCTATGATTCCTTGCATTTTATCTATACTTATAGGCTTAGCGATGTATTCATCGAACCCTTCGCTCAAGTATTTTTCTCTCGAACCTTCCACCGCATCGGCTGTAAGTGTCACGACAGGTTTATCGAAATGCATCGCTCGCAGTTGTTTCAACGTTTCTACGCCATCCATCTCTGGCATCATGATATCCATAAAGACCAAATCGTAAGCGTTGTGTTGAACTTTTTCTAAGGCTTCTTTCCCCGACAAAACACTCTCGACTTCTAAAAAGTCGAAGCGTTCCAAGAGTTTCTCTGCTATCTTTATATTTATTTTGTTGTCATCGACGATGAGGACACGACGCGTCGAATTCTCTGTCGCACTTCTCAATTTTGGGATTTCCAATTCATTTTCAGATTTGTTTAATTTTTTCTCATGAATTTTATCGATTAAGAAGGTTACCAATATTCTATACAATTCACTTTTGTCAATAGGTTTAGACAAGTAATCGTCGAATCCTTCTTCGATGTATTTCTCTTTCATTCCCGAAAGGGCATTGGCTGTCAAGGCAACGACGGGAACGCTTTTACCAAAATCTTCTCGGATGTGTTTGAGAGTTTCGATGCCATCCATCTTGGGCATCATGACATCTAGCAACAGCAAATCATATTGTTCATTGGAATTGAGCTTGTCCAAGGCACCATATCCACTCTCCACGACATCGACAGTGATACCATATCCGGTCAAAAGCTTCTGAGCGACCTTGAGATTGATATGGTTGTCATCGACGACGAGCACGCGTGAAGTAGAAAAATCGAGCCTTTTAAATTCGACTGTATTAATCAGCTCCTCTTTCTCCTCCGTATCGTTCATTTGTACAATTTTTTGTTGCAGATACACAGTGAACTTCGACCCTTCTCCGTACTTACTTTGCACCACGATTTTTCCGCCCATCATCTCGACAAATTTTTTCGTAATGGCAAGTCCGAGGCCCGTTCCTTCGAGAGTCGTATTCTTATCCTCGTCCAATCTCTGAAATTTAGAGAATAAACTTTCCATTTGTTCTTTCTTTATACCACGTCCCGTGTCTTCTACCGATAAAATGAGCTTCGAGTATTCCCCTTCGTTGACACAGTTGACGGAGAGAATAATCTTGCCTTTCTCGGTATATTTGGCAGCATTTGTAAGAAGATTGGTGATAATCTGTCGCAGTTTTCCACCATCTCCATACAGTACGTGAGGGATGTCGGGAGCAAACACAGTGAGCATATCGATTGGTTTATCGCTCAGCCTCGGTTTTACCAGCTTGACCACATTGTCTAAAGTGGGCAAAATCTCGTACTCCGTCACTACGATTTCCATTTTATTTGCTTCGATTTTAGAGATATCCAAGATACCATTGACGATTTCGAGCAAATTTTCAGAGGCCAACTTTATATCTTTTGCATCCTCCTGTGCATCTTGCAAACTGTCTTCCTCGATAATACAATCAGAGAATCCTACGATGGCATTGAGAGGAGTACGAATCTCATGCGACATATTCGACAAAAATTCCGATTTGGCGCGGTTCGCCTTCTCAGCCGTAATCTTCGCTTCATTTAATGCTTCAATCATTTTTACATCAGGGTTTTCAATCGTATGATACATGAAGACGACGATAAAGGAGACCAACGCGGTCACGAGCAAATATTCTGGATTCGACATCTGTATCATGACAATCGGTACGATAAATAGGATTAAAAATACGATAGGAATGTATTTGGTCGCCTTAATCTTTTTGCGATTCAATGCCAAATAGATAATCCAACCTATCATGCTTATTCCTACCACGGCATAGACGAAGACACAATTTGGTCCCGAAACATAGACGTTGTTGCCGTCCTTAAAATAGGCAAAAGGCAAAAAGAGACTGATGAAACCTAAGAATGCATATAACGCCGAGAGCACATAGAAGTGTCTCTTTTTCGATTTTTTTACTGTCGAATAATAGATATAGATGGTCAAAAGGTAGATGACTGCGAGCAAGAAAAGCAGATACAACTTCACCACCCCCAATCGAAAGAGACTTTCTTCTGGAAGGTATAAATGGGAAAATATACCGATGATATCTAGTGTGATTCCGACGATGTCCACGATGAGAAGAACGGAATACAACTTCGTTTCGTATGTCTTTATCCTCTCTCGACTAAAGAACAAATACGCTATCAATGTTACATAAAAAAGACTTCCTACAAGCAAAGGAACACTCATGTGCATACTACTCACCTACTATATATATTTAAGTATAACAAAAGATACAAAAAAAATCAAACAGCACTGACTATTTGATTTGCAAAGAAATTCTTTTGCCTTCTGAAGTATCTGCAACTTGAGTGAGACTAGAAATAAGCTCTTTATTTTGCCTAATCCCTTCCTGTACTTCGCTTGTCCACAAGTCTGTAATTCCTTTTTTATTTCCCGTAGAAAGGAACGGTTCTCTAAAGTTGATGATGACGCGATTTGCAATTCTCTTATCCTTAATCCAAACGAGAGAAATCGGTTGAATCCAAGCATCGTTTTTTCTTGCAATGATGGATAGACCCGGCTTGACCTCGCCTAAATCGTATTGGTCTGGGTGTTTATTCGTAGTTCCTTCAGGAAATATACCTATGTTTCTACAATCCTTTAAGAATTTACTCATCAATCGAAGAGCTTCGAGGTTGGCCGCTTCTCTATCGATAGGAATAAAACCTAGTGTTTTAAACATATACTTTGTCAATTGACATAACAAAGGATTTTTACTGTTATTAAAAATGCTGTCTTCTGCATCAAAAAAGCGTTTCAATGCTGCCCAATGAATGGTATCCTCTATTCCGGTTGTCACAGCAAAAGGGTCCAAAGTAGACCTGTGATTAGGGGCATAAATGATTCCCCTGCCATCCTTAGGTATAAAGTCTTTGTTTAATATAATGGGATTAAAATGTTTTTTTAAATAAGGTGTCACGACGACCCTTGTAGATTGATAGGCAAATTCTGTCAAATTGACTTTTTTTTCTGAATATTCCATCATGATTTCCTCCTAAATTTTAATGTTTTTACCAATTCCTCTTGACCATATCCATTGATACGCAGAGCATCTAAATCGTGTGATGTATTATAAAGTGCGTTTAAGCATACGACTTTTATATTTTCGCGCGCAAACTCACTGATGAGCTGAGGCTTGTCGTCAAAAACTAAAATCGGATTTACGCCCTTAATGTAGTCCATTTTGGCCTCGTCATCTTCAAAAAAATGGATATCCTTATAAGGAATAAAGTGTGTTCTCAACTGCGCAATGATTGTACTGCGGACGAAACGCCCTAAAAGAGTATCCGACGTCGATTTTTTTCGAGACGTCGTAATCACCAAATCGCTTCCCGTTTCCTTTGAAAGTTGACTAAAAAACGAAGAAGCTCCCCTTTTCAACCTTTGGGTGACATAAGGGATATAAAAGACATTCCAAAATTTATTTAAAACATCCTCGGCGGTGACTCCATACATCGCTTCGATATATTCAGCCAATCGTTCATTAATAAAGACCTCATCCAAATCGTATCCGTGAAAATTGATTTCTAAGTCTGTTAAACCGTAGAACTTTTTTAAAAAAAACTCGCCATATTTTAATACAAATCCTTCAAAATCCGTCAAAGTGCCATCGACATCACAACAAATAATGCTCATGAAAAAACCTCCCTTTTTAAAGCCACCCTATAATACTATATAAACTTTAAAATGTCAAATCATCTTGCTCGAAAGTAAGTAAAAAACACCATCTTTTTGTCCAAAAAAATTCTAATTGCTCTTACTTATCTTCTTTTTTCGAACATGAGCGTTGAAAACTTCATAGTAGGCATCGATGCATTCTTTTAAGCGCGAAGCTTTCTTGGCATTCCTACTTTTATTCTCATCGAGATAGACTCTTTTATTTATTTCCAACATCAATGAATAGACGCCTGAATTTTTTTTACCAAAATACCTGTTCGGTACGATGCTGCCTCCGTAGGGATAATTGTCTTTTTATTGTAAAACCATATTCTTTAAAGTGTTTTTTTGTTAAATCGATGAGCTCTAAATCGGCATAATTGGAATCGTATCCTAAGCAGATGTCGGGATTATCGGATTTTTGGAAAAACTTTTCTATAAATTCGTCCGAGAACGAATGCAAATCGACGATATAACAGATGCCGTTTTCTCGAAGCGCCTGTGTCGCAATCTCGTCTAGTCTCTCGTGATGTTTATCATAATATTCGGATAACACTTTCTGTCTATAATCTTCGTCGAACTCTATAAAAACGCGTCCATTGGAATCCTTCGTATAGAGTACACCCTGTCCGTACTTGGCCATTTCTTCTGCTTCGTCATCCTTAAATCTTTCGACATCACAAAACATTCTCGAGTAATCGAAAGCGACGACATGCGCACTTTCCCGCGGTAGAAATTCATCGACACCGTAATCTGAAAGAAACCGGTTTTCTTCCTGAATATCACTTTCTTCCACGACGAGAGCTTCCAAAAAATGTTTTGGCAGATTTAAGGATGCATGCGGGATATGAATAACGATACAATCTTCCATAATGATTTCTCACCTATTTTTCTTTCTTTGCTTTGACTAATTCTTCATGATAAAAATAATTGATAAATCGAATGCCATTCTTCACACAATACGCATTCAACTCTTCCGCCAATTCTATCCAGTAGTCCTTTTTATTTTTTACATAGATATCCAAATACGCCTCATAAAGCTCTGGATATTTTTTATTGATATAATCCAAAATGCTCGTCTTGTACTTATCTCTCAAATTGAGGTTTTCAAACCAGAATTCATCGACATAATCCTTGGCTTCCTCGATAATCTCTTTCCATTCCGTAATGTAAGGAAAAATGGGAGACATAAAAAGCACTGTGTGTATTCCATTTTCGTGCAGAACTCTTAAGCTTTCGAGTCTTTCTTTTATGGAGCTTCCCTTATCCATATCCTTCTGAAACTCTTCGTCTAAAGTATTGATTGAGAAGGAAACAGTCAAGTTTTTAATCTGTTTCAACAAGTCCAAATCTCTCAAAATTAACTTAGATTTAGTAGAGATGGAGAGAAAACAATCCGACTGTATGAGTTCTTCTAAAATAGAACGGGTGATGCCGTATTTCTCTTCGAGAGGATTATAGCAGTCAGTCACAGAAGATAAAAAGACCGTTTTTCCCTTAATTTTAGCCAAATTAATCTTTTTTGTACAACGTTTCACGTCGACAAAATCGCCCCACTCTTCCGTATGTCCTGTAAATCTCTTCATAAACGATGCATAGCAATACATACATCCGTGAGGACAACCCACATAGGGGTTGATGACATAATCACTGGCAGGCAAATTGGATTTTGTCAAATAATCACCGACGACGATTTCTTTCACTTTCACTGTTCATCACTCCACTCTCTAAAATAAATGCGATATTTCTACTGCTTACCCATATTATAACAGATAATTTATAAAAAAGAAAAAAAGTCGAATCGAATCGACAATTTTAATCCAAATGCAGTTGTTTGGCAAATTCTTTTTGAAACGAATTCATAAGAGACTGCGCTCCACGAACCACGTCGACATAACTTTTAAGAACCTTGACGACCTCTCTCTTCGCTTCGTCATTTATTTTTAGAACGGCATACACAATCACAGAAGGTTTACTCGGATTTAAAAGTGTTGGTGTGTCACTGAATTCGATAGCATCTTCCTCGTCGCCAGTATAATAAGGGACATAGCCTTGTTGAACGATAAATCCATTTGCCAAAGGCGAGTAACTCAGAGGCTCTCCTATTTCATAATCATTTGTTTTTATACGTGCATCTAACTTTTTAGCATTTTGACTGATAACAGCAATGTTTTCGTTTAGACCTATCAACTGGTCTGTCTGAGAACAATCACAGCCGAAGTAATTGACAGCACCTACGCTTTCCGTGCTTTTCTCATACTTGAGTTCACCATAAGGATTGTATAGAACATAACCTGTAGGCACAGAAAACACGATACCATTTTCGCCGTCGTTCTTTACTGTAGGAGCAACAGCGAGACCATCCGTCAATTTTCCACCATTTTTGTAATAGTCTGCGAAGACAGCTTTTAACTTGTCCGCCGCGAAGATAATTTTTGCCATTTCATCGGGAACGCCGATGAACTTAGAACAATCATACACTTCGAAGTCCGAACACTCAGGAAGATAACTCCTATTGATACAATATCTCACCCTTCCAGCATGTTCTATAGTACTTCTTTGGCTATTGAGAAGCTCCAAATCGACGGGAGAAGAAGACGTAAGACCTGCATAGACGATACTCCATCCCTTTGGCAAAGTAAGGAGAATTCGGTCCTTGTCCTTTTCTAAATCCGGTTCGATAGCCATCGTTCCATGGCTAGTAGGCCCAGCGACACTGTAGGTTTGATCAGGAGCTGTGTAATAGAACACGGCAAGGCTACCTGTTAGATTGTCTTTCTGAGCCATATCTCTTGTGAGGTCGGCCGCTTTCAATATGGCATACAAATCATCCCTAACTCCGACAAAGCCCTTGTCGTCGAAAGAACTGTCACTGCTCGACATAAAAATGGTCGAATCTCCATTATCCAAAGTCATAAGCAATCCTAGCTTTTCTCCATCGACCTGATAGAGAGTATAACCCTTTGGTAACTCTAAAAGTGTTTTCTGCGTCTTTTCGTTTATGATTTTTTTAGGCATGACGAGAAAATCGTTTCCCGACATCTCTACTTCTTCTATTCCATTTTCGTTTTTTAAATTAGTCTCTTGAGAATTGTCGCTGAGTGCCAAACCAGCTCCTGCTAGCATACGAATAACCAACAAAACTCCTACAATTTTCTGCATATTTTCTTTATTCATAACTATTCCCCTTAAAAAGTGGTATTACTATACCACAACAATATTTACATGTCAAATTTTGCCTCTATCGATACCCTTTATTTCTAAAAAACGATAAAATCTCGCCATGTCTCTATATTTGCCAGTTCGAAGCTCAGTTTCATAAGCTTCAAACTCTATATTATCGGCATTTTCACCCAACTCTTTATCGACATCATAAGGTACCTGGACAAATTCATAGGAGAAACTCTCGTACATATCAGTAGAATCCAATTTACCAGATAAGACGAGATAGTTAGCAAGCGAAGTATTCCTGACATCGCCATCCTTTTCGTCATTTCGAAAGAGATCGATGGAATTGCCAACTGAACCAGCGTTCAAAACACATCGATTATAAATTCGGTGCAAACTCTGAGTGTGTATATGTCCTTAGACTACGATATCTGCTTTTTCTTGAGACAAGGTATTCTCGCTTGAAAGAAAAAGACTGTAAAGGCTTTCGATATCATCTTCGTTGCCGCCGATACCTTCTATGTTCTTCGGAGTGGCATGAAAAAGTCTCACGAGACGACCACTCAAGTAGAATTCGTGACAGTAAGGTAAACTTACTAAATATTTCAAATACTCGTCAGAAAGTTTGTTTCTATTCCAAGCTCTTCTCGCCTCGTCCAAGTCACTCTTCATCGCTATATTACCGACTAGAATTTTTTCGCAATTGCCTTTAAGGACGACTTCACAATTTTTAACTATTAAATCCAAACACTCTTTTGAGTGTGTACCCTTCGCGATGATGTCTCCTAGACAATATATCTTATTGACTCTTCTCTCTCTCATATCCTCGAGCACGGCTTTGAGAGCTTCTAAATTGCCGTGAATATCTGAAATAATGGCTATTCGTTCCATCTAAATTTACCCTTTCTAACGATTACTTTACATTTCCCCACTTGGAAAATGGAAAGAGAACGAAATCGGTTTTTCCTAAAATATCTTCGCGAGGTACACACCCGATGATTCGGCTATCGGTCGAGTCTTCTCGATTGTCACCCAATACGAAGTACTCGTCTTTTGCGCAATAATCGGCAAAGTCGTAAGTTTCACCTTTCCCAAAATCGTCGTCAACTTGTTCCCCATCGACATACAATTCATTCTCTCTATACTCGATATCCTCTTTAGGAAGTCCGATAACTCGTTTGATAAGTCTATCCTTTCCTCTTTTGACTACCACGATATCGAAACGCTCGATTTCTTTGTCGTATTTCTTCAGAACCATATAATCTCCATCTTGAAGTGTATCGTTCATGCTCTGTCCATTTACTTTGATAGGAGTTATTACAAAAGTACGGACACACAGAATGAGGAGTATGATGAGAACATAACCTGAAATTTCTTTTATTTTATCTTTCATATAAGTCACCTTCATTATATATTATAACACAATGCGTCATAAATGGTTATGAAATTTTAAGCGATGTAACTCGTTTTAATTTACATGCATATTCAGTCTTAGAACTACGAATAACAGATTTTTTTAATTACATACCCGAAAGTTGGTACCAGTCGAACAATACGAATTAACCCAAAAAAATACAGGAGAAGTCGATAACCATTATATTGAATGGCTTGTTCCGTTGCTTCTGTATTGTTATTCATATTTACTTTCACTATTACAAAAAAACAAACTCATTATTAAAATAAAAATATAATTTCCTAATTAAACATTGGAATCGTACGAAAAATCGATATCGTATTTTTCTTTTAAAATAGATTTCGATTTTTCAAATATTTCTTTTTTATAATTTTTAAATCCTTTCAACAAATCTGACAAATCGAACACTTCATCTACGTCGATTTCAAATTCACCATCTTCCAAAATATAATTCTGGTAATATTCATAACTAAAAAGGATTGCTCCGGCCTCGATGATAGCTTCTTCCCTATAATCACGAACAGAATTTAAGTTGGCATACAACCTTTCGACCTCATTATAGTCCTCTTCACTCAACAAAATAGTATCCTTTAAACTCTTATCTAGATTAGGATATTCCTTGACATAGTCATCGCCATCGACATAACATTTAACTATCTTTTCGTAACTGTCTTTCTCATGACAGATGAACAATAGTTCGATGGCCCAATAACTGTATTTCAGCTTCGTAGCTAGCCCCTCTAAATCCGCCTTCCTATTCCAAAGAGTCCGTTTATCAATAAAAAAATTGTTTTTTCCGTCTGTAATTGTTACCATATTGTACCCTCAAGATTATTTTACTTTCCCAAGTATACCATTTTGTCATGCTTTTTTCAACCGAATTCGGTGTATATTTTTTACAAAACTTTGCTAAACTTTAAATAGAAGGAGGGAATTGTATGTTTTTTAAGGAAGCTTTAAGCAAGAGAATCTTCGAACTCTGTGATGAATATCACTATTCTCCGAATAGACTTGCTGAATTATCTGCAATACCTCCATCGACTTTCCGTGCAATGATATCAAATAAAGTAGAAAATCCGAGTGCGACCATCATTTACAAAATATGCAAAACATTAAAAATAGAGTTAAAAGAATTCTACGATTCCGATTTGTTCAATTTTAAAAAGTTAGACGACTGAAAAAGTTGTCTTTTTTTTGCATCGAAAAAAGACATCGTGAACGCGATGACTTTGAATTTTTTACTCGCTTCGCAGTGCTTCGACTGGGTCTTTGCGCGAAGCCATCTTCGCAGGAATGAGTCCTGCAGTGACTGTGAGAATGACACTGATTAAAACGAGTGCTAAGCCTCCGACCAGTGGAAGCACACTTACATTTTTGACGCCGGTCAAACCGTGTACGATGATGTTGACTGGAATGTTGAGTAAAACCGTCACTCCTATTCCCAGTAATCCAGAGAACAATCCGACGATTAACGTCTCGGCATTGAACACTCTCGATACATCTTTTTTCGATGCACCGATTGCGCGCAGGATACCGATTTCCTTTGTTCTCTCCAAGACAGAGATGTAAGTAATAATTCCTATCATGATGGAAGAGACGACGAGAGATATCGATACGAATGCGATTAAGACATAACTGATGATGTTGATGATGTCTGTGACAGAACTCATGAGCATGCCCACTAAATCGCTGTAATTGAGAACATTTTCTTCGTTCCCCGCTTTTTCTTCCTGTTTATTATAATCGTCTATGATATCTTTTATCGCATCCTTCGATTCAAAATCCTTCGCGAAGATATTGATAGAAGAAGGCTTATCTTCATCGATGGCTCCGAGACTTTCCAAGACCGTCTCGTAAGTGGCACTTGCCTCTTCTTTGTATCGGTTGATGACCTCAGCCATCTCTTCAGCACTGAGACTTGCTAAATATCTTTTTTGTTCGACGCTTAAATCGTCCATACTGAATTCTTTATCGGAAAACTTCATACCAGTCAAAATGTTGACTTTTGGGTTTTCTTTTTGTTCTTTGACGATGGCAGAATCGTTGATTTTTTCGATGACGTGTCTCTCCAAATCTTTCGTATAATAGACCGCGCCAAGCGTAGAAGTCTTCACGAGAGAATCTTCATTAGGTTTGATGATTCCGACGACTTCGATTTCCTCAGCTTCGTCCAACTTCTCTTTCATGTATTTTTCGTTCGACTTGTTGTATGTCCAAACACCTTTCGATTTCTTATAATAATCCGTATTTAAGAGGACTTTAAACTTTAATCCGATGATGTCGTCGAGGTCGTAAACGGACTCCTCAGATTCTACTGTCTCTCCTGCGACGACTTTATCATAGAGTTCTTTCAATTCCTCTTGGTCCTTTATACCCAGACTGTATAAGATATAATCGGATATTCTGTTATTTTCATCGACCATGACGACGATTTCGTTGTACTTTTCAGGCATCCTACCGTCGACCAATTCGAAAAGTTTATCGTTCAATTCGTCGCTTTCGAAGAGTTCTCCCCAAACATTCATAGACATGATACTCATATTACCACTAGCTGCCATCGCACCCATTCCCAATTTATCTAAAACGGTAGATGGATTGACTTGGACGATGCCGTTTTCATAGTTCGGGTTGAAAAGCTGTAAGTCTAAATTGTAACCATAGATGATAGAGGTAGTATATTCGTCAATACCGCTCTTTCCACTGTCCAAATACGTCTTGAACGCTTCCAAATTGTTTGAGCGAACATTCGAACTCATTATCGAAAGCGTATCCGTAATCGTATTGTTCGAATAGATTTTGTTCTTATCGTATTCCTTCGCTTCCGTATGTTTTTCCATCGCCGTCGTCATAATCGAAGTCATATCGATGGTCATTCTGTCGATGGTAATCGGATAAGAAGTCAAAGTCTCCTCCTGTACACCGTCGATGTACTCTTGTACCCCGTTTGATAGAGACAAAATGAGAGCGATACCTATGATACCTATAGACCCTGCAAAAGCAGTGAGTATCGTGCGACCCTTCTTGGTCAAGAGATTGTTGAGACTCAATTGGAAAGCCGTCTTAAACGACATGTTTGTCTTCACATCTTTTGATGTTGTCTCCTTGTCCCCTTCACTTTCGAATGGATTGGAATCACCCTCGACGACGCCGTCTTTGAGTTCGATAATTCTCGTCGAATACTCCTGAGCCAACTCGGCATTGTGTGTGACCATGATGACGAGTCGATCATTCGCGACTTCTTTTAAGAGTTCCATGATTTGTGTACTCGTCTTCGAATCCAAAGCACCCGTCGGCTCATCGGCGAGCAGGATATCCGGATTGTTGACGAGCGCACGCGCGATGGCCACTCTCTGCATCTGTCCTCCAGAGAGTTGGTTCGGTCTTTTATTGACGTGCTTCTCCAGCCCTACCTTTTTTAGAGCTTCCATCGACCTTTTGCGTCGCACACTTTTGCTAATCCCTGAGAGGGTCAAAGCCAATTCGACATTCGACAAAATAGACTGGTGAGGGATGAGATTGTAACTTTGAAATACGAAACCTATCCTATGGTTTCTATACGTATCCCAATCTCTATCTTTATACTTTTTCGTGCTTACGCCATTTATGACGAGGTCACCACTCGTATAGTCGTCTAAACCTCCGACGATATTCAAAAGAGTGGTCTTTCCACTTCCAGAGGGACCGAGTATAGAGACGAATTCGCTCTCTCTAAAACTGATGCTAACCTCTTTTAAAGCTTTCTGCGTAAAAGATTCTGTCTTATACACTTTTGTAATCTTCTTAAGTTCTAACATGTGCATTCTCCTAATCTATTCATTCGCATTTTGAAACTGCGAATTATACAATTCTGCATAGAAACCTTTTTTCTTTAACAACGTATCGTGATTTCCTTGTTCGATTATGTTACCATCTTTGAGTACTAAAATCAAATCGGCATTGCGTATGGTTGACAATCGGTGTGCGATGATGAAACTGGTTCGACCCTTCGTAAGTTCATCCATCGCTTTTTGCACCAAAATTTCTGTTCTTGTATCGACCGAAGAAGTCGCCTCATCCAGAATCAAGAACGGACAAGAATCGACTATACTTCGCGCGATGGTGACGAGTTGCTTTTGTCCTTGACTCAGCGCATCAGAATCGTCTAAAACCGTGTCGTATCCGTCGGGAAGCGTCTTGATAAAATGGTCGAGTCCGACGACCTTACAAGCTTCGATAATCTTCTCATCTGAAATTGATTCGTCGTTGTACCGTATGTTATCTTTGATAGTTCCCTCGAACAGCCACGTATCCTGTAAGACTATGACGAAGAGGTCGTGTATGTTCTCTCTCGTCAGTTTTTTTGTCGAAATGCCATCGATGAGGATATCTCCTCCATCGATTTCGTAGAACTTCATGAGCAAGTTAACGATGGTCGTCTTTCCTGCTCCGGTTGGACCGACGATGGCAATCTTCTCGCCTGGCTTTATTTTTGCACTGAAGTCCTTTATAATCGGTTTATCCTCCGTATAGCCGAATTCGACATTTTTAAACTCAATGCTCCCTTTGACGTCTTTTTTATCCAAATACTTCGTCACTTGGCTCTCGTCTTTGAGCTCTTCTGCTTCCAAAAATTCGAACACACGCTCGGAGGCGGCAGCCGTGGATTGAAGCTGATTCAATCCCATTGCAAATTGAGTAAGTGGCTGCGTAAAGAAACGGATATACAACATGAAAGCGACGATGACTCCGAAAGAAACGACTCCATTTAGAGTTAAGACCGCTCCGACGATGCAGACGGCGACATAACCCAAATTGCCGACAAATCCCATGATGGGGTGCATCAACCCTGAATAGAATTGACTCTTGCGTCCATTGACAAATAGACTTTCGTTAATCTCGTCGAATTTATGGTTGACCTCTTCTTCCGCATTGTAGGCCTTGACGACATTGTGGCCCGAAAAGACCTCTTCGATGTGACCGTTTATATTTCCGAGCTCCTCCTGAACTTTGGTAAAGTACTTTTGCGAATTCTTGAGAATAATCATCATGAAGACAAATCCGATGAGAGAGGACAAGATAGCCGTGATTGCTAAAATCCACGACGTCTTGAACATCATGAACAAAGAACCCACAAAGAGAGTAAATGCCGCTACGAGAGTACTCAAACTCTGGTTCGTCGTCTGACAGATGGTATCGACGTCGTTCGTCATGCGCGAAAGTGTATCTCCTACGGTCGTCCCATCGAAATAAGCAAGAGGCAATCGGTTGATTTTCTTCGCCAACTCTGCACGGAGAGACTTCGCGAGTCGCGCCGTGACATCTGCCATGATAAATCCCTCCAAGAGACTGAACAGAGCGCTCAATCCGAATATGATTAAAAGAGCGATGCCGATATGAGCAATTTTATCCATGTCGATGCCTGTCGCAAGACCTTCCGTAATCGTATTGGTTATCTCCTTCAATTGGTCAGGTCCGACGATGGTCATAATACTAGAAATGCCTGCCGACAGAAGACCCAATAAGATGAGAACTCTGTAAGGCTTACAGTATGTAAACAACTTTACAATCGCCGCTTTAAAATCCTTCGCAGCTTCTCCAGATTTTGCCCCTCTTCTATCGTTATGCATTGTCCAATTCCTCCTCTCTGAGCTGAGATTTTGCTATCTCTCGATAGACTTCACAGTTTTTCAATAATTCTTTATGGGTACCGATTCCGACGCTTTTTCCTTCGTCCAAGACGACGATTTTATCTGCATCTTTAATCGTACCGATTCTCTGGGCGACGATGACGATGGTCGCCTCATTCGTGTGTTTTCTTAATGCTTTTCTCAACGCAAAGTCGGTCTTATAGTCGAGTGCTGAAAACGAGTCGTCGAAAATATATATCTCCGGATTTCTCGCGATAGCACGCGCTATCGACAATCTCTGCTTCTGTCCACCTGACAGATTGGTTCCGCCTTGAGAGACTTCGGTCTCGTACTTACCTTCCAACGCTTCGATGAACTCCTTCGCCTGAGCGACCTCTGCACTGAGTTCGACTCTCTCTTTATCAGGTTTACCACTCTTACACTTTCCGAATGTGATGTTCTCTTCGATAGAACCTTTAAACATGATGGCCTTTTGAGAGATATAGCCGATTTTATCGTTCAAATACGAAGCTTTCATCTCTTTGACATTTACTCCGTCGACCAAGACTTCTCCCTCATCCACGTCGTAGAACCTCGGAATGAGATTGATTAAAGTCGACTTGCCTGAACCCGTCGAACCGATGAAAGCAATCGTCTCACCTTTATTAACCTTAAAATTGATATCTTTCAATATGTATTCTTCCGCATCGGGATACTTGAAAGAGACATTTTTGAATTCGATGACACCTTTCAAATCGGTCGTATCCTTGTCGATGTCTCCATCTTTGACACGAGGTTCCGTATCCAATACTTCGTTCAATCTCTTCGCAGAGACGCTTGCACGAGGATACAAGATGAACAACATGATGAGCATGACGAAAGACATGATGACTTGCACTGCATAAGACGAGAAGGTGACCATATTTCCAAAAATCTCCATCTTGTCGAGCATAGAAGCTTGATTGATGAGATGGGCACCTATCCAATAGATAGAGAGGGATAGTCCCGACATCACAGAACTCATGACGGGGTTCATGAAAGACATCGCTCTTGCTGTGAACAAGTTCATATCTGTGAGCTCGTTGTTCGCTCCTTCGATCTTCGCGAGTTGGTATTCTTCTGCATTGTACGCCCTGACGACGCGTATTCCTGTTAAATTTTCTCTCGTAATGCGGTTCAATTTATCTGTCAAAGTTTGTAACACTTTGAATTTAGGAAGCACGATGAGGATGAGTGCGACGACCATGACGAGGACGATGAGAACCCCGACGAGAGTGACGAGACTGAACTCCCACCCTTTGTTGGCAATTTTACTCACCGCGATGGCAGCCATAATCGGAGCCTTAATCAACATCTGTATGCCCATGACGATGAACATCTTTACCTGAGTGACGTCGTTGGTAGACCTCGTCACGAGACTACTCGTCGAAAACTTTTTGATTTCTTCCATTCCGAAAGACTCGACTTTTCTGAAAATCTTAGACCGCAAGTTCTTTTCAAAGCTCGTGCCGATGAAAGAAGCGCAAAATCCGACGACGACAGCACAGATGAGACTGCCGAATGCACAGGCGAGCATGAATCCTCCCTGTACTAAAATTTCTTTCATCTCTGTCTTTCCTGCGGTTAAAAGCGTCGTAATCTCCTGCATGTAATCGGGTATCTTTAAATCCAATAACACCCCTGCGACGATGAACGCAATGCTGAGGACGAAATAGATGATTTCTTTTTTCTTTAAGTTTTTAAACATCTTTAGCATGATAATCATTTCCTTTCTTTTTCACATTTTCGACCATTTTGTCGATAACTCTATAAAAAATTTCCATATCTTTCTCGGTAATTCCCTCGACTAACTCTCTTTCGAATACCTCGAGTTTGCCTTTCAATTCGGCTTCGCATTTCAATGCTTCGTCCGTGAGTTCGATTCTCTTCCCTTTACCAGCTTTAATCGAAGCCCTCGTTATAATATTATTCTTTTCCATCGTAGAAAGAATTCCCGATATGGTCGATTTTCGAATATTGAGCAAATTTTCAAAATCTTTTTGATAAACTTCCTCGTCCTTATTGTCGAGCAAATACTTGATGATGTGCACCTGGGTCACATTCAGCAATTTGATGTGTTCAGACAGAGGTAAAGTTCTGGTTTTTAAAATCTCGTTTTCCAAATCTTTTATCGATTTTAAAGCAAATCTCTCCACGAATCCACCTCCAAGTTAGCTCACTAACCGTGCCGTATTAAAGTATAGTACGAATAAATTTTAATGTCAACTGGTCTCGCAAAACTTCACAAAAATATCACACGAAAAAAGACAGGGCACCTTTTTACGTTGCAAAAGCCCTGCCTCTTCTTCGCTATTTCATTTGAAAAATTTATAGGAATCGATAGCTTTGACCTCTCGTAGATAGCTATCGAGTTTATCTTCCATCTGATGTAAAAGGCGTATCTTTCCCCATGTAAAACGTAGAAGTTCCTCTGTCGTGCTATAAGCATCTGGCTTTGCTTTTAATATGTCGAATAGCATCTCTAATTCACCTGCTCTATCCTCCATTGACAAATTTCTTATCGCAGCACGGATTCTCTTTGCCACTTTATTGAGTTCATTCAAGTACACGCTTATCATGCAGTCATTCGCTTCTTTATAGATGTTTTCACACATTCTTTCAATTTCGTCGAAAAGCCTTTTCTTTAGGACGGATACCTGTGATTGTTCATCCAACTCGAAAAGAAAGTCTTGCCACTGTCGCCGGAATCGCAATTCCAATTCTTCGAGACTCTCGATGTCTTCCAACTTCTTAAACTGCAGTTCGTCAAAAGAGATGAACAGTGTATTTTCCAAATAATGCTCGATTGTCCTTGCAAATTCGGTTAAGAGAGGCGTCAACTTTACTTCCAACGCCTCCCGACTTTCTTCATCGACTGTGCATAAGATATTACCGACAACTCTCAAATCTCTCTCGAGCTCGATTTCCATTGGTACTGCCTCATCTTGCGCTGACGGTGTCACACCTTGTGAATCACTATATCCTTTACTATACAGAGTTACTGGATAGACCACGTCCAACATCTTAAAATAACTAGCGTAATAGTCATAATGACTGCTCAAGGTTTTAAAAATGCCTTCTAACTTGTTCAAGAGCCTGTTTTTAATATCGTCTTTCGTAGGAGTAGGCTCCAAAGAGAGTTTCGTAGTGCCAAAAGAATGCACAGAGCCTTTTAAATCTTCCAAATCGCGATTATATTCACTTAAAATAGTCGATACGAATGGCATGACCAGTTCGTGAATCCAGCCGAGCTTACTAGACAAGACGTCGATTTTTTCGACGAGCATACCGATGTCGGAGTTTTTCTGCTCTTCGATTTCTGTTTGATTCACATAAGGCAAAAGTTCTGAATGAGGAGGCAAAATGTCTTTCAAAAAAGTACTATTTAGATATTGCATCAGAGAACTATCCTCGAAATCCATTCCCTCTTCGAAGCCGACGTCGATGCCAGCTTGCACGACTGATTCGCATAAAGCGATATCAAAATAATCGACGACGAGAAAACGAAGCGGTTTTACTTCCAGAAAAAGCCCCCCATCGTACCAGTCGACATTGTAAGAGTCAGAAAAAATGGAATGACGACAATCGATGATAGAATTCGTTTTATATAAGACAAATTTCTGATTTTTATATTGGTACACAGGTAAAGGTCCTATTTGGCTTGCAAAAGTCTTATCTAACTTTTTAACCTCTCCTCTTTGAAGAGCCTGACTCAACTCTCCAGATTTTTTATAAGAGACGACGTCTCCAACATATTCCCCGAGCTCTGCAATATAAGCAGAACTGAAAAAAGAAAGCCGTTTCACAAACTTAAAGTGTTCTCTTGCTCTATTAAAGCTATCACCTTCAATGCAAGGTCTTATGCCGTGTCTAGCAAAAGTCTTCGTATCGGTTTCGATTCTATTATAAACGGATACAGAATTTTTCTCTCGATCA
Organism: uncultured Bacilli bacterium; assembly: GCA_910583745.1. Taxonomy (GTDB): domain Bacteria; phylum Bacillota_I; class Bacilli_A; order RF39; family UBA660; genus RUG11867. The sequence continues at coordinate 22,778 of CAJTZC010000010.1, forward strand.
AAACAATAAAAGTCTCCTCGCATCGAAGCTTTTGACCATTGTTCTACCCTTTTAAAAAATGTATTGTTCTCTTTTTCAGCGACTAAACCTTCTAGAATAGCAAAAGTCGTGATATGTGGGCAATGATACGCCTGAGGAGCAGTCGTATCTCCTAAAATCATTCTAATCTTTCGTCGACTCGGAATACTGAATAGATTCATTTTCACTCTCTCCTTTACAGCTAGGTCTTTGGAGTATATATTATATCACAAAGTCGATGGCTTAGAACAATAACTTTTCAAATTGCAATAGAAAAAGCCATCAATCCAAATGGCTCAATTCTTCGATAAGTTTCGCATATTCTGGATACTCTTCGAAATCGTTCTCTTTTTCATTTTTTATGAACTCGCCCGAATCGACATTTGCCGTAGTCAACAGCTTGATATCCGTTTTGAGGTTAGCCATCTTGAAGACCATGTCTCCACTTTGTCGAACACCGAACAAATCACCTTCTCCACGCATCTTGAAATCTTCTTCACTGATATAGAAGCCGTCGGAAGATTCACACAGAACCTTGAGTCTCTCGGCACTCTTGTCACTGACCAAAATACAGGTAGACTCCAAAGCATTTCGACCTATCCGTCCTCGGAGCTGGTGCATCGAAGCGAGGCCGAATCGTTCTGCATTGAAGATGACCATCATCGTGGCATTCGGTACATCGACTCCGACTTCTATGACGGTTGTCGAAACCAACACGCGCGTATTCCCTTCTTTAAAATCGAGCATCGCCTTTTCTTTTTCATCAGGTTTCATGCGTCCGTGCAACAATCCAATGGGAACCTTGCCACAAAACGCTTTATTGAGCTTCTCGAAAAGCGTCGTCGCGTCCATTATCGTCGTCTCCTCATCGGGCTCTATCAAAGGACATACCACATAGACTTCGTGTCCTAGCTTTATCTCGTCCAACATCTTGCTGAGAATGGACTTGATATCCTTGGTTTTAACGAGCTCCGTCTTGACTTCCTTTCGACCCTTCGGCTTCGTCTTGATAATCGAAATGTCCATATCTCCGTATATCGTCAAAGCATACGTTCTCGGAATCGGTGTGGCGCTCATATAGAGGACGTCGGACAATTTTCCCTTATTTTGAAATGTACTTCTCTGGTTGACCCCGAATCTGTGTTGCTCATCGGTGATGACGAGCCCTAGATTCTTGAAAATGACATCGTCCTCTAACACCGCATGCGTCCCTATCAAGAGGTCTATCTCTCCGTTCGCTAAATCTTCGAGTATGGCAGACCTCTCCTTCTTCGTCGTCTTCCCTTTCAAGAGTTCCACTCGGAGTCCAAGACCTTTAAACAGTTCGGTTATATTGAAATAGTGCTGCGTCGCGAGAATTTCAGTCGGCACCAGTAGAGCGCTTTGGTATCCACTTAATGCGTTGTAGAAGATACCTGCCACTGCGACAATCGTCTTTCCACTGCCGACGTCTCCGAGCAAAAGCCGATTCATTCTCTTAGGACTCTTCAGGTCGTGTACGATGTCTCTTATCGAGCTCATCTGGTCAGCCGTCAAAGAAAAAGGCAAACTCTCCAAAAAAACATCGACTTTCTCTTCCTCGACATCTCTGTGCAGCCCGTCCACTTCCGTTCTACAAGATTTCAAATAATTGATTTTGAACATAAACCGGAACAGTTCCTCGTACTTGCACCGTTCGATGGAATGTTCTATCGCATCCAAATCGTAAGGGTTATGTATCGCTCGGGTCGCAGATTCCTTATTAGGATAGTCGTACTTTTCTACCAAATATTCTGGGATATAATCGATAATCACAGGGTTAGTTTCGAAGGCATTTTTGATGAGAGTTCCAATCAGCTTAGACGTGATACCACTTGTCACGTGATACACCGGCTCGATATAGGTATCGTCGATTTCTTTGAACAGAATATTCGTCGCCGTGATGGTATTTCGTTTCTCGTCGTATTCTCCCAAAATCGTCACAGTCATGCCACGTTTCAGATTGTTTTTCATGAAAGCTCTATTGAAGATAGTGACATTGACTAACTGCTCGCTCGTCTCGATTCGAAAAGACAATTTGTTCAAATTTCTTTTAATATAGGTCGCCACTGGCATCGTCTCGATGACTCCTGAAATGACGACTTCACCCTCTTCCAAGTTTGTCGGAGCAATGGTATTGTATCGAAAAGGAAAATAATCGATTAAATCTTCTACACTGTAAATTCCCAATTTATTGAGCAACGTAAGCGTCTTAGGTCCTACTCCTTTTATATCTTTTAACATCTCATTCACCGCCAAAACTCTCTAACTTATAAATTCATTATAGCATAAATGCCAAAATTTTGTTATTAAAAAAAGGCAATTTGTTTTGCCATTAAAGATTTTTCTTTTGCTCTTTACTCTGTTCTACACCTTGCGAATAAAGACTTCGAACGCTTCTTAATGCGTCCAACGCATCGCTTATCTGCTGTGATTTCGTTGCTTCGGTGGACGCGGTGTCTTTCGTAGTAACAAAGTGTTCATCGACACCGCGAAGGGCATCGAGATACACTTTATCACTCGAAATTCTACTTTGCATGCCATAGGTCAATCTTCTCGCCAAGAAATGACTCTTATCCTTAAAAGTAATTTCTCGTAGGATGTCCTCGGTCGCGACGATAACTCTCGATGTCGACTTTGGACCTTTTCCGAACGACAAATTGACGAGCATTTCTTTCGCCTCTTCGTTGCGCATGACAAAAGTGACATCATCAATGGGACTACAAACCCTTTCCACCTTACACTTTTCGCTTAAAGGTTCAAACAACTCGACGAGACCCATGACGAGCCCCACACCGTTTTGGACGTCTCTTCCAGTAAGAACATTGCCCTCACCTCGACCCATAAAGTTTCTATACCACTTACCTATGATTTCTTCGTTATCTATTCCAAGACCCTCTAAAGTAATCTTTTTTAAATGACTGTATTTGATGTTCATTCCACTGATGCTTCCTATCATAACTCTTAACTCCTCCCACCTTTAATTTTTATGAACGGTTTGTTTTTTTATAACAGCAAAACTCCAAAAAAATAATCAGATGTTTCTGACTATTTTATTTTTCATTGAAATATCCTAAACATATTGTTTTATTCGATATATTTGAAAGAACTAGCTGCCTGTTTTCTGTATCCCACGTTGCGGTCGAATCGTTATTACACTGTGCTCTATCGAACGTATACAGGTTTTCATCTGGCGCGGCTTGTGTAAACTCCAACGTACCGTCTTTCTTGACGAGTCCGTAATACGTCTCTAAATCGTATGCCATCTTCTTAAAGTAGACATCGCAGGCAACCTGTGTGTCAATCTCACCCAAACTCAAGTTCCAATTTTCGTTATCCCAAGTCGCACCTACATTTTGTGAACACTGTACGCGGAAGAAGGAATACTCGCCGTCTTTCGTCGGGAAATCTTGGTCGACAATCGAATTACTCATCGTCTCATCCATGAGTATTGTACGAACGGTGATATCTGTTTCAAAATAACCGTTGACGATGTTTGAAGTGATATTGTTCTTCACGTATCCGCCATTTACAGTCAAATTGACATTTGATGCACTGGCACCGTTGTTGACGATGACGACTCGCATCGTGATATCACTACCCGTCGGTCCGATAACACCTTGCATATTATACTTTATATTTTCTGAATAGTAAACTTGTATGTCCGAAGACGAAGTACTGTAATTCAAAGCATATTTTGTCTCAATGGCATTTAAACTTTCCAAAGTCAAGTCGACAAAAGTAGTTCCACCTGCTGGAACACTTATATTCCCGTCGTTATAACCACTTGTCGTACTGGATAGATTATAGTTCAATTTGGCGATAGTAATCGTCGCCGCATTCAGCGATTTCGTTAAAGTAAAGTAAGAATAAGTTCCACCTGTAAAAAGACAAAAAGCCCCTATGAAACCCGTAACTACGAAATAACTCAACTGCGTTTTATCTAAATACTTTATTTTTCGCCATTGACGTTTAAATTTAGAAAAAATTTTATTCATGCGACTTTCTCCTTATTCTTGTTTGTAACTAAAAGCATTTAAAAAGTAAGCACTACCACGTGATGGTAAAAACATCTTCACATGCTATGAACGACTCTTCTATACCTATCCTATTGTCTATAATTTTAGCACAAAAATTATTTAAAAACAACACACAATATGAAACTTAGAGCTAAAATAGATAAATTTTACACTAGAAAATCTCTTTAACTCATTATCGAATGTAAACTTATTTTTAGTAAAAATGAAAATAGTATACGTCGAGAAGAAAAATAGTCTCCTACGTCTTCGTTAAAGATTAAAAAGCATCGTTCATTAGGAAGTCAAAAATATTGATATGTTGCACTCCTTTTTGTGAATAATTCTCTTTATTCGTCGAAATAACGTACTTAGGATAATTATCACTAATACTATCAAAAGCACCAAGTTCTCTATTTCTAGTTTCTTCGTTTGTTAAATCATAACAAGCTTGAATATATTTAATATCGTTATTTTTAGAGGCGATAAAGTCTATTTCACCTTCCTTGGTTTTTCCTATAAAAACCTCATAGCCTTTTTTAATCAATTCGTTATAGATAAGGTTTTCAAAAGCCTGGGAATAGTTAATCTCTTTACTATTGGTTTTAATTTTTTTAACCCCTAAATCGGTCGCATAAAATTTATTCAAGGATTTCAAAACTGCTTTACCATTGATATCGTATCGGTAAACTCTGTTGACTATGAATGTAGAACAAAGGGCCTCAAGATATTTATATAAAGTATCTGTAGCAACTTTGTTGTCATTTTTATCCAAATAATCCAATACATTTGTCACAGAAAACTCTCTCGTTTCCGTCTCTAAAACATATTGAAGTATTTTATTAAAAGATGTAATGTCTGTGATTCCTAGTCTATCGACGACATCCTTAAGCAAGATAGAATCATAGACATCTCGAACATAGTTCTCTTTTGAAGCGTCATTTGAAAAGCTAAATCTTTGTGGTAAAGTTCCCCATTCGAAGATGTCCAATAGTAAATCGAAATATTTTTCTTTTTTGGTATTAGTAATTTTGACAACTTCTTTAAATGACAAAGGATTGATTCTAAAACTGACATACCTTCCAGATAAATCGGTAGACAATTCTAAAAACGTCATTTTACTATTCGAGCCTGTAATAAAAATACTAAACTGAGATGTAACTCTTAGAGAATTGATAGCTTTTTCAAATTCATCGACCTTTTGAATCTCATCCAAAAACACATAATAAGTTTTTTTATCTTTTACAAAACTTTTAATATAGTTGTTTAACTGAATCGCATTTGTTATATCCGCATAGTCGAGAGACTCAAAATTTATATATAAGATATGGTCTTCTTCCACTCCGCTTTCTTTAATCTCTTCTATTATTTGCTGTAATATTACGGACTTACCGCTTCTTCGTAATCCACATAAAATCTTAATTAATGAATTTATATGATAGAAATCTCTAATTTTTTTTAAATAATATTCTCTCTTTAACATAGTTCCTCGCCTCTTTAATTCCTATTATACAAGAAAAAAGCTAAATTATAAAGTTTTTTGGTTCAATTGGAAAAAAAGCTTTTTTTAAAAAGTTTTTTTGTTGAAATGGAAAAAACTTTTTAAAGGAGTAGTTATCTGCTCCAGTAAAAAACGATAGAATCAACTATCACTGTTAGTAGATAATGCCTTGACCATTTTATCAAAGTCACTTCTAAAGCTTCCATCTCTCTTCTTCGGTAAAGATTAAACTCTCTTTTGGCTTTTTCTATCGCTTCCGCGTAAGATATCTTACCATTTCCTTCTAATATTTCTTCTATTCAGTTTAATCTTTGCAGTTCTATTTCGGATAGATAATTTTTGGTAATTTTAGCATCTTCTAACGTGTTCTTGTGTACAGCATAATGTAGTTTATTTTGAACAGTAGCAAAGAATTTTTTTGTGATATCGCTTCTGGGATTATAATCGATGCTCGTAGCATAGATGTCCGTCACCTGCTGATAAAAATTTCTTTCACTCGAACGAATATCCCTAATTCTTTGTAAGAGTTCTCTAAAATATCGATTCCCACCTTGCTTTAATCTCTCGTCATCCATGGCAAAACCCTTTTGGATATATTCGTGCAATCTTTCCGTCGCCCATATTCTAAATCGCACGGCGACTTCCGATTGTACTCTATAACCTAAGGCAATAATCATATCCAAATTATAATGATCGATATTTCGTTTGACTTCTCTGGTTCCCTCTTTTTGAACTAATAAGAATTTCTGATGAGTTGAAATTTCTTTTAATTCTCTATCCTTATAAATATTTTTAATATGCATCGATATATTTTCTTGGGTTGTTTTATAAAGTGAAGCAATACTATTTTGAGTTAGCCAAATGTCTTCGTCGATAAATTTGACATGTACCTTTGTTATTCCATCTTTATCTTGGTATATCGCAATATCATTTTCTATTTTTTCCAAATTGCTTCACCTCTCTTCATGATATATTCCTTTATTTTACAGAGATTTTCGTCTTTCCACCCATGTAAGGTTGTAATGCTTTTGGTACTTTTATTGAACCGTCTTCTTGATAGTTGTTTTCGATTACAGCGATGAGTCCTCTTGGTGATGCTACGACTGTATTGTTTAACGTCGCCAAGAATTCATTGCCCTTCTCTGTCTTCATCCTTATCCCGAGACGTCGAGCTTGTGCTGTACCTAAAGTTGAACAAGAACCGACTTCGAAATACTTCTGTTGCCTAGGACTCCAAGCTTCCACGTCGCAAGATTTCACTTTTAAATCGGCCAAATCGCCACTGCAACATTCCAAAGTTCTGACAGGAACATCTAAGCTCCTAAAGAACTCGACCGTAGCACTCCACATTTTATCGTACCAACCCATCGCGTCTTCAGGCTTACAGAGGACGACCATCTCTTGCTTCTCAAACTGGTGAACTCTATAGAGTCCTCTTTCTTCGAGCCCATGCGCACCCACTTCTTTTCTAAAGCATGGAGAATAAGAAGTCATCGCGATAGGGAGTTCTTCCTCCTTTAGAAGTTGACCTTTGAATTTACCTATCATAGAATGCTCACTCGTTCCAATTAAGAACAAGTCCTCACCCTCTATCTTATACATCATCGCATCCATCTCTGCAAAAGACATGACTCCTGTGACGACGTCACTTCTTATCATAAAAGGTGGAATACAGTATGTGAATCCCTTGTCGATCATGAAATCGCGTGCATAGGTAATCATAGCCTCATGAAGTCTTGCAATATCACCCATGAGATAGTAGAACCCATTTCCTGTCGTCCTTCCTGCTGCTTCCTTATCGAGGCCTCCTAACGTTTCACAGATATCTGCATGATACGGTATTTCATAAGGGGGAACCGCGGGTTCTCCAAATTTCTCTATCTCGACATTTTCAGAATCATCTTTTCCTACCGGGACAGATTCGTCGATAATTTGAGGGATTGCCATCATCTTTTCTCGAATGATGAGACTGATTTCCTCTTCTCTCTTTTCGAGCTCAGCGATTCTTTCGTTATTAGCACTTACCGTTGCTTTGATGCTTTCCGCTTCGTCTTTTCGCCCTTCTCTCATCATGATACCAATCTCGCCTGAAAGTTTATTCTTTTGAGCACGAAGGTTATCCCCTTCCAACTTGGCTTCTCTAAACTCTTTATCGAGTTCGAAAACTTCGTCGACAAGAGGCAGCTTTTCATCCTGAAACTTCTTTTTTATATTCTCCTTTACCAATTCTTTATTATTTCTAATCAATTCGATGTCTATCATTTCATTCATTCCTTTCCAAAATAAAACCACGAATAATACACTCCTAAGGAGCGTCTATACGCGGTGCCATCCTTTTTTATCACTCGATTTACCTCTAACGCAGGTACTACGGCATCGATTAAAATGCACTCAGAAATTAGATTCGCATGAACTTTCATACAGTTTACACCATTCCACTGCTTCTCTAAAATGAAATATTTCATGTTACTCGTATTTCTTCAACGTGATAACTCAATTATACCACGACGAACCGATTTGGTCAATCTATTGGCCTTGTGACTCATCCACAGGTTGAAACGACAATATCTTTCCTAAATCATTTTTGCTTTTTTCTATCTCTTCTGGCGCAATGCCACCTTGTGCCAACAATGCATCGAGTTCTTGTCCCTGCAAAATGTCTTGTAGTTCTCTTTTAAGTTCATCGAGGCCTTGCATTTTTGCCAATCTCGCCGCAAGGCTTGCCTCTAAAACACGGTTAAACTCTTCCAAATAATGACTTTCACCACTGATGCGTACAGTTCTTACTTGTCGCTCTTCAAGGGCATCTGTAATACGTTTTTGTTCATTTTGTAGGCGAAGAAGTTCACTCTCTGTAGAACTGATTTCTTCTGGAAGTTCTACTCTTTTTCTTAAATTTGCAAAATGCGAACGAACGACATAAAAAGCTCCTATTCCCCATGGTACCCCAAACATTGCAAGTGAAGCAAAAAAAACTTTTGGAAAATTTTTGACATTTTCTATGACATTCCACCAAGTTGTAATATCTCCACCACCTAACAAAATTGCAGTAGGCATAGCGATGATGAAAACGAGACCCAGTAGTAAAAGAGATGCCCTAAATAACAATTCGTTTTTACTACTACCGCTTTCTGCCTTACAGAGTTGTGTTCTCAATTCGTAAAGTCTATTTGCTAAATCAGTAGTTGCTTGATAATACACATTATTTAATCTGTCTGCAATGCTCTCGCGGACATTGCTGAGCTTTAACTGCGTATCGATGTCATCTCCACTCGGCACTATTTTAGTTCCAAACACATCTTTCACGAACACTACACTATCTAATTGAGCATTCTCCTTGCCTATGATATTCCCCTCTTCGTCATACAAAAAGAGCGTTCCATTGATTTTATTATATTCATTATACAAAGTAAAAACCTTCTTTCTTCGACGGAAAATATTCTAACATAGATAATAGGCTTTGTCTATTTTTATGACAAGAAAATCATAACTTGTGCTAAAAGAATTGTTATTTATATAAAGTTTTACTCCAATCTACTCCTTATAATCATGAACCGGAACACAAAGTTTATGACAAGAACAATAAAATATGTTATCATGAATATGTCAAGGAAACATGCATAAAATAAAAAAGGAACACCTGGTTTTGACGAGTTAGGTACTATTCCAAAAAATTGTTCAAGAACCAACTTGTACAGTTGATACTATTTTTATTAAAATGATTAAAATAACAATAATAAGGAGTATAAAATTTTGACAAGAATAATAAAATATGCTATCATGAATATGTCAAGGAAACTTGCATAAAATAAAAAAAGGAATACCTAGTTTTATCGAGCTAGGTATTATTCCAAAAATTTCTGTTTTAGTACCGACTTATACAGTTGGTACTATTTTTATTAAAATGATTAGAATCACAATAATAAGGAGTATTATGATGGTGCAAAGATATTTCTCTGATTTTCTCATAATTTCACCCCCTTCTACTTTATAAAGTAAAGGAGAATAGTACCCAAACTAACTAAATATTCCAAAAGATATTATACTAGTAATAACATATAAAAAACAAGCAAACAGACGAAGAATGATAAAAAGTGGTAAAACTTTTTTTAAAGCATATAATTCATTATGAAAAAAAGTCTATTTTTTAAAAGTGCTTTTATTTTGCTCGTCGGTTCTTTACTTACCAGAAGTCTTGGGTTCATCATACGCATCATCTTCACGAGAGTCATCGGTCCAGAAGGCATCAATCTCCACAGTCTTATCATGCCGACCTATTCTTTGGTCATTTCACTGACACAGCTAGGTCTACCTGTCGCCATAAGTACCGTCGTCGCGAAAGGGACGAAACGCGGGAAGAACATTCTCTTCTCCGTCGCCCCGATAGTTCTCCTTTTAAACTTATGTATGATGTTGATTATTTTTTTCGCAGCCCACTTTATCGCCTACACCCTTCTCGATGAGCCGAATGCGATGTACCCGATTATGTCGATGGCTCTCATCTTACCATTCATCTCGATTTCGAGTATTCTAAGAGGCTATTTTTTCGGAAAACAACAGATGCTTCCTCATACGGTTTCAAATGTCATAGAACAGATAGCGCGCCTCGCCATCATTGCCCTATTTCTACCAAAACTAGTCGATTTTGGGCCCGTCTACGGCGTATGCGGCTATATCCTTTTAAGCATCGTCTCTGAAGCCATCTCGATCATCGTCTTTCTTCTGTATCTTCCTAAGAATTTTGTCATAAAAAAAGAAGATTTAAAACCGGATTTAAAGACGACAAAAGAAGTGATGAATTTATGCATCCCGACCGTCGGAGGACGGATTATAGGAAACATCTTCTATTTTCTAGAACCGATTATTTTAATGTATGTGTTAAAACTCGTCGGCTATTCCAACTCCTTCATCGCGACCGAGTACGGAATCTACAATGCCTACGTCATCCCTCTTTTGGTCATTCCTTCTTTCGTCGTCCAAGCGATCAGCACAGCTCTCGTCCCAGAGGTCAGCAGGTCATACGAAAAAAGAGACCACGCGAACATCAAAAAACGTCTCCGTCAGTCTCTAGCGATAAGCTTAATCTTAGGCATCATTACAAATATATTCGTCTTCCTCTTTCCAGAGTATCTTCTAAACGTACTGTATAACACGACCGAAGGAATTCTCTATATCAAAATTCTAGCCTTCTTCTTCGTCATCTACAACTTAGAAGGCCCACTCTCTAGCACCTTGCAAGCGCTTGGCAAGACAAAAGAAGCCTTCCGCGCGACGACCTTAGGAGTGATTCTCAAAACGATATCCCTCGCCCTATTCAGTTTATTACACATCGGTCTATATGGCTTAGTCATTGGAGAAATCATCGATATTTGTGTCGTAGTAGGTTTCAATGCCGTCGCCCTCAAAAAAACTCTGAAAGAAAAAAGAGCTTCCTGAGCTCACATTTTAAAATCGGACTCCGACAAAGGTATAGACTGAACCAATGTGGAAGTAAAACAAGATTGTATCATTTCGTAGTAAACATCACTAGCATTCTTAGCCGCGGCCAAACTTCTTTTGACAGAGGTAAGCCTATTCTCTACATACTCTAAATCGATATCTTTACACCTTAACGCCGCCTGAATGTCCTCTAATCCTTGGGAGATGTCTCTTTGTATCAATGGAGCTGTTCTCGTCGTCATGCACATCAAATCAGAAAGCTGACGATATTCTCCTCTTAAAATTTCATCGATGAAAGTAACGACCTTCGGAAATCTATTATAGTCGTATTGTATATCATACACAGTAGCGCGATTTTTAGCAGTCAAGATTGGACGCGCAGAAAAATTTTGTATATGTCCAGTCAGTTCAGGATATTCACGTGAAACGACATGCCTATGTTCTATCACACTGAACCTTTTTATCAAGTCTTCTCTAAGCACTGTCAACATATCTTTATCGATAGAAGAGACCTCGTATAAAGATAGAACATCTCCATCGATGATTTGGTAAAAGATTTTTTCTATCACGATGTATTCCTTCTTTCATGAAAAGTATTATAACAGCGAATTACTATAAAATCAACTATTTATATTGTGCGAGAAGGAACACTTCTGACAGAATGAGTAATAGCTCTTACGCAAGATTTCAATTCGCTATATAGAGCTTCGGTCTCTAAATCGGTCGCGATGACTTTCTTTGAAAGTGTGATGACCTCTTGTACTGTTGCGAGGTCCGAACCGCCTTCGCTATGTTGTGTAGAAATACCTCTCAACTCATCCAAGAAGGTATTGCCCATGATGGGGTTATCTATTGCATTTAAAGACATCAAATCGGTAAGACCTTTCCCTGAGCCGATGAGGGTTCCATTGATGGCGTCGATGACATCGTTCGGATACGATATAAAGTCAGCTTCGATTTTATAAAGCGTTTCCTCTCCACCTTCAGAATACACCGAAGCATTTATATTTTTTACCTTAGAAGACTCGGTAGGCACAGTACTATCGATATATTCACAGTGCATGACCTTGCTGTAACGTTCTAAAATTTGCTCTTTCAAATTCTCCAACTTCTCTTTATCGATACCGAGCACATAATACTCTATAATCGAATCTCCCCGTGTTACTTGAAATATCATATCATTTCTCCTCTATGTTTCTACATCACCATTATATCTTGAAATGAGTTTAAGTTCAAGCAAAGTTCGTTTACAAGAAAATGAAGCTTTTATATTTAAAAATTTTTTTAATTGTGGTAGTATTGTCTTGGTGATACGATGACTTTATATGACAAATACTTTTTATTCACTACGATAACCATAGTGCTGACTCGTGTATTGGTCTATGTAATCAATAGACCGAGCCCCTCTATTAAAAATTTTAGAACACACCACTGGATGTTTGGCTTATTTTTTACACTGTTGCTTTTTTGTATCGCAAACTTTTATACAAATATATATCTGCTCTCAATCAGCACAGGTGTATTTCTAGATGAAATCGGTTTTATTCTTATAAGAGGAAAAACGCATGAAGACAATTATAGTCCCAAGTCGTTTATGATTTTGCTATTCTTTATCCTTCTCTTGTTTATATTTAGAAGGACGATTGTCGATTTCTACTTATAACCTAATAGCAAGCATCAAAAAAAGTCTTATTTCATTAATGAAAAAGGCCTTTTTATTTATGCATTCAAATAGTAAGGATTATCGATTGTACCATCACCTTGGAGTTTATCTAAGTATTCTGCTTTAAGGTTAATAACCGGGGCAATTTCGACGTTATTTTTTACAAAAGCGCCATTGCGCAAGACTCCGTTATAGATAGCGAACATAGTGGCATCTGGTGCAGTACTAGGAGAGAACGACCAGTATGTACTATCTTTTTTTAAGTAATAACTACTATTTGCTGTATAATCCTTCCCACTTCCTGCTGCGATTATTTCATCTGCTGTGATTAATCCTACTGGATACGTCGATTTTCCGTTTCCTCCACTCGCCTCTTTGACTGTAAATTTGTCGTTTTGCTGCGGACATGTGAAGCGTGGCTGCACTTTGTTATGATTTACTGATTCTACTCCACTTCTAGCATAAGCTCCATATGCTGTTGCATTACTTCCATAACCGAGGCCTGTGTCAATACTCCATCCTGTTGCACTTCTTCCTGGTGTACTTCTATCATTGCAAAAAATACTGTCTGCTACATAGGTTCCGTATCCTGTGTCCACTATATTAGTCTTATACCATTCGTCTACCTTTGTCTTTATCGGTGAGTCTGTTTCATTTCTTTGCGCTTGTTCTCTACTCGCACTTCCATTCGTTCCTCCAAACATCCATCCTACATATTTTGCGTCATCAGCCTTATTATTCCATACTTGATTCGTCAGCGCAAATCCTCTCGTGTAGCTGTTCGTTCCACTTGTCCCTGCTCCATCATATTGCATTCTCACTGTTCCATCTCCATTGAATCGGATGATTCTCCACCACATATCCTGTCCACTCGCATTTTGACCAAACTTTATATAGTTGTTCGGAGCTGTACCCCGATAGTAATAACTTGTCCCATAGTCGTCTTCTAGACTGAATAGTCCATTCTCTGTCTCATCCGTTGTAGCTGGATTTGCAAAATTCGTTGGGTTATTAGGATTTATCTTTATATTTAAACTTGCAAGCGAATCTTCAGCAGTCCATTTTTTGGTACTTTCATCTAATGTAAATTTTGTTATAAACTTTGCATTTATATCTTCTGTTTGGTCTATATTTTCTAAGTCTTCGAATGTAATTCTTACTCTATATGTATAGGTGTGTCCCGCTGGTACGAGTAAGTGCTCTACTAAAAGTTGTGTAGACACACTCTCACTTCTTGGTACATTCACATTGGCTGTTTCAACTGGTTTCCATACTGCACCGGAGTCATCGCTTTTCTCTTCCAAAGTATAAGTCAACGATTCTGCCAAGTATGTGTTAATTAAGTTGTCCCAGCTTATCTTTGCATAGGCATCTCTCGTGCCCGTATTCTCGATGACTAATTCTTTTTCAATAGTATCTCCTAAGCTCCATGTGCTTTCTGTATTCTCTACAGTCTCATCGTTATCTCTAAACGTTAAAGCCAAGTCACCACTTCTAATAGTGATTTTTTCTTGCTCATTCGTTCCCACCTGAGATACAAAGTATGCATACGTCAAAGAGGTAGTCAAAGCGACTATCGATACACATAATACTACTAATGACATTGCATTCTTCTTGCTTCTCTTTTCTTCCATAAGATTGTTTCCTTTCATTTTACTCAGTCTATCATAAGTGTCTTAAAAAACTTGTCGATTCGTAATGACATCGTCCCTATCTTTATACTTATTTTATAAGTATCATCTATGATACAAGTATATAATTATTCGACTATAAAAGCAAGCGTTTTGCTTGCATAAGTAAACAATTGTACAATTTTAAGGATACTAGTTTTTATTCAATTTAACAAAAAACTTTTTTTTGATTCAAAAAAAAAGACCCGGGCGAACCGAGTCTCAAAATTGACATTTTTACTTCAAAGCTTCTAACAATTCAGCTTTTTTCATGCTTGTATAGTTTTCGATACCAGCATTTTTAGCAAGTTCCTTAAGCTCTGCAACTGTAAGTTTAGAGATATCTTCTTTCTCTTCCTTTTTAGGAGCTTCTTCCTTGACTTTTGCAGGAGCAGCTTTTTCTTCTTTGACAGCCTTAGTAGCTGGTTTATTCTTTAGTGCAGCCTTCGCAGTTTCAACTAATTCTGTGAATGCTTTAGGATTGTCGATTGCTAATTCAGAAAGCATCTTTCTGTTGATTTCGATACCTGCTAAACTCAATCCGTTCATGAACTTAGAATAGCTGATTTCGTTCTCACGGCAACCTGCGTTGATACGTGTAATCCAAAGTTTACGGAAATTGCGCTTGTTGACTTTACGGTCTCTATAAGCATACTTACCACTGTGGAAAACTTGTTCTTGAGCTGTCTTAAACAATCTATGTTTGCTTCCAAAATAACCTTTTGCTTGCTTTAAAACTTTTCTTCTTCTGTTCTTAGCGACAGAACCACCTTTAACTCTTGTCATAATTTTACCTCCCTTAGATTACTGACTTCAATCTAGCAACATTACCTTTGCTCAAAGAGCCGGCTTTTCTTCTTTGTCTAATTTGTTTGCTAGAATCCTTTGCAGTTTTATGGTTTCCGTTAGATTTCTTATAAGTGATACTACCACTGTTTCTAACATTCAATACTTTTTTTGTAGATTTATGTGTCTTTTGTTTTGGCATGATAAATTCCTCCTAATTTACTTCTTATTTTTTTGGTGCAAGTATTATAGACATGTTGCGACCTTCCAAAACTGGTTTTTGCTCTATGTCTGCGACATCGGAAAGTTCAGATGCGAACTTATTTAACACCTCGGCACCGATTTCAGTATGAGCCATCTCTCTACCTTTAAACCTGATAGAACCTTTGATTTTATGACCCTTTAGCAAATACTCGCGCGCATTTTTCTTTCTCGTCTCGAAGTCACCGATGTCGATTTTAGCCGTCAAACGGTATTCTTTCAACTCTTTCGTGTTCTCTCTTTGACGTTTTTGTTGTTCTTTTACCTTTTTCTGTTTTTCGTAACGGTATTTGTTGTAGTCCATGATCTTTCCTACAGCTGGAGTTGAATCTCCACTCATGAGGACTAAATCCAATCCCGCATAATTCGCGAGAGTCAGTGCATCCTCGAGTTTTTTCACTCCCATCTGTTCTCCATTCGGACCGATTACCATAAGTTCTTGAACCCTAATGTTTTCATTAATAGGTTGTTCATCTTTTCTCAAATGTGCTATAAATACACACCTCCATCAATTAATCATATAAAAAGTGAATACAATGCATGCATCCACTCAAAAGCTTTAAAAGTTTACACTTTCTTCTCTGGCTTTTTACCCAATGCCAAACTTCAAAAACGGCCATTCAGGTGGATGTGGACACATCGCTTTCCTCATTTATATACTCTATATTATACTTAAAATCTTGAAATTGTCAAGCTTACTTCTCATAAACGCTGACTTTTTTCTTATCTCTACCTAGTCTTTCGTATTTGACTACGCCTGTAACTTTCGCAAATAAAGTATGGTCTTTACCAATTCCCACATTTGTTCCTGGATAAATTTTTGTACCTCTTTGGCGATAAAGTATACTTCCTGCATTGACAGTTTCTCCGTCGCTTGCTTTAGCACCCAATCTACGTCCAGCAGAATCTCTTCCGTTTTGAGTAGAACCTTGCGCTTTAACGTGAGCGAACAACTGAATGTTAAGTTTCATAAAGTTCACTGAATCTCACTTACCTTTCTACTTTGATATTTTTAGGATAATCTCTCATCAGTTCTTCGAACATATTGAGCATGTTATCTAAAAGTTTTCTCGTACTATCGTTCTTTTCGACGATACGAATCTCTACTAAACCCTCTTGCACTTTATACTCGATAGAATGACTATCGAAGAGCATAATTGCATTCACCGTCGTCGTCACTATCGAAGATACGCTTGAACAGACGATGTCCTTACCGTAATCTGCGAAGTTCGCATGACCAGATATGCTAATAAAATCAGGTTTAACTTTAACTTTGATCATGAGACGCCTACTTTACTATTTTAGTGACTACTAATTTAGTATATGGTTGTCTATGACCCTGAGTCTTACGATACTTCTTTTTAGGATTGTATTTGAATACTACGATCTTCTTTTGTTTTCCGTGTTTTTCGACATTACAAACGACTTTAGCACCTTTTACATAAGGAGTACCAGCCTTGCCATCTACCATCATGACTGTGTCGAATTCGACTTCTTTACCAGCTTCAGCCTCTAGCTTTTCGACGTAAAGTACATCACCTTCAGAAACGTAGTATTGTTTACCACCTGTAACGAATATAGCTTTCATTATTTTCCCTCCCATCGTTAAAATTTAGGACTCGCCTCGAATAGGTGGTCTCATTGAGACTCTTGAACCTGACAAGTGCGGTTTATAAAATAATTACAAACAAGAGTATTTTAGCAAATTAAAGAACATCTGTCAAACGAAACCGACGTATTTCCTCGAATTTAGACACCCTTTTATCAAATTTAAAAAATATTTCGAATACAACTTCGAAATATCATAAAATATCATTTCTCAGAACTTGATTTTTTGTTTTTAGGTTATCTTCCCCTACTTTGCAAAGTATATAATATATAATTATAATGCACAATTTTACGTTCCTTTTTGATCCACAGAGTTTTGTTTAATTTCTTCACTGTGTATCTGTAAATAATATTTTTGACATTTTTATTGCCAAGTTTTTCATTTAATACACCGAGACATAATAAAAATCTCTTCGTCCTTATCCAAGAAACGAGGTCCATGTCAAAAATAGAGAAACCGTTTAATCACCTTCTAAAGTGCATAAATAATCGATTAAAGAACACTTTATACTCAATTCTTCTCGTTCAACACTATCTACATTATATCCAACATAATAAATATAATTGTCTTCAACTTTCTTAATTTTATTAAATACAATACTAGTTTCTTTTAGATCAGCTATTTTCTTATCGAATAACAATTCTTTTTTTATTATTTTTTCCTTATCAAGGACATACTCTATATTTTTATTTCCTATGCAGCGTTGCAAATATAATTTATTATTTTGTTGATTTGAATCATAATAGAAATATGTATTTTCTACATCTATTTCTTTTTCATTACAACTATTTATCTTGTCTAACAAAACATAATCATTTTGGCTTATTTTAAAAAATAATCCTACAGTAATATCTTCATAGTCTCTTTCTTCTAAAATTGTCACTACATATGTAGATGGTATCCCATATTCATCATGAAATGTATAGTTAAACAAATAACCATCATTTTCGTTTAAATTATAATGTTCATATTGTGAGTATTGAGTTGTATACTTACAGCCACAAACGATTAATAATAATATAATTAAGAATATTTTTTTCATATAGTCTCCTTTAATATGACCAAGTATATCATATATAATTATAATGTGCAAATTTTACGTTCTTTTTTATCCACAGAGTTTTACTTCGAGTGTAAATATTTAAAAATTAACTATAGATTCATAAAAAAAAATTAATTGAGTACGTAAAAATTGATAGTCGAATCTTAGCTACTTTTATCTTTTAATAAAAAGAGAGTTACCTCCCTTTTCATCTTTCATCATTTTAATACCAAGCTCTATCTGTACCTGAAGCTCCATTCTCTAATCCAGTACTAACATATTTATTTGTCACACTATTGCCTTCCTTGAATGTTATTTTATCAACTCTATAACACCAAGGTCTAGAAACCCCTGTATTATTCATATTATTATAGCTTATTGTTACCTTATCTCCTTCTTTTAATGTGCCTTCATAGTTGCCAATCGTATCAAAAAAAACTACAGGTTTATTGATTTGGAATTCTATGCTATTTTGAGAAGTATCAGTAAAGTATTTCTTAGTTTCTGGATTAAAATTCACTCTAGAAAATGGCTCATGATATAAAGGCTTATGGTAATAATTTCTTTTTCTATTGTCCGTTTCAGAAATAGGTGGTTCATCTGGATAACCGTTTATAAATCCATATTTTGTGTCTTTTCCATCATTAAAGATTACTCTATGTATTGTATCATACGCAGGATCTTTTAATCCAATAAATACATAAAAGTCATTAGGTTTAATCTCACCTATTTTTTCTCCCGCAGTTACAAATTGAGATCCAGCAGTAACAATAGGATGATTATAATGTTCTTTTAAAGAATATACTGGTAATGGAGTTTCTGAACGATTTATAAATATAAACGAGCTACCTATATCATCCCTCTCATCATAACAATTATCGAACTCAAAATATTCTTGAGATATACCTTCATATTGTCCGGAGAAGCCATCTTTATCTATTTCGATTGTTCTCCCATTGCTAGATATTTTTGTTGTTGTAAATTGATCTAGAGCCCAATTATCAGGCATCTTAAACCCTAGGTTTCCACTCCATCCAGTCGAAATATTTCCGACAAAACTACTACATGCGTAACCTGCATTGCAAACTCGAGTGCACAGATTTCTCGTACCATAAACTCCGACTCTGTATTTTCCTCTAGACTTAGTCATAAAAGTAGAATAAAGTTTTTTAAAGTATGGTAGAATTAAACTTGTTATTTGATAATCCATTAAATCACAATCTACTGCGAAATATATTATTGCTCCAAATTGTAAATGTAATTTTTCTGCATACTCATATGCACTCTCTGCATCTTTCACAGCATTTTCTTCTGTAAAGTAAGCTGAGTAATTAGCAGATCCCTGATGTATAGGAAATACACGAATTCCATTATTAAACAAAATCTGCAATTCTTCCGTAGATAATGCTTTGTTAACACCATTTCCTACATAGCCAGATAGATATCGACCGACATATTTATATCCATTATTTTTGAGCACTTCCACATTGTCATCAGTTATTATAGTTGCACAGTCGCAAGCTATAGCAGGTCTCGAAGTGTCCCCACAACTTGTTAATAATGAAGCCCACGTTCTAGAGTCTGCTTTGCCAGTTTGTTCTAATGCAGAAAACTCTTGGAATTTTTTAATCAAGTTCTGTAAAGAAGTATTTATAACTCCAGATATCTTAAACCCAGTTTCCTCCTCAAAACCGTTCAAATATAAAGCGCTCCTTAAGATACCTGTAAATACTATTATGTCAGAATTAGTATAAGAGTCACCATTATAATTTTTTTCTACACCGTTATATGGAATTGTTGGACAAGTTTTTTTTGTTGTAGGCCCAAAATTTCCGTTTGCTATTCCTTTTGGTAATTTTTCTGATATTTGAAGTGAATACAATAATGCTGTATTAGTCCCACTCCCATATATTCCATCACATGGTTTTATGCCTATATAACTTTCGCTTATGTTATTTAAAAACTGTTGAATCATTCTCACATTTCTACTGTATGCATCAGTTTTATAAGTTACATAATAATCCATAGATAATAATGCCCGCATCACATTTAACGTGACAGTTGATGTAGTATCGTTTATTAATCCAGCGTCAGCTTTTAATTTTTTAATTGCATTACCCGTACCATTGTAAAAGTGAAGTGTTGGTGTATTGACTCCCGTCGTATATCCTTTGCATAGTAATGCACCCTGTATAATTCCATAAATTTTATTTTCAGACTTATCATCGTCTTCTTGTTGTACTATACCTTTTGGAAATTTAGAATTAAAAGCATTTATAGTTCCAGTGCCAAAATTATCTGCAGTCTGTTGAATTCCTAATTCTATTTGCAACGCTCTTATTAGCCCATTAATCGTTCCCCAGCCTACATAGCCGTCTTCCTCCAATCTATTAAATCTGCTATCTGAACCATAGTTGTCGTTTAACCAATGTTGAACATTTTTCACATATGGGTCACCTGTTGTTGCCATTTTTATCATCTCCTCCATAAAACTAGATTTAGACAACAAAATCCAGTTAATAATGATATTATCTTGTGTACATTATTTCTATTTTGCATAAAATAAAATATAGAAAACTATAATATCATTATGTATATTTTTATATATACGTTTTATCATATGAAGAACACATTTGACCAAATTACGACTTTCGCCCGATCTAGGACGTTTTTCCTGGTGCTTTTCTGAATTTTTTGAATCTAGAATCTAAAATCTAAAATTCAACTAAATGAATAATCTAAAAAAAACTATGAATTAACTGATAATAACATAGTTTTTAATGAATCATACTACTTCAAAATATATTAAAGTTTCAAAAAAGGCTCTAATACTCTGTCAATTTGTTTTGTAACTTTTCTAATAAAATTTGAACATCTTTATTCGTGTTTTTAGTTGTAATTTTTTGTAAATTTAGGCTTTCCTTCTTTACACTTTCAATTTGATTCAATATACCTTTTTCTTTACTATTCATATTTTGATTATCTTTTTCGGATAAGTAATTTCCCGATTTATCTATAAATTGAATATTTATATCATAAATATTTCCGAAATCGAGAATGTATGTTGCTTGCCATTCGCCAGGAAGATTTTTATCGGTAGATTCTTGACTTACCCTACCTATAAACGAACTATTATAGTATTCTCCTGCGAGAGTTTTAACTTTAGACTCGACTGTTCTATTAAAGATATCTAAGAGATACTCCTTATCTATATAATTTATATCTAAATCTTGTAGATCATCCTCCGTGATTTTTTCTTCAAATTGTTTTTCGTTAAAGTAAAGATTTATACTCAAAATATCATCCTTATACTTTTCCGAATTTGATAAACTTAGGCACTCCGGTTTAACTCTATAGGCCTCATTGCCATTTTCATCATAAACTGGAATATAATGTTCTTCTGATTCTTTATATTTTAAGTTGTAACCGTCAAATATATAGTTGTTTTTTTCATTAGTATTTGGATAATTGATTTCAAAAGTATAAATCCAGTCATCCTCTTTCCTGTCGAATGTGTTTTTTCTAGTAAATGACAGTGGAGTACCCTTTTCTGCCTGTGTTTTAGTATCATTAAGTATTAAAAATACACCTATGATCACTATCGGAACGATCAATACCATTCCTATTTTCATTATTTTCTGCATATTCTCCTTCTCCTTTATTTCATACATATTTGGTAATTGAACATAGATTTTTCGATTGATAATCCTTGCCTACCGCCACTGACCATTCTTAGATACAATTCGGCTTTTTTGTCTCCTTCACTATCGATCAATCCTGCCGTAACCGTTCTTATTAATTGAGCATCAGTTGCTGTTCTCCCGATTATCCTTACTGCATATTGCTTTACTAATTCATCTTCATTACCTTCAGGATCACCTTCCATTAAATCAACCCATATTGGGTCAACAGAATTTGTAACAGAATCAGGTAAAAACGTAAAACTGCTGAACCATACTTCCGTATTGGAGCCATAACAACTGTCATATGATGTATATAGACCGAAATGTTTAGTATTTACATAGGGAGCAACTTGATAGACATGTGGTGCTGCATGTATTTCTGTGCAATCTTTAGCTTTAACATTCACCACATTTGATCCTAATATGATTGTAAGAAATCCTAATAACATCATTTTACTTTTCATTTTTTTTCCTCTTTCTTGATTATTTTTTTAAAATATCTTAATTATCCTATCTCCTTTATGTTTTCAAACTGCCATGGATCGTTGAAAACTTTTTCTTAATAAATGATTTTTTCAGGTTGATTGCAAAAGATTTTCTCTTACAAATAAAATATAGCATATTATTGAAAATTAGTCGCGCACTTCTTGAGGTGCGCACGCACTTTTTTGTTGCGCAATTCTTCGTCGCGTTCGCGTGCTAGTTTAAAACCTCATTGTACATAGAAAAAATTCGTTGAACTTTTCTTTCGAGTTATAAAAATGTCCGAAAAGAAAAACGAGCCAAATGACCCATTATTCTTCATCCTCATTATCCAAAGATAACAACCTTTTGATATCTTTTTCACTCAATTTTGAAATGATGTTCTTATCCCTATCTTCTCCTTCGATTAAAGTATCGGATAATATTTTTTTCTTATTTTGTAATTCCAAGATTCTCTCTTCGATCGTACCAGAGGAAATGAGTTTGATGACTTCGACAGTATTCTTTTGACCTATCCTATGAGCCCTATCTGTCGCTTGATTCTCGACCTGAGGATTCCACCAAAGATCTAAGTGTATGACGACGTCGGCACTTGTCAAATTGAGACCTGTTCCACCAGCTTTAAGAGTTATCAAGAAGACGTTCGTATCATCAGAATTAAACTTATCGACGAGTTCCATTCTCTTTTTCGAAGATACACTTCCGTCGATCACATACGTCGAAATGTTGTTGTTAGTCATCTCTAAATTGACTATATCTAAGGCTGTCTTATAACTCGTGAATACGAGGATCTTATGACCGTTTGCGATGATCCCCTTACAAAGTTCGATCAAGTTATCGATCTTAGCACTTCCGCCTTGATAATTTTCGTAGATGATCCTAGGATCTATACAGAGTTGTCTAAGTTTAGTCAAGAGTTGTAAGATTTTAAAGTTACCCTTTTGGAAACCTTCTGTTCTGAGTATTTCATCCATCTCTTTTTTAGTCTTCTCGAGCAGAGCGACGTAAAGCTTTTTCTGTTCAGGGTTCAATTCTATGTAGATGTTGTTCTCGATCTTATCAGGAAGTTCTTTCACGACATCTTTCTTCTTTCTCCTTAAAATGAAAGGTTTAATCTGCCTATTTAAGTTATCTAGTGCTTTCAAGTCGTCTTCTTTAACGTCTTTGACGTTGTATTTCCTGCTAAAAGACAATATGCTCGATAAGTATCCTGGCATGATGAAGTCGAAGATGCTCCAAAGTTCCATGACGCTGTTCTCGAGTGGCGTCCCCGTCAAAGCTATCTTAGTGTTAGCTTTTAATTCTTTTACAACTTTCGTCATCTGAGCATTATTATTCTTTATATTTTGAGCTTCATCTATGGCGATCAATTCAAAATTGACACTTTCATAAATCTCCCTATCTTGTCTTATCAGCCCGTACGTAGTTATGATGATATTCAAATCTTCTATATGCTCTAATTCTTGTTTTCTCAAGTTTTTATTTTCGGCAAAGACTTTATATTTGAGTTCACTTCCAAATTTATCAAATTCGTTTTTCCAGTTATAGATTAAAGATGTCGGTGCGACTATAAGTATCTTCGCATAGCTTTTCTCTTTTAGAACTTCCTTAATAAAATATATCAACTGTATCGATTTACCTAGTCCCATCTCATCCGCGAGTATTCCCCCGAATCCACATTTATAAATGTTATAAAGCCATTTCACTCCTACGACTTGGTAGTCTCTCAAGATTTCTTTATCTTCTTTAGAGTATTTCAATTTCACACCTTTGTAAGAATTAAAGTTTTCTATCAATTTATCGAAGAGATTGTTCGTAGTGATTATGTTATACTTATCTTTTTTGACACTGTCCAAGTAGATTGCCCTATACTTAGGAATCACACCTGTTCCATTGACGATGTCTTTCTTCGACAATTCCATATCTTCGACTAGCGATTCCAACTGTTTAAGCTCGTCGTTCTCATCTAAGTTGATAAAGTCACCACTTTTCAGACGATAGTACTTCTTCTTACTCTTCATCATCTCTAATATGTCGACGATCTCGTCATTAGCTATACCGCCTAGATCGAATTCATACTTCATTATATTATCTTCGCCGATCGCAAAGGACGAGCGGACCGTGTTGTTCTTGAGTATATTAGTATCCTTCAACTTATTAGAAGTGAACACTTCGTATCTCTTCGCGAGTTCCTCCAAGTTCTCTTCCAAAAATTGACCTATTATATCGTAGTCTTCCATGAAGATTTTTTTGTTTTCAAAGTTGAAACCGTAACCTAGCAAGACTTCTACTGCCTCTTTCTCGCTGTCATCATCCCTAACGACGTTCGTTTCGATATCGAAATAATCTATCTCTCTACCGTCGTAATCGAACTTTAAATTACAGAATATTAGATCGCCCTTAATATCTAAATACACTTTTACATCGGGTTTATTACCTAAAACGATTTCCTCTTTTATTTCGTCGGCTACTTCTACCTTATTCTTAACTAGAGGTAAGATGCTTCGTTTAAATCTCTCCATGTCACCTTCTTTAAAAGATAACTCTTTAAGGCCACATTCGACTATTCTATTAATGATGTTGTACTCTTTATCGGGCATCACATATAGAGTATCGTAGACTGCCAAAAAACGATAGTCCGAAGAAAAGACTTTTACTTTTTCTAAATCTAAACCTAATCTATACGTATCGCCATCCTTATAAAGTGGCATTCTTATAGGGTTTTCCTCTACTATATTATTGATTACTCCATAGTTTTCGATAGTGAAACGTTTGTTTTTCAACAACTCTAAAAAGTTTAAAAAAACGTCTTCAGAAAAAGATAAATATTTAAAGTTATAATAGGGATTAGACCTTTTTAAAACCACTAAAAACTGTATGATTTCTTCATCGACTTTATTAAAATAGTTCCTTTTAGGATCGTAGGTAAATCCTTTTCCAAAATTTACGACTTGGTTCTTGTTCGTATAAACATTCAAGAAATTGTCTAATTTATTGTTCAAATTGTATAACTTATCTTCGCCGATTTTGAAAGTGACGCG
This sequence comes from uncultured Bacilli bacterium, assembly GCA_910583745.1. Classification (GTDB taxonomy): domain Bacteria; phylum Bacillota_I; class Bacilli_A; order RF39; family UBA660; genus RUG11867. The sequence goes on from CAJTZC010000010.1 coordinate 48,008, forward strand.
AACGGTGGTCTCGCCCCAATCTCTTTGGTTAAAAAATATTTCCATAGTCAAGTTCACCTGTTTTTTTAGCCGCACTTCCGTGTTTACAGGTTCTTCATAAAATTCGTCTAATATATCTTTGGAAAGGAGAAGTTCTCTTTCACTTTGGGACATCTTAAAAATTTCGTTTTTATATCCGATTAAGACAGCCCCGACGTGTTTACAAGAAGCCGCTCTTTTATATTGTAGACAGTCGCATTCAAAACCTATTATCTCTCTCGAATGCATCGAAATTTTAACCGTATATAACTCATAACTGGACTCGGACTCTACTCCGAAGATCATTTCTCTATTTTCTCTGTCGGACTTCTCGCTCATCAAGCTAACATATTCTTTAGGATACCTGATGCCTTTTAAAAAGGAATCAGCGCCTATTAGATTTTTAATTTTCTGCATTTCATAGTTCACGTTAACCAACTGCCTTCTAGTCAAGTATTATATATGGTTTTATTGTATATTACAAGTTCTTTTAAAAATACCAAAATAAAAGAGAGTGTGAACTCTCATATTTCTAAATAGTAAGGATCAGAAATTGTACCTGTTCCTTTTAGTTGATTTAAGTATTCAACATCCAGATTGATTACTGGAGCGACCTCAACGCCGCCATACACGTCGTAACTGCCCAGAACGCTATTCCCACGGAACACATAAGCATTGCTACCGCCGAAATCGCTAGGCGAGAACGACCAGTACCAACTTCCTTTGTAGAGGTAATAACTACTATTTGCTGTTCCAGACTTTCCGCTTCCTGCCGCGACTATCTCATCGGCTGTTATCAATCCTACTGGATATGTTGAATTTCCATTTCCTCCGTTTTCTGCACTTACTGTGAATTTGTCATTGTCTTGTGGACATGTGAATTGCGGTCTTACGTTATTGTAGTTTACTGATTGCACTCCACTTCTGGCATACGCTCCATATGCGGTTGCCTTATTACCATACCCGAGCCCTGTATCACTGCTATATCCTGTCGCACTACTTCCTGGTGTGCTTCTATCATTACAGAAGATTGCATCGTGGACATAATTACTATATCCTGTATCTACTATGTTGCTCTTATACCAGGCTTCTACTGCTGTCTTGATTTCTGAGTTCGTTTGATTCGTTTGAGCTTGTTCTTTACTTGTGCTCGCTGTTCCATTCGATCCTCCAAACATCCATCCTACATACTTCGCATCATCATATGTCGTATTCCATTTTTGATTCGTCAAGGCAAAGCCTCTCGTATATGTATTAGTTCCTGATGTACCTGCTCCATCATATTGCATCCTGATCGATCCGTCTCCATTAAAACGGATGATTCTCCACCACATGTCTTGGCCACTCGCGTTTTTTCCGAATTTGATGTAGTTGTTTGGGGCTGTTCCTCTATAATAGTAACTCGTTCCATAGTCATCGGCCATGCTGAACAGTCCGTTTGCCGTCTCATCTGTCGTTGCTTGATTTCCAAAGTTTGGAGTTCCCTCTTGAATTTTAATTCCAAGATTTGCTAACTTCTCCTCTGTAGTTAGTTTCTTTGTGCTTTCTGCTATATTGAACTTCGTTACAAAGTTTGCATTTATATCTGGCGTTTGATCTACATCTGCTAAGTCTTCGAATGTGATTCTTAGTCTATATGTATACGTGTGACCTGCTGGTATTAAAAGATGATCTGCTAAGGCATGAGTAGAAGATGTGAGGCTTCTAGGTACATTCTTGCTTTCTATTTCTACTGAGTGCCACGTTGAGCCTGATTCGTCTGTCTTTTCTTCTAAAGTATAAGTCAACGATTCGGCTAAGTAAGTGTTTACTAAGTTATCCCAACTTATCTTCGCATATGTATCCCTTGTGCCAGTATTTTCGATTACGAGTTCTTTCTCGATTGAGTCTCCTAAGTTCCACGTCCCTTCGATGTTCTCTACAGTCTCATCGTTGTCTCTAAACGTCAAGGCGAGAGTTCCACTTGTTATAGTAATACTCTCTTCTTCGTTTTCTCCTACTTGAGATACGAAGTAAGCGTAAGTTAGCGATGTAGTTAAGGCTACTATCGATACACATAGTACTATCAACGAGATTATGTTCTTTTTATTTTTTCTTTCTTCCATATTATTCTGTAACTCTCCTTTTATACTCAGTCTATCATAAGTGTTCTGAAAATTGTGTCGTTTTGTAATAATGTATTCTAAAATTTCATACTTATTTTATGAGTATCCTCTATGATACATAGTTTATAACAAATACGTCTTAAAAGCAAGCATATTAGAGGCAAATTTACTATGAAATTCAAAAATAAAAAGAAGATTAGATATTCTCATCTAATCAATCTAATCATATTTACTCTTTTATACTCCCATACTGCTAGTCTCAGGAAGTGTAGAACCTCCATCTATGACTATGCCTTGTGCAGTTATATAACTCGATTCTTCGCAAGCCAAGAATGCAGCAAGTTCTCCTATTTCTTTCGGATCAGCTAGTCTCTTCATAGGAATAGCCGAAGCGATACCTTCTATCACAGAGTGTGGATTGCTTTCGTTCGAATCTACCGCCATATTTTTGACGAGAGGTGTCTCGACATAGCCAGGCATAATCGCATTGACGCGAATATCATAGGTGACCATCTCCGCTGCCAAACTCTTCGTAAACCCTAAGACTGCAGCTTTACTCGTCGCATAAGCGACTTCTCCTGAATCGGCAACCAATGGTCCTGTGACACTCGAAAGGTTGACGAGGGTTCCTTTGTTCGCGAGTTTTAAAAGGGGTAAAAACACTTTTGTGACATTCCAAGCACCCTTAATGTTGATATCGAAATGGAAATCTCTATCTTCAAAACTCATGTTCTCAAAAGTCTCTAATTTGCATACGCCTGCATTATTGACGATGACGTCGATTTTATCGTTGTCTTTCTCCACTTCTTTTAAAATCTTTTCCAAAGAAGAGACATCCCTGACGTCGGTATGAAAACCACAGATTTTATTTGGATACGTTTTTTCCAACTCTGCAACTGTGTTCTTCAATTCTTCCGAATAGTCGAGGATGATGACTTTCGCCCCATACTTTAAAAATACATCGACGATTCCTCTTCCAATTCCCATTGCTCCACCTGTGACGATGGCCACTTTATTTTCTAATTTCAAAAAAATCACTCTCCTATATACAATTAGTATATCATAAGAAGAGTGAAATATTTATTTTTTAAAGTCGACTTGACGTTTAATCCATTCCATAATGACTCCGACGACATAGTCGACTTCCTCTTCGACGAGTTCTTTTCCTTTTGAAATCTTATGCCACTTCCAGAGACATTCTCTGCAACAAGTCGCCGTCGCATGTTGTGCTTTGAAGACAGGGTGTCCTCGCATCGGTGTCTGCTTCCCGTCATTCGGTATCGTGCTAGGTGCAAGTCTCTTCCGGATGAAATCGTACGCGTGGTTTTTCACAGTCTCAAAGTCCTTTTCCTCTACATAAGTTCTATCCTTTTCGTCCAATTTAAATCGACTTCTAAACTTGGATTTCTCGAGTCTTACAAATAATTCATCCATAAAACCCTCTCTTTTTAATTCGATGCTTCTTGTTCCAAGTCGTTCAAAAGCATTTGGAACTCTTCAGGCAAAGGACTCTCGAAAAACAGATTCTCTCCCGTGATGGGGTGAGCAAACTCCAAACTTTTCGCATGGAGAAATTGTCCAAACTCGTCCTTAGCACGACCATACAAAGGGTCATTATGGACGGGATAACCGATATATTTCATGTGCACTCTTATCTGATGTGTCCTTCCCGTCTCCAGTCGCAGTTCGACCAAAGTATGTGCTTTAAATCTCCTCAAAACTTTGAGATGTGTCATCGCACTCTTTGCGTTCTCACTCGTAACACTATATTTAATCCGGTTGGTTTTATCTCGACCTATCGGAGCATCGATCGTCGCACTCGCATTGGGAAATACGCCATCGATAAGGGCGACGTATACCCTTTTAATCGTCTTGTTTTTAAAGCCCTCTGCTAAGATGTTGTGCACTTTATCGTTTTTTGCCACCAACAAGACACCACTCGTATCTTTATCGATTCTGTGTACGATTCCAGGACGAAATTCTCCGTTTTCACTGGATAACTGCTCTGTATGACCGACCAGTGCATTCGCGAGGGTATGCTCACTGTTCCCAGCACCTGGATGGACGACCATGCCAGAAGGCTTGTTGACGACCAAGATGTGTTCATCTTCATAGAGGATATCCAAATCGATTTTCTCACCTTTTAAAGTTTGTACTGTCTCTATCTCGTCTGGTAACTCGATGACATCTCCAGTGCCCACTTTAAAACTGGCTTTCTCGACCTTTCCATTCACAGAAATTGCTTTCTCGTCCAACAGCTTTTCCACTTTACTTCTAGAATATTCGCTTACATTTCCTAAATATTTGTCTAACCTAATCTTCTCTTCGACTTCTACGATTATCCTCAACTTTGTCTCCTCCTAACATGATACTGATTCCTAAAATAGCAACACCGACGACGATGCACATGTCGGCAATATTGAAAACGGGAAAGTGATACCCTAATATCCTGAATTTGAGAAAGTCTCTCACCATTCCCAAGAAAAGTCGGTCTCCAAAATTGCCGAATATGCCTCCTATCAAGAGACCCAACGCGATGATATTCGGTTTATTCATCTTGAACTCTTTTCCCATTTTAAAAATCATAATCAAAATGACGACACTCAAAATGGATAAAAACCACGTTTTTCCCTCCATCAAACTGAACGCCGCGCCCGTGTTATAGACATTCGTGATAGAGAAAAAATTCTCGATGAGAGGAATCGTTTCATTCACGCTTAAGAAAGCATCTACGATTGCTTTAGATACTTGGTCTATAATCAAAGAAAAAATTGCAATAATAAAGATTTTTTTATCCATTGTTTCTCACATAGAAATTATACTATGAAACTCACAATTCCACAAGTATTACGTCGCTTCCAAATTTTACAATCTGGTTGAATTTTATGTTCGTCTCTGTTGCAAATGCGGCGTATTTTTTTAAGAATTTTGTAGGTTCGACGACGAGATACAAAATCTCTCCGCCTTCGTTCACGACCAAGTCGACGATTTTTCCTACTTTTTTTCCATCTTTTGTATTGACGATATCTTTCATCTGTAAGTCACTCATGCGCATAAAACCACCTATAAAAATATATTTTTTCGCGACAAAAAAAGAACCATACGAAGTAGGAACTCGTCGAAAAAAAATTTATTCTTTATTCCTTCTAGGTAGGTTCTCTCTATTTAAAAGAGGATTTTCTCGAGGGTACTCGCTATCTCTTGTTTGGTCTCACACGTATAGTCGACACCATTTTCTCCGACGAAGTACGCGGGGTGCTTTCCATTCCCGATTTGGGATAGATCATTCGCAATGATATAGGTCGCACGATTTTTAATCCTCAATCTATCGGCGACGGCGATGAGGTCCTCATAGGGAACACCGTCGAGCAATTTAAACCCTATTAGAGTGGTATCTTCTGATAGCTCTTTGATTTTACCGATGACTTTTGGAGTCAAATCCAATTTAAACATCAAGTCGGGTTCATAAGAAGAAATCTTGTGCTCGTCACTCACGACATGTTTCGGATTTCGAATGATTTCTAAAATTCCCTTCTCCATATCTTCTAGAGAACCGTGATTTTCCGCGAAATACGCGGCAAGTTCACTAGCGAGCATAGAAGCTGTAATGCTGTACTTCCCCTTGTAATCCCCGACCGCAGCAGAATGGATGACGGCATCGATTTTCTCTGTGCTTAAGAGGTTCTCCAATGCTTCCAAGAGGTCATCCGTCGATTCGACAGTGATGCATTTCAATTTTGGCGAATCGAGCCGAGGTTTCCGAGACAACTTTGTAGAGATATAATACAAACTCTCGATTTTATCCTCTCTATTTCCCAAAAACTCGTCGGCAATCACAGCTCCCAAAGTTCCGGTCGACATATTCGTAATTTTCATGACCGCATCCAATCTCTCGTTTGTCGGTCCAGATGTGATGATTATTTTTTTCATTTATTTTCCTTCTTTCTTAAATTTTTAACTTCCACATCGCGTGGATTATTTCGATACTCGTCGCTTCGTCCAAAGCGAGAAAAACAGTTAGTAAACTCGCCATAGAAGTAACTCGCTTCTCTGTCCAACTTCAATATAGAAGAACAGTGGTCGTCAAAGGTAATCCCTTCTTTTAAAAGCCATTCTTTCTCGTGGCCTTGAATCGGCCCGAACACATAACTCTCACCTTTTCCGTAGTCCTCACCTTTATAGGTAGACACACAATTGACCATGAAGGTATACACATTCTCTCGGTGATTATGAATGGCACGGCTCTCTTCCAAAAAAACTTTAGGATTGTTATTCGAGCAGATACAGATGAATCCGAAGAAGTCTTCCACTTCTCGCGCAATATAATAGGCATTCTGATAATACTCCATACAGTTCAATACGACGAAGTTCTTACCCTTGACCTCAAATGTCCTCTCAGCTAGCCTCCGGCTCATAAAGTCGACCTTTGAACATTTCTTTATTGTTCTAACCATTGGCTCCGCGCCACTCGCATTGCACTTCGGTATGAGATGCAACTCCCCTTTGTAGAATACTGCTGTCTGGTTGATCCCATCGTTGTACTTGCTCCCCGCGACGACAAGAGCCTTCTTCGATAATTCTTTAAAATAAGAATACATGTCTTCTTTATAACACATCTCCGGTAAGATGACGACGTCGGGCTTCTTCGCTGCGATCGTTTCCTTTACCCATTCCAACTCTTCTTCAAACTGTTCGTCGAATATGGCATATTCATCTTTGCTTCCACAGTCCAAATCGACCTCGAGCTGAAATCCCAATACTTTAATAAAATTCATACACTTCTCTTCCTTTCACTTGTATTTTATACGATTTATGATTATAATTAAAATATATATTTTTTATATTAGTAATAAGGAGAGCTTATGAATGTAGATTTAAACCTCTATTATGTATTTTATATCGTCGCCAAATACGGCAACATCACAAGAGCGGCGGAGGAACTATTCGTATCGCAACCTTCCGTGACACAGTCCATAAAATCACTCGAAAACCAAATTGGAGCCACACTTTTTATCCGCACAAAAAAGGGAGTCAACTTGACAGAGGAAGCAAAGGTACTCTTCAAATTTGTCGAAGAGGGAATTCATTATATTGAAAACGGCGAAAAAAAATTTCAGGAGCTCATGGACCTCGAAGAAGGCACTCTCAAAATCGGAGCGAGCACGACAGTCACCGAGCATGTGCTTCTACCCTATCTTCAAGAGTTTCAAAAGCGCTATCCCAAAATAGCTATTTCTATCACCAACCACCTGACTTCTGATTTAATAAGACTCCTCCGAAATGGTACAGTGGATATCCTCGCTTTAAACTTGCCTACCAAAGAGGCACCTGATTTGGACATCACACCTTTCCTCGAAGTACACGACATCTTCGCAGTAGGAAAAGACAAGAAAGAGCTTTTTAAAACTGAAAAAAACTTCCAAGATTTGACTATGGAAGAATTCATATTTCAAAAGAGACCTTCTAATACACGAGCTTTCCTAGATAGTTGGTTAGAAAAAGAACAGTTAGGCATTTCACCAAAATTTGAAGTCGTAAGTTTCAATCTCGTCAAAGACATGACTAAAATAGGCATGGGAATAGGCTATCTTACGAAAGAGTTTGTCCGCGAAGAACTTTCTAAGGGCGAATTGTTTGAACTCAAAACGACTCCTAAAGTTCCATCTCGCGAGATTGGTCTAGTCACTTTAAAAAACATCTACCCGAGTTTTGCCGCACGCGCATTTATAGATTTGATTTTAGAAAAAGATAAAAAATAAAGACTCAACCCTTCAAACGGCTGAGTTATTTTTTTTAAGTATTAAAAATGCGATAAGGATTATTGATGGTACCAGTTCCTTTGAACTGATTCAGGAATTCTACCTTTATATTTATGACCGGCGCAACGGCACCCTTATAATGTACGCCCCAAACGTTCATAAAACCAAAACTGCCAATTCGAAAAATTCTTCCGTTCAAACTACTATTCATGTAAGCTGGCGAGAAAGTCCAATTCCATTTAGTTTTTAATAAATAATAACTTTCATTTGTAGTATCGAGTACTCCACAGCCAGCTGCAAGCACTTCATCAGCTGTAATCAATCCAACAGGATAAGTGAGTGCACCATTCCCACCACTTGAGATAGATACAGTAAATTTATCATTCTCTTGTAGACATGTGAAACGCGGCTGTATTTTACTTACATCGGTATTCCATACATTTGTCCTTGATGATGCCCCAAATCCTGTTTTATTTGTTCCATATCCTAGACCTGTATCACTACTCCACCCTGTCTCAGCCTTTCCAGGTATGCTTCTATCGTTACAGAAGATACTGTCTGCAACAAAGTTTCCATATCCTGTGTCGACTATATTCGTCTTATACCATTCATCAACTTTAATTTTTATTTCTGAGTCAGTTTCATTTCTTTGTGCTTCTTCCTTACTTGTACTTGCACTTCCGTTCATTCCTCCGTACATCCATCCGACATATTTCGCATCGTTATTGTTTGTATTCCATGCTTGGTCAATTAGGGCAAAACCTCTCTTATATGTATTTGAACTTGCTGGACCAGCTCCATCATATATTATTCGTACGGTGCCATCTCCATTGAAACGAATGATTCTCCACCACATATCTTGACCAATTGCATCTTGTCCAAATTTCAGATAGTTGTTTGGCGCCGTTCCTCTAAAATAGTAACTCCTCCCATAGTCATCTTCCATACTAAATAGTCCGTCCTCTGTTTCATCTGTTGTTGCTGGATTTGCAAAGATTGGAACGTTAGTCTTTTTTGTCACTGTATCGTAATATTCTTTCAAAGTTGGTATTTCTTTATCAAAATATAATGTACATTGGTCGTTTTTTGAATTTTAAGACCTATCTTTTTTGTTTCATTATCTTGAGACAAGATACCACCATTTTTGCAGGTACTTTTCTCTAAATTTAATTTATACCCTTCTTTTGGAAACTCTTTCGAGAGATTTGCATTATATTCTCCATTTTCATCTTGAACGAACATCGCGAGAAGTTCGCGATTGCTTTCTTGTAGTTTATTCTCTTCTTTCATCTTTAGGTTAAAATTGGCTGTACTTACTAAAAATAAAGATATACCAACTAATATCGGCAATCTCTTCTTCTTAAATTTTTGCATGCAAAAAGGTCCCTCTTTCTATATATCCGGACCTT
>CAJTZC010000011.1:0-35882 GCA_910583745.1 uncultured Bacilli bacterium
CCATAAAAAAAGGGATTGCTCCATTTTTCGTTCTTAAAACTGTCAAACTCCCGCGAAGTGCTTGCTTTTATAGTCGAATAATTATATACTTGTATCATAGAAAATACTCAGAAAATAAGTAAAAGGTAGGGACGATGTCATTACGAATCGACAAGTTTTTTAAGATTTTTATGATAGACTGGGTAGAGAGGAAGGTATAGGTTTATGGAGAGAAAGAGTCACAAGAAGGACATGGTTTCTTTCATGGTGTTATGTATATCAATTGTCGCTTTGACTACATCACTTACTTATGCTTACTTCGTATCTCAAGTGGGTACAAATGAGCAAGAGAAAATTACGATAAAAAGTGGCGATTTAGCTTTATCGTTTAGGGATAATGACGAAACGGTAGAGAATATAGAAGGCACTTGGAACTTCGGAGACTCCATCGAGAAAGAATTGGTCATTGAGAACACAGGAACGAGAGATGCCTATGCAAAGATAAGCTGGGACAATCTCGTAAATACATACTTGGCGGAGTCATTGACTTATACTTTAGAAGAGAAGAGCGATGATTCAGGTGCAGTGTGGAAGTCAGTAGAGACAGCCAATACGAATGTGCCAAGAAGTGATACAACATCGACCCAGGTTTTAGCAGACCACTTACTCGTCCCAGCAGGACACACCTATACTTATAGAGTGAGAATCACATTCGAAGATTTGGCAGATGTAGACCAAACCGCTGACTTAAATGCTAAATTTATTACTAAATTTACCTTAGACCAAGGAATAAAAAAATTGACCACAGAAGAAAAGTTAGCAAATTTGAATATAAAGATAAATCCAAATAATCCAACGAACTTTGCAAACCCAGCGACGACAGATGAAACTGCGAATGGACTGTTTAGCATGCAAGATGATTACGGGACGAGTTACTACTATCGAGGAACAGCTCCAAACAACTACATCAAATTTGGTCAAAATGCAAGTGGACAGGACATGTGGTGGAGAATCATCCGGTTTAATGGAGACGGAACAGTAAGAATGCAATACGATGGTGTAAGCACAGGCGAAGCGAACGCCTACACAAGAGGATTTGCTTTGTTGAGTTCATGGAATACTAACCAAAACGACGCGAAGTATGTAGGCTGGATGTTTGGTGGAGTAAATGGAAACGCAAGTACGAGTAAAGAAGAAGCGCAAAGAAATGAGACAGATTCAGAAATAAAAACAAAAGTAGAAGAATGGTATAAGACAAATATAATCGATACAGGATATAGTAAATATGTCGCAGATAGTATATTCTGCAATGATAGAAGTTTTGAAAGTAGAAATACAGGAACAGGATATGGAAGCAGTACAACATATTATGGAGCAAGAGGACGAACAGGATATAGTTCAGGACCAACGACACCGCAATTTATATGTCTCCAGGAAAATGACAAATTTACAGTTGATGCAAAGAGTGGAGGAAATGGAGCATTGACATATCCAGTAGGGTTAATCACAGCTGATGAAAATCTTGTGGCAGGAAGTGGTCAATACGGCAATATGAATACGATGTACTACTTAAGAAAAAAAACAGGTTACTGGTCTTTTTCACCTGGTAGTTTGGATTCACCATATGCGACTGTAATAGTTGTTGGAAATTCTGGTGGGTTATTGCACAATTATCCGCTTGAGGATTCTAGAAATGTTGCACCGGTTATTAACCTCAAGGCTGAATACCTAGATAAACTTCAAGGTGATGGAACAATCAATAATCCATATCATTTAGAAGTATAAACGATAATTTTTGAGAAAACGCAAAAGTAAAAGTTTTTACAAGTTGTGTTTTCTTTTTTTAGCAAAATGCTTCTATTGGCTAAAAATGTGGCAAAAACAGAACATGCGTTCAAAGAAAAAACGTTTTGTCAACCAAAAATGAGAAAAGTAGAATTTTCCCGGTATAATAATAGTAGAGGGGTTAAAAAAAATTTATACGGAAAGAAGGAAAAAGAATATGGAACAAAAAATTAAAATTGAAGAAAAAGGGCTGACTCCTGTCAAGGTCGACAGACAGACGACAAAAGAATATAGAACGAAATCTATGAAGTCAAAACAGTGGACGGAGGATACTCTCGTACCGATTACTTCGGATATTATGTTTAAGACGATGAAGAGCGAGCACGAGAAGAAAAAGATATGTATGTCGATTGCTTTCGTATTTACTCAATCTGCATGAAAAGGAGATATTCGAGAATTTTGAGCATATCAACACTGAATTAGACCGAGATTTTATGCACCAAAAAGGAGAGAGAGTCGACCTTTTGGGGAAAATACATGGGGTGTTCATCAATGTCAAGATGAACAAGACACCTCTTTTGGATAGAAATCTCGACTATTTAGAGAGAATCACTTTGAAAAAAATCTTTATAGGAAGTGGTTCATCAGCTAAACTTGAACGACGTGTGTTACAAAGGCGACGAGATTGTGACATATTTTTCGATGCGAGATAAACTAGGACGAGGAATGGGTAATAAAGTTTTAGTAAATATAAGTATTCCCACGTTTGAAAAAAGATGTATAGTGAAGGCATAGAAAGTTTGGAAGGAATCGAGCGATTTATAGCATTGATGACGACGAAGAGCAAGGAAAAAGCGAAAAGGATAGCGGGAGATGATGAATTGATGCAAGAATATGTGGAAGAAGCAAAGCAAGTGGAACGGAAAGTCATTCCATACTAAGGCCGTAAAGAAGGCGTTAAAGAGGGTCGAAAAAAAGGTAGAGAACAAGGAATCGAGGAAGGCAGAGTAAGGGAGAGAATGCTTTTAGCACAAAAAATGCTTCAAAAAGGGATAACTTTTGAAGAACTTAAAAACGACTATGGCTTTTCCGAGGAAGAAATAGAGAGACTGAAAAAAGACGTAAACAACTCGCAAATTGGCTTATATTAATAGTTTTTACACGTTTCTGTAAGCATTAGACTTTGTAAAATCTTGCCTTTTTTAAAGGGCTATGTTAAGATTAGTAAAGGTGATAATCATGGCAAAATACGATGAGGATTCAATTAAAATACTCGAAGGCCTAGAGGCTGTTAGAAAACGTCCGGGTATGTATATAGGTTCTACTGATAAAAGAGGGATGCATCATTTGGTATGGGAAATCGTCGATAATGCTATAGATGAGATTATCAACGGATTTGGGGACAAGATAAGGATTGTCATACACCCTGATAATTCGATATCGGTTACTGACAATGGCAGAGGAGTACCAATCGGAATGCATGCCAGTGGTAAAAGTACTCCAGAAGTCATCTATACCGTCTTGCATGCTGGTGGTAAATTCGAAGAGGGCAATTACAAAGTATCAGGAGGTCTTCACGGTGTCGGCGGAAGTGTCGTCAATGCGCTATCTTCTTGGATGGATGTCACTATCTGTCGTGAAGGAAAGATCGTCAACATCAAGTTCGATAAGGGTGGACAAGTGAAAGAGCCTCTTCACGAGATCGGAAAGACCAGCAAGACGGGAACGAGTGTTACTTTTATGCCCGATGCAGAGATGTTCGGTGATGCTAAATTCAGTTTTACTACGATAGCGGAGAGAATGCAGGAAAGTGCCTTTCTTTTAAAGAATTTGACCGTAGAAATAAAGGATGAAGAGGACGGACTTTCAGAGACTTACCATTACGACGACGGATTGATTTCTTTCGTAAACTATATCAACGAAGATAAGAAAACTCTGCACAAGTGTATTTTCTTTCAAGGAAACAAGAATCGAATCGACGTCGAGGTGGCTTTACAATATACTGATTCTTATAGCGAGAATATCTTGTCATTTGTCAACAACGTCAAGACAGGTGATGGAGGTTCTCACGAGGTCGGCTTTAAGTCTGGTATAACGAAAGTGTTCAACGAGTATGCTCGAAATAATGGGTTGTTAAAAGCGAAAGAACCGAACTTCGATGGAAGTGACGTTAGAGAAGGCTTGACAGCCGTTATCAACTTAAAAATACCGGAGGAACTTTTGCAGTTTGAAGGGCAGACAAAAGGAAAATTGGGAACACCAGAAGCAAAGAGCGCTGTCGAACAAATTGTCTGTGACCAATTGAAATACTTTTTGGAAGAGAATAGAGAAGTCGCTTTAGCTATTATCGATAAAGCGACCAAAAGTCGCGTGGCTCGAGAAGCCGCTCGAAAAGCTCGAGAAGAAGCCCGCAATGGAAAAGGAAACAAGAAGAACGAGAGAATCCTGAGCGGTAAACTCACTCCTCCTCAATCGAGAAACCCCAAAATAAACGAACTGTTTATCGTCGAGGGTAATTCGGCAGGAGGAACAGCTAAAAAGAGTAGAGATAAGAAGTTCCAAGCGATACTTCCTCTGCGTGGAAAAATTATCAATACCGAGAAGGCCTCGATGAGTGATATCATGAAAAATGAAGAAATCAACATCATGATACATTGTATAGGCGCAGGGTATGGTCCTGAATTCGATATCAAAGATATAAACTACGATAAAGTCATCATTATGACCGATGCCGACGACGATGGAGCACATATTCAGTGTCTATTGTTGACATTCTTCTATCGTTTTATGAAGCCTCTCATCGAGGAAGGACATCTTTACATTGCGATGCCACCTCTTTACAAAGTAGAGACTCCGAAAGATACGAAAGGCAAATATTTTTGGACTCCGAAAGAACTTCAAGAATATACTGGAAAACTCACGAACTACAAAGTGCAACGATATAAAGGACTGGGTGAAATGAATCCGATACCTCTATGGGAAACGACGATGAATCCAGAGTCTAGAAATTTGATACAGGTGAGCATCAATGACGCCTCTTTAGCAGAAAAGAGAGTCAGTGTTCTCATGGGTGACGCGGTCGAACCACGGAAAGAGTGGATCAATGAAAACGTTGAATTTACACTAGAAGATTCATATGAAATTTAAAATTGTATCTCGAAAGGAGATGTGCTATGAGCGAAAATAAAAACGAATATTATCTAAGAGTCGACGATAACATCGTCGACTTGAGTGTTTTAGAAAATAATAGGCGAATGACCAATTTTTTGAACTTATGCTTTTTTACGAGCATCTTCAAAGGAAAGGGTGAGTTAATCAGCGCTCTAATAGGCATGGGCCTTTTGCACAGTTCTATTCATGGTGATGTGTGTATCGTTAAGTCTGTCGTCGATGGCCAAGGTAACGTTGCATATGTCGAAGTGAAAAGTCCTCTAGTATATAAAAATGCAAATGCATTGCTTTCTGTCGAAGCTATTAAGCGATTTCTTTTTCAAAATCGCAATCAATATGAAGCAATTCGTTCTATTTTAGAAACAGTTCGAAGAGAGCTGAGCGATTTACTATGCGTTTTCGATAGAAAGATAGAAACTTTGAGAAAACTTTCTAGCATGATGGATGGAGAAGAACTCGAAGATATGTATTTAAGAATAGAAAGACAAAACGCTTCGAGAAGAAGTTTTCGTCTATCATTGGATAATATTGCCGCGATTTTTAATCTTCTAGACGATTTACAAGATAAGTCACGACCTTTTAGTCGTTATAAAGACATAGAATATGGAGAACGATTGGACCGCTTTGTCACAGAAGAGGTCTACTATCAAGGAGAACGAAAAACATCTCTAAATGAAAGAGGTCTCATAAAATTGGCTTTGATCGTTACAGATGCTCGTCGCGAATTTGCTTTGACTGGTACACCTTTTTTCTCTCAATTGCATCACGATATCCGGTCAGAATATATGAGAGCTGTTAAAAGACTGATAGATAGCCATTGCATCAGTTCAAATCCTTCGAGTGTATCCATAGTCGAAGAAATCGAGGGTGACCCCGATTCCTTTATGTTTTTAGAAGAGGACGACTTTCGATTGCCAGAATTTCCGACCGATGCAGAGAGAGAAAGCCATGAAGATTCCATAGAAGCTTTGCGCTTCAAGAAGAGAGGTGTCACTTCTTGCAAAACTATGTAGAACAATTTATCGAGTATCTAGAATACGAAAAAAAATATTCCGAGAACACCCTTGTGGGATATGGAAACGACCTCCGAGATTTTGGTGAGTATATATGCAGTAACAAAATGGACTTTAAAAAGATGGTCTACAAAGATGTCACCAATTATCTGATTTTTTTGAGCGACCAAAATCTAAAGAGCACTTCTATCAATAGACATTTGAGCTCGATTCGAAGTTTTTACGATTTCTTAATGAAGCAAAATGTCGTCGAGGCGTCTCCTTTCCATCTCGTGAGTGGTCCTAAAAAAGAACAAAAGTTACCAAATTACCTGCAGTACGAAGAGTTTTTAGATTTGGTCGCCGCCTGCGATGAGACTGCTCTCGGTATAAGAAATCGAATGATTTTAGAACTCCTCTTCGCGACGGGAGTTCGCGTCAGCGAGGCTGTGAACATAAAACTTGCAGATATAGACTTTAAAAATCGAGAGATAAAGATAACTGGTAAGGGTAAAAAGATGCGCATCGTCTATTTCAATAAAGTCTGTCAAGAAGTCATGAGTAAATATGTTCTCGAGGCGAGACAGGAGTTGGCGAAAGGGCAAAAGAGCGAGTTTTTGTTCTTAAATCACTTAGGTAGGCCTCTTACTCGGAGAGGTGTCGCCGACATCTTAGAAAAACTCATCAAGAAGAGCGCCCTTAAACATAAGATATCACCACATACTTTGAGACATACGTTTGCCACTTTGATGCTGAACGAGGGAATGGATATAAGAGAAGTGCAAGAACTGCTCGGGCACGCGCGTCTCGGCACGACAAGCATCTATACGCATGTGTCCAATGAGGAGTTGCGAAGAATTTACTTACAGAGTCATCCGCGCGCGCATAAAAATTAATTTGACATAATCGACGTATGGCTTTATAATGAAAATGGAAGTAAGATTTAGGGAGGTTTTTTATGAATATACATGCGCTTTTTGCAAAAGTAAACGAATTAGATATCGATGAAAGAGAAAAAGGGATTTTGAAAGTCATTATGAATTTAGCAGTGAGAGACTATATTAGAATCTGTGCTCAAAATAAGGAATTCCCTAGTGAAATTGTTCTAGATACAGGAGTGGATGTAAAACAGACTCCGACGTTGAGCAACCTAGGAATTATGATTGTTCCAGGTATAGATGATATGGGCAGAGAAGTGAGACACATTCACATTCCGATGGAGCTTCTCAATGCTTGGGGGAAAAAAGCCACAGCAAGTTTTATACACCAATAAACTAATATTTTAAATAAGGGATATTATAAATTTAGTATAGTATTTCTTTTTTGTTGGATAAAAGAACTGTGTAAATCGAGGAGAGTAGTAAAAATCTGTCATTCAATTGAATCCTGTGCTATAATAAGGTCATTTTGAAACAAATCAACCTTTTTAGAAAGATGTGAGGTGATTATAATGGACGATAAAGTGAACGACGAATTAGATACTATTGAAGAATATGAGAATTATTTATCAGACGATAATTTAAGAGATTATTTACTAATCATTAAAAAATATAAACCCGCAACGAAAGAAGAAAACGTTCGGCTTTCACGGTTAGTCAAAGAAGGAAATGAAAACGCTCGTGAATTGATGATTAATAAAAATCTGCGTTTGGTCGTGTCCATTGCAATGAGCAATAGAAGGATTCTTCGCAGTTATGATAAATTAGACATCATCCAAGACGGAATCATCGGACTGATTACTGCTATAAGTAAATTTGATGAAACGAAAGGTGCATTTTCTACCTATGCAGTCCAATGGATAAAAAGCGCAATAGGTAGAGGTCTCGACAACAATAACGAATTGGTTCGAAGACCTCCCGATTTTCTTAATGATAGAAATCGATATATTAAATTAATACAGAATTGTAAAGAGAAAGGACGAGAGGTACCTGACGATGATACTATCTGTAAAATACTAAAAATAACTAAAGAAAGATTGAGCTTGATTAAAGAAGATTTTAAGCTTAATTACCAAAGTTTAGATGAGCCATTAAAAGAAGACGACGAGGGTTCCCTAGGAGATTTTGTCGGCAGTGACGAGGCAGGTTATAAGTCTGTTTTAGATGAAATGGTCGATGATGAACTTTTCATATATTTAAAACTGTATTTTACACCTTTTGAATTTTACGTTCTCTATCACAGGATTTTGTCGAGCGATAAAAAAACTCTCCAAGATATTGCGAATGAATTTGGAGTATCGCGCGAACTCATTAACCAAAAAGAGAAAAAAACTCTCAAAAAAGTGCAGACATTTTATGATAAAAACAGAAATTTAAGAAAGTTTAGTTCACTGGAATTAAGAAATAGATTAGGCAAAGACTCTTTAAGAAGAGAGCCTCGTGAGCCCCAAAATATATGTAAATATCTCTTTTTAAGAGATTCTTGTAGTGAAATAGAGAAAGTCTTATTAAAGGAAATCTATTGTAGTGATAGGGCAAACTCTGTTCAATATTTAAGTTCTGTTCTCAAGATAAGTGCTGATGAGATAAAATCGATGATGCAAGAAATCTTAGAGAAAGCCGAAAAGACACTCTCTAAAAATTTAGAACTATTCATGTGTTTTAAAGACTATTTTATTTCGCTGCATGGTACAAAAGCTTTAACTGTCGACTTAGATATGGACGTTTCAGCTATAAAAAAGTCTCCAAAAATGATTTATCTTCTTTGGAAAGATAAGAGTTACCATGAATTTTTAGAGATTTTAGATGCTTCAGGTAGAACAGTTTCTACAGATTTGCAAAGAAAAGTTTTGGATTTTTTCAATGTAAAAGTTGAACCAAAACATCATCCGTATAGCTTAGAGATAAAGATAAACAAACTTGTTTTGGGACTAAATGTAAATGATTCTGTACCAGAAGATGCGCTTTATCAATACTTTTTAAAAAATGGAGAAAGATTTTCAGATATACAAAGGGATGCTCTTCTGTTAAGATTCGGTCAAATTCGTCGTACAGATATACAAAGAAAATATCCGGATTTTAACTTCCATCATACAATATCGTATGCTTATGACAAACTGTTAACTTTGTATTTTGGTTTCAAAAGTTATAGAAATTATAATTTTAATCGAGAAAAGTATTTGGAGATAAGGAATAAAAGTTTATTAAAATTAGATGAAAAAGCGATTCAGGTTTTAGACAATTTCTATGGTTATAAGACTGGAAAAAATATGACTCAGCAAGAACTTGCAGATAGTCTAGGTATGACATTAGAAGAGGTCAAACCTCTTTTAAGGGCTTGCAAAAGACAAGCTGGCAATATTTATATAGATTTATCCCACACTTTAAAGATTAATTTCAATATTTATAGACGTTATTTAAGTGAAAATCCCGTTTATTTTGACGATGTTACTAAGTCTGTAGTTTACGGTTTCTTATTCGAAGAGAAAACTTATGAAGAACTCGCGAGTGAACTGAAAAAAACGACAACGCAAATTTCAAATTATTTAACAGATGCATTATGGAAAATAGATTCTTATCGATTCGGATTTCAAAAAGTTTTTCTTTTTCCCGTTGAATCCTTACTAGAAGTTTTAGATAGAGATACTGCGTTTACTAGCGAAAAAAAAGATGAGCTTAAAGAGTATTTTGTCTCTAAAAATGCTTTTATCGGGCTACAATCAAAGAGGAGGACGCAAAATTTTTACAATAATCTTAAAAAATTGTATAAGCATTATCTGGAATATTTAGGCGATTTGCATAGTATAACGGGCGAGGAAATCAAACATATTTTAGAGGGTCCGCATTATACAAATGTTTTAACGGAAATGGAAAGACTAGTATTAACCCTATTATATGGTGCACAAAACGATTTGAATCCAAATGGAATACGATACACAAAAAGGGAAATTGTCGAAGAATTTGGTGTACATGACCGACGGTATGATTCTTTTCAATCTTCAGGAGAACAGAAACTTATCGCATATAAATTAGGCTATTTAAAAAATGATATCGATTTGATAGATGTCAAAGAATTAGAAGAAATACTAACAAATCCAAAGCTGCCTCTGACCGATAAAGATAGAACGATACTCGAAAGAACCTATGGTCTAGATGTCTTGGAAGCGACACCGGTAGAAAAACTGGCTTGTGAAATGCACGTTCAAAAACGGAGTATCCAAAGGCGTATAACGAGAGCTTTGACATTGATTAGAAGATATCAAAATGGAGAAATAGAAGGTAAAACTGTATATAAAGAAGATGTCGAGCCTTATTTAAAATTTTTTGCTAAATCGGACCAAGAAGTTCTTAAGATGTATTATCGAGATGGAATGATTGTTAAAGATATCGGTAAAAAGCTTGGAATGACTGAGGGACAAATTATCACTCTATTTTATAAATTAAAAGTCTATTTGAGCGATTTACAAAAGGGCGATTCAGGCTTCGATTTTGATTATTTTTGGAACATCATAAATTCTGAAGATATTCCTATATATGGCTGTAAAGCATTAGCGGTTGAACTTTTTGACTTATATTTTGAAAAAAGGATGTCAATGACAGACATATTGTTAATCCATCATCCAGAGTTAGCATCTGAATCTTCGATTAAACGAATCATTATTATTCTTATGATTGCGGTTTCAAAAAGAAAGATGGGTATAAAAAAAATAAGAGACTTTTCTTATGAGGAAATACGAGAGTATTATTTAGAGAACCATGAACAAATGCATTTATCACAGAAAAAATTTTATTATAATTATTTTGAAAAAATGACTCCGACTTATGTCAGCACTTCCTGTCCGGTGCCGTTCACTATTGCCTATGATTTGTCTAGAAATCATCCGAAGTTTATCGATATACATAAAATGAGTCGAGAAGATTTGTTCCAATTTTTAGAACATTACAAAGATGATTTTACGGAAAGTGAACTTAGAGATTTGGCGAGAATTTTTAAAATTGACACGAGAGACTTAATGATTGGAAGCGATAAAAAGCAGGTTTTAGAATTTTTGAGTACCATCACAGATTTCAATGCAATTATTTGGGATGAGAGGTTGGACGACTTAAACTCTGTTTTAACAATACAGCCGGTGTAAAAATTGCAAAGAAAGTCACTAAAATTTGATTTTTGTGAATCGAAATCAAAAATTTTCAAATATTTTTTGACAAAAGAGAGATATTGTAAGATTTTAAAGAAAATTTATACGATATTTCTTTTTTTTTGTCGTGCAAAAATAGATTTTTAGTGATTTGACTCTGTATCTTAAACATGTTTTAATAAAGACCGAACGCATGAGGTTAGTCGTGTTATCCATAAAATATCTTCACAGAGCTTCAGGGGGATTTTGGTTGAAGAATGGAAAGTAATATATTTTATGGAAGTATAAGATGAAGCAATTAAATAAGCATTTAATCGTTCTTTTATATATTAGTTTGGCTATTATAATCTATCTCTTGATAGAGTAAGTCAAAATAAAAACCACACTAAGCATCCCTGTGAAGAGTGCTTGGTGTGCATCCTAACCATGGATAGCACACTGAACATAATTCAGTGCGTTCCCACAATTAGAATTATATCATGTCGAGAGGGTATATGCAAGAAAATAGAAGTCGTTGACAAAGTTTTGGTAAAAAAGTTTTGCTTGTCATTCTTACTGAATGTGTGTTATAATACAGTTGCTTTCGATTTGAGAGCTCGGTGTAATCCGCTTTGAGGGAATAATTCATAAGATTATACGACAAATTATTTAGTACGAAAGGAGACGAAGTGTAGATGAATTTAGTCGATAAGGTAAATCAAAAACACGTAAATCCCGCTATACCTGAGTTTAGAACTGGTGATACCGTTCGCGTAAACGTTTGGGTAAAAGAGGGAAAAAAGGAGAGAATCCAAGCATTCGAAGGACTCGTCGTCGCTAAAAGAGGCGGAAACGTCGCAGAGACTTTTACTGTAAGAAAGAAAAGTGGGTCTGTCGGAGTTTCTAGAACTTTTCCAGTCAACAGTCCTGTCATCGATTCTATCGTTGTCGTTAAGAAAGGTATGGTTCGTAGAAAGAAACTTAACTTCTTAAAGGGAATGAAGAAGGAATACAAAGTTAAAGAAAGAAACTAATGTAAAATTCGCACGTCATGTGCGTTTTTTTGTGTCATCGTCGCGCTAAGGGTTGACTAAAGTGGCCAAATTATAGTAAAATTAATACACAAGGTAAACTGAGTGACTGATGAAGAGGAGCTAGGCAATAATATGAGAAAAACTCTTATAAATGTATTGATTATTTTTGTGTTGTTGTCTTTTCCCATCGCTGTTTTGGCTAAGAATATACGAGCTGGAATCGAGTTGGACAGCAAAGAGGCGACGAGAGATGGGCGGGTCAATGTCACCATCAAAATAAAAGATGCCGCGGAAGAGGATATGAGTGTCTTTCAGACGGTTATTGCGTTCGACGAACGCTATTTCGAGGGAATCGATGAAGACTCTTTCGAGGCTCACAGCGGATGGATGGATTACACATACAACAAAGAGACCCATGCACTCATCATCATAAACAAGTTCGGTTCTAAATTGAGCGAAGAAATGTTATCCTTCGATTTAAAAGTCAAGGAGAAGGTCAAACCGACGACGACGAGCATTACACTCAAAAATTCGGTCGTCGCGAATAGAGATAAAGAGATTGCGATAGACGACGTCTCGAGCAAAGTGAACATCAGTGTTCCATCGAGCGAAGTCGGTTCTGCCGTCGAGGGGAAAGAGTACTATGGAAAAGTCCTAGAAGGTTCACAAGTGAGAATGTATAACATCTTGGTCATCATCGTCTTAGAGCTCATCATCGCGACTATCTTGGTCATGTTGTACTATTCTTCTAGGTTGTATATCAAAAATTCTAATCATCGAAAGATGGTCGTCGCAGGATTGTGCATCGTCGAGTTATTTGCCATTGCCGCGATGTTCGGCTATGAAGTCGACCGAGGCGATTTGACGGGAGACAGAAACTTAGATTTTACTGATGTCGCCTTGTTGAAGTCGCATTTGGTCAACTCGGAGATGTTATCTCCATTAAAACTTGCGAATGCGGACATGAATAAAGATGGAAAACTGACTTGCCAAGATTTGGCCATTCTCTTGGACAAGACATTGGATAAATTAGAATATATGGCTATCTTGACCGATTCTCTCATGGAGAGTAATGGTTATGAAAAAGGATCTGTCTTCGATTTGCGCTTCTCGGCCGATACGACAGACGACTTGAAAATCGAGTACGTCTTGATAGATGGAAAAAAGTATAAAGCCGAAAGAATAGAAGGTTCGAACGAATATACTGTAAAAGTCGAGGCTTCTAAAGAGTCTAAGAAACATAATTACAATGTCACAGAGGTCATTTTAGAGACGGGTAAGAGCATCAAGGTGGACTATAAGACCGAGGTCATGGTCTTGAAAGATGTTCCAAAGTTGACAGGTTTTGCGACAAACTACAATAAAGAAGAGAGCAAAGTCAACATCGCCCTCACTTTGGAGGATGCCGATCATGCCATCGTCGATGCTCGCTATGAGCTGGTGCGAAGCGATGGATATGTCGCAGAAAGCGGTCATCTCGATGCAGGGAAAAACCAACTTACTTTTAAACTCGAAAATGCTAAATCTTATAAATTTAAACTGAAAGTCAATTACAATCGCGGAGCTGACTCTGGAGAATATTTGGGAATCATCAACGATTCTTACGATATCAAAATCGTGACCGATTATCGTTTGCAAATTGGAAATTTGAACTTGATGCAAGAGGGAACGGTCGTCGAAAACCTTAAAAAGGGTACAGAGACGACACTCACGTTTTATAGTACAAACGTCTCCGGTTATCGCCCACAGAAAGTTATGGTCAATGGTGTGCTTTACAGCGTCTCGAATTTAGGTGGCAATCGCTTTGCCGTCAAAATTCCGAACGACGTCATTCTACAAGGAAATAATTTGACTATCTCTAAAGTCATCTTGTCAAACGGAAAGGTCATCTTGACGAACGAGAAGAAGTCTTACAATACATTGCGAGCCGTTCCGATTATCGCAGAAGTCAAACCGTTTGAAGATATCGCACTCTCTAAAATGAATATCGATGTCGTGTCTTACGATGTCGATGGCGCATTGCAGAAATTGAGAGTGGAGCTCTACGACGGCAACAACGAACTTCTCTCTTCGAAAATTATCGAAGACGAACAATACAGCATGGCACTGGATACCATTCGAGATACTGACAAGTATACAATTCGGGTCTATGGCGACTACTGTCTACTCGATGGCAATGGCAATTATCAATTTGAAAATGTCTTGTTGAGCGAGCAGAAGGTCGATGCCATCAGAAAAGTTTATCTGAAGAACTATCACATCGACCAGATGTATCCGGAAAAAAATGCGACGGTTACACTCTCTTATGAAATCGCGTCGAACTATATCGACAACGTCGAGAAAATCGTAGTCAACAATGTCATATACGATGCTCGCAAAGTCGGAGTCGACACCTACGAAGTCGAAATCGACGTCGGAGAAGACGATGGCGTACAGGAGATGAGGACGAGCAAAATCATCTTTGCAAGTGGATTTGAATACGTCGTCGACGAAGTCTTACAAATCGATGTGCTGAAAGAAATTCCTGTCATCGATAATTTCGAAATCGTCGAAAACAAACAAGAGAGAAAAATAGATTTGTCCTTCGATTTATTCGATAAAGATGGTGCCTATGTCAGCGGAAAACTGCAACTGATAGAGAGAGAGACAGGTGCGATAAAATACGAAGAAGATATCATATTAGGAAAGAATACGGCGATGTTCGAACTCGAAAACGCTGTCAAATACGACATTAGAATCGCGATTGACGCCATTTTGGATACAGAGAGTTTGGAACACGATTCTCCTAATAAACTCGTCGATTACGAGCTAAAAAAGATAGAGGCACGAATTATAACGGATTATAAATTGGATATCGTTTCTATCGATACCTATAAGGAAAACGAGAATACGGCGACACAATTCTTCCATAAGGGGGAGAAAGTCAAAGTCGAGTTCGTCTCTACCAATGTCACCGAGTATTATCCGACAAAAGTAAAAATCGACGGTGTCACTTACGACGTATCGACGGTGAATGGGGTATCTCGCTTCTTCTTAGACGGGTTTGCTTCTTTGGGAAGTGAGACCATTCGCTTCGAAAGCATCGTCTTGAGCAATCACGTCGAATTGGTGGTCAACTCTACGAAAAAGATAGAAATCGTCAAAGATGCACCTCTCGTCACTCAAGTGGATATCGAGAAAAGCGATGAAAACATCAAAGTTACCTTGAATGTCGAAGATGCAGATTATGCTCTATCCAACATGAAGGCAGTCGTCACCGATGATACAGGGCAAGTCGTGTTCGATTCGGTCGTCGACAAAAATAGTCCTGTGTTCACATTTACAAAAGGAACTTCAGAAAAGTATTCGATTAAGGTACTCGCGTCTTACAACCTAAGTACTCTCGGAAGTGAAGGGAACGAAGTAGTCGATGGAGTGCTCTTCGAAAAAGAGATAGACCTCGCAGAAAAATATTTCGAGTTTGAGAATGTCGACGCTATCGTCGTCGAAACGAAAGATACAGAGGAGCCCGTCGTCGATTTGAATTTGATTGACTTAGAAAGGCTCGAAACCTACGAAGTGAAGCTCACTATGAAAGATGGCGAAGCAATACTGTATGGACTCGAGAAGATAAAAAGAATCGAAGAGGCATTCAGTTTAGTGCTAAAGACCGAAGAATGGATAAAATACAATCCAGGCAAGTGGAGTAACAAGTTCATCATCGAGTATGGAGAGTTCTCTTTGAAAGAAGACATCGAGGTTCCAGATAAGATACAAACGACATCAAAAGAATAAATTTCAAAAAAAGTAAATTTCCAGTTTACTTTTTTTTGTGTTTTCATTATAATAAAAACCATCGTTAAAAGAGGTGAGGAATGACGTGCAAAATAGACTTCTTATATTGATACTTCAAACCATCACCTTATTTCCCAATCAGGAAATAAAATTGGAACTTTCTAATGCTCTCTCTAAGAGAATTATTAAAAAATCTCTATCTGAATACAATGGAGATTTAATCGTCGTCTCTCCTAAAGACGAGAACAAAAGCGTCACTTCTATAAAGGACATTCAGAACATCGGCGCTTTTTCTAAAGTAAAAAATGTCATCGATTTGCCGAATGGAAATGTCAGGATAACCCTGCGAGGTATCAAAAGAGTGAAAATTAGCACGTTGTCTCTTTTGGAAGAGGACTTGATAGAAGTGGGGTTTAGTCCTATCGATAACCCCGTCTATAACTTAGACGAAGAGTTGGCTTATTCTAGAAAACTTAAAGATTTGGTCGCGAAGTATGTCAATCTGAATAGTCTCGCGTCAAATTCTATTTTGGGCATTATCAAAAATATCACAAATCTAAGTAAAATCACCGACATGATAAGCGCGTCGTTGGAGTTCAATCCTAAGCAAAAATTCAAACTGTTTAAAGAGACAGACTATTATAAGAGAGCTCGTATGCTCATCACGATACTCGGGAATGAAATTCTCTCTTTGGAATTGGAAAATAAAATCGAAGACGAAGTGCGAGATAAGTTCGATAAGAACGAGAAAGAAATCATCATCAGGGAGAAGATAAAAGTCCTCTCTGACGAGATAGGTTTATCGAACGACAAGCAAGTCGAATGTGAAAAGTTTTTGAACCTCATAGAAGGATTTAAAATCGATGAAAAGATTAAGAACAGCATGAGAAGTGAAGTCAAAAGGTTCGAGATGACTCTCGACAATTCTCCTGAATATGGAAGCTTACGTGCCCATTTGGAATTTATAACAACTTTACCATGGAATAAGAGTTCTAAAGAAGAGAGCGACATCAAGAAAATCGACGACCAACTCAACGAATTGCATTACGGATTGGATAGAGCTAAAGAGAGAATCGAGGAGTATCTGGCTCTTCGCAAGAAAAAGAAGAACATACCGAGCCCTGTCTTGTGTCTCATCGGTCCTCCAGGAACAGGTAAGACGACTTTTGCAAGGGAACTTTCGAGTTCTGTGCACCGCGAATTTGTCAAAGTCAGCGTCGGAGGGTTGAACGATGCGAGTGAACTCGTCGGGCACAGAAGGACGTATATCGCTGCTGGAGCTGGAAAAATCATGGAAGGCATACGCAAGTGTGGGGTAAATAATCCCGTCATACTGATCGATGAAGTCGACAAGATAGTGAAAGACTACAAGGGAGACCCTTCGGGGGTTTTGCTCGAGATTTTGGACCAAACGCAGAATAAAGAGTTCGTCGACAACTATGTCCAAGAACCGTTCGACCTCTCCAACGTGCTCTTTATATTGACGGCGAACGATGAATCGAAGATACCGAAAGCTCTATATGACCGCTTGGAAATCGTAGAAGTTTCAAGTTATACGGTGTTCGATAAAATTGAGATTGCTAAGAACTATACCATGCCTCGACTCGGGAAGAACTACGGATTCGACCACACTTCGATAAAGATGGGTGACGCTGTCATCGCTAAAATCGTCGAAGAATATACGCGCGAGGCCGGCATGCGCGATTTGGAGAGAAAGATATCTTCTATCGTTCGCAAGGTACTGATAGCGGGCTCTGAGAAGTCTGTCACCATCAAAGAAGCGGATTTGCCTAAATATTTAGGACCTGCTAAATATAGAACGATTGTCGATGAAACTCTCGATGTCGGCGTTGTCAATGTGCCTGCCTGCACAAATATGGGGGGATGCGTGTTTAAGGTCGAAGTGTCTCTCTATGCCGGAGTGGAAAAAATCATTTCGACCGGTTCTCTAGGAAAAATCATGCAGGAGAGCGCTCTCGTATCGTTAAGTTATATCAAAACCTATGCCAAGGATTTGAAAGTCGATGTCAAGAAATTGGCACAGACATTGCATATACATGCCCTCGATGGTTCGACTCCGAAAGAAGGACCGAGTGCCGGAATGGGTATCACTGTGGCTATCCTGAGCGAACTGTTGGAAAAGAGAATTCCAAATCATATTGCCTTCTCAGGTGAATTGTCCTTAAAAGGAAGAATATTGAAAATTGGAGGTCTCAAAGACAAAGTCATCAGTGCTTACAATCTCGGAATCGATAAAATGTATGTCCCTCGTGGAAACGAGGAAGATTTGAAGTCGGTCCCTAAGAAGATTTTAAAGGTCGTCGACATCGTTCTCGTCGATGCATTTACAGAAGTTTACAACGATATTTTTAAATAATTACGCATTCTTCACCAAAAGAAATTATAATATTCTTGTAGGTGAAGAATTTTTTATGGAGAAAACCAAACAAAAAGTAATAAAAAGAAAGCCCATGAAACATAAGGCTCTTTTTAGGACAGTCAGTATTTTGCTGGTCATCCTGACCTCTATATTTCTCGTCAAACTGCTCTGCATCGGAATATTGGGGCTGAAGCACATCGTCTCTCTATGTGGGATATTATTCCTCGTAGAAGCGTTTCTATTGTTCGTGCTGAATAAACGGTTTAAAGTGGTCATCAAGATTCCTTTTTTGGTCCTAGCCGTTTTGCTTATCTGTGTGTTTTCCTATGGGTCTTACAGTTTGGAAGCGACGACGCGCTTTGCCATGAAGATAGCGGAGAACATTTCGTATGAAGAAAAATATTACGTCTATGTGGTCAATTCAAGTGGACATTCGAGTGCCGACGGTTTAACTGCATCGAAGTTAGGCATTTTCGACAGCAAGGGAAAGACCTTAGAGGAGGCCGTTCGGCTTTTGAAAAAGAAGGCCTCTTTTGAAGAGGAGAAAAAGTATGACGATTTAGGTGCTCTGTTCGAGGACTGTACCGATGGAAAAATCGACGTCATACTCCTGAGCTCGACTTTGGAGGAAATTGCGAGCGAAGAATACACCGATTTGTTCTATCAACTCAAGAGCATCGGAGAAGTCTCTGTCAAGACGAAAGCGAATGTCAAGAAGAGCAATGTCGACGTGACGAACGACCCTTTCTTGGTCTATATCAGTGGCATCGACACATATGGTTCCATCGCGAATATCTCGAGAAGTGACGTGAATATTTTGGTCGCAGTCAATCCTAAGAACAATAAGGTTCTATTAGTCAATACGCCTCGCGATTATTATGTAAAATTGCACTCTAAAAAGGCTTTCGACAAGCTCACACATGCGGGGAATTATGGAATAGAGGAGTCCATCACGACTTTGGAAGATTTATACCACACCGATATCGATTTCTATGTAAAATTGAACTTCAGTTCTCTCATAAAAATCGTCGATACTCTGGGTGGAATTACCGTCGAATCGAAGTATAATTTCGCTTATGATGGGCACAGTTTCCATAAAGGAAAGAATACACTCAATGGGTCCGCTGCGCTTGCATTCTCGAGAAGTAGAAAGGAACTTCCTCTCGGGGATATCTCGCGAGGTGAGAACCAAGAAGCTGTCATCAAAGGTCTCATCGAGAAAGTCACGAGTCCTTCCATCATCACGAAGTATAAGAGGTTGCTGGATACTTTGGGGAATTCAGTCGTCACCAATATGTCCGACGTCGAGATGTTCGCTTTAGCCAAGATGCAACTCGCTTCCAATCCGACTTGGACGGTCGAGACCAAAAACGCGAGGGGCTCTGATGCCTATAAGACGGCGTATTCAGCAGGGAAGACAAAACTGTATGTCATGGACCCCGACGAGACTTCTGTGAATGAAGTCATACAAGCTCTCAATGAAATTTTAGAGGAAAACTAGTTCAATGCTTGTGGTAAGAAATGACAATTTTACAATTCTCATTCAATGTGATATGATTTATATGTAATCAAAAAGACCCGTAATTGGGGAAAAAAGGGACTGTCCCTTTTTTATTTTTTACACTTTAAATGAGTTAGTTTGTTAAAGGAAATATGTAAGTTGTTAAAATTTATCTTTAACATTTCCGTTTTTATTAACAATACTTATTATTCAACCGAATTATACCAAATGGTTAATTTGTTCATCAGATGATTTTTCATAAAATTTTAAAAAAAATGTAACTTTTTATTATTTTATATTGTTATTATAGTGAAAGCTTTCAAATGAGGTGACTTTATGGATGAAAATTTCACAACAATTTATAAGCAACTAGCACCGGATATTTATAAATTGATTTTTAGTTATACTTTAAATACATGCGATACGAAAGATATTTTACAAAATGTCTTTATAAAGTATTATAAGAATTATAAGAGGTATCCTAATGATATTATTCAAATAAAAAAGATATTAATTCGAATTGCCTCTAATCTATCCAAAAATTTCTTAAAATCGAAGTGGCATTCGAAAACATTATTGATCGATGATGTATCTAAATATCAGTTTAACGATAATGATACCAGAATGGTGGCAGAATTAAGTAAAATTCCGCACCAGTATAGAATAGTACTTTACTTGTTTTATTATGAAGGATATAAAATAAGCGAAATATCGGAGATCTTAAAAATGAATGAATCGACTATCAAACAGAGATTAAGACGTGCTAGAGAAAAATTACAAAAAGAAATGGAGATATAAAATGAAAAATTTTGAAAAAAATTATAAATCAACATTTGATAAAGTCAGCTTATCTAATAAAGAGTTAGAAGATTTGCAAAATAATCTATATAAAAAACAAAACAAAACTAATTTACGATGCGCAGTTTTAAGTGCTATCATTTTATGTTTTGCTTTTACAACAGTAGTCTATGGAAAAGAAATAGTCAATACGATTAAAGGATTTATACTCGAAGAGGGAACGGTCGAATTACCAAATTCTGAAGGTACGGTTATAGATGCTTCCTACACTAAATTTACTGAAACTGTCGAAATAAAAGATGACAATCCTTTCAATGAAAATGTTGACATAAGTAATAAATATAGTGATATAGAAATAGAAAAAAAATTAGGGATAAAGATACTTAAAAACCCATATGTGAAAAGCTATATGATAGACAAAATAACTTATAATGATAATAAATGTTCTACTTTATCTTTTAAGACCTCCCAAGATGATTATTATGTGGAAGACGATTATTGGTATATTCAAATAGGCTTTTTATTTCATACACAATATGCTTCAGAAAAAGAATTAAATCAGGCATATAGCTTTGAAGCTCAAAATAGTGAATGCTCTAATTATCATATTAAATCATTGAAAACAAATGCCAATATACAGACGTATAAAACAAATTCTGGGATGAACAGTCCTACGATTGCAGAAGCATCATTCATTTATGATCATATAGCATACCACATAAAACTTATGAAAAAAGATTATAATTCAAAGGATTTATATGACGTTTTGGAATCGTTCACATAAATATGAATAAAAAGAAGCAAAGTAAATCGTTCAGACTATGCTTACTTACCATCTATGTAGTTATAATAGCATTTTTTACAGACTCGACGATTCGCACATTTTTTGTTTTTATTCACGTAAACTCGGGCGTATTGGGACTCTTGATTTTAAGAGACAGATTTGATAAAATAAGGCTCTAGAAAGGAAAAGAATTATGAAATTAAGTGCTAGTCAATTGAACGTTTTGATAAAAGACTATTATTCAAAATACGAACAGAGAGACGTCGAACCTTCCATTTCCGTAGGAAGAGTAAGACCGGCTTCAAAACTTGTCACTCCAGGTGTCGTTCACTTCGAAATCACGGAGACAGTCACGAATTCGCTTGGAGAAACCGTAGTAGAGAAGACAAACATCGGAGACGATATCGAAAAAATAGTCGCGACTTTTTTAGAAGATCTCGGTTATGAAGTGACTGCCATCGATTATTTTGGGCTTTCTGGACAAGAAGTGAGTTTCGGTGGCATCGATGTGACTTGTGTAAAGAAATCTCTCGAAGGAAAGGGACAAATCTAGAAAACTCGGTCGTACACATGCGACGGCTTTTTTTGTGTTCTATTTTGCTATCAAATATGTTACAATACTTAGAGAAATGAGTGGATTGAATGAAAGATTTAAAAGTAGTATTCATGGGGACACCCGAATTTGCTGTCTCTATTCTGGATGCACTTATCCAAAATACCAATGTCGTCATGGTCGTTAGTCAACCCGATAAGTTAGTCGGAAGGAAAAAAATACTGACCTCATCACCCGTCAAAGCGAGAGCGTTAGAGAACGGTATCGAAGTGTACACGCCGAACAAAATCAGGGAAGATTTTGAACGCATTCGAGAGGTCAATCCAGATATCATCATCACCTGTGCCTACGGACAAATCATTCCTTTGGAGCTCATCAATTTGCCACGACTCGGTTGTGTCAATGTCCACGCTTCGCTTCTTCCTAAGTACAGAGGTGGGGCACCGATACATCGCGCTATCATGGAAGGCGAAGAAGAGACCGGGATTACCATCATGTATATGGATGCGGAGATGGACAGTGGGGATATCATCTCTAAAAGGAGTATTCCTATCGAGGATGAGGACACGCTCGATAGTCTCTCTTTAAAGCTCGCTGCTCTTGGAAGTGAAATTCTCATCGAGACTTTGCCTTCCCTCGTCGAAGGTACGAACGAGAGAATCGCACAGGATAAAAACTCCGCGACTTATGGCTATGTCATTACGAAGGATGACGAACTCATCGACTTCCATACGACGACGAAGGAAGTCTACGACAAAATACGAGGCCTCAATTCGATACCAGGAGCTTATTTTATAATGGATGGAAAGCACGTCAAGGTCTATGCTTCCCGAAAGGGGACGGCGAAAGGACCTGTCTCTAAAATCAATAACGTATACGAAGATGGGCTCGGCATCGGCACACTCGAAGGAGAAATCATCATCACAGAGATAAAGCCTGAGGGTAAAAATAGACTTCTCGTCAAAGATTACTTGCATGGCAAAGATAAAAACAGTTTAAAAGGAATCGATGTAAATGATAGAATGGATTAAAGAGCTACGGAGCACCGAGAGGGGAAGAGCACTCTTCAAATTGATATTGTATATGATATTCTTCGGAGCCGTCTTATTTTTGGTCGTGTTTACGAATGCGGTCCATCCACCAAAGAAAGCTTCCAGTTCCTCGACACAGAGTTCTCCAGTGGAGAAACCGAGCGAAAGCCCAAAAGAGAAGACTTACTTCGACAAACAGGAAGTTCTCTATACGGGGCAATACGATTTCACTTATAGGATTGAAAGTGATAAAATTGTCGAATATATCGGAGAATATAATGCCGGCCACGTCATAGGATATAGAGAAACAGATGACGATTTAATCAAATATTCTATCGAAGAGGGTGTGACATATTTGCATTCGTTCGGCTCTAAGACGGAGTACGATGAACTCTATTTGACGTATGACGCGGCTCTGTTCGACTTTAAAAACCTATTTAAAAAGTTGAATTCCTCGACGGCGAACATCGAAAAGAACGGTGTAGAGAAGCGGTATACCTATCAGTTCATCGACGGATATACCTACATCATCTCGACCGACGAAGAGTGCATCGACACGATAGAAATATTTAACGAAAGTACGAAGTATGAGTTTGTATTCGACTACTGATAAGGAGCGAGAAAAAATGAAAGATAAAATCAAAGGCAACAATTATATATATTGGGGAATTACGCTGTTTTCTGTTATTGCAGCTTCGATATTGCTCTTCTTTACATTCTTAAAATTCGATATCATTTTGCGCCTATTTTTGAAGATATTTGTCGCTTTAGAGCCCATTCTTCTCGGCTTACTGTTTGCCTATCTTCTTTCACCTCTCGTGAAAGTTATCGACCGGCACGTCTCCTGTCATGTCGTCGAGTTCTTGGCGAAGAAGTGCAAAGAGAAAATAAAAAATAAAAAGAAAGTCTCGCGGATTTTCTCGATTTTTCTCACTTACTTGGTTACATTTTTAATGATCGTTCTTTTCGTAAAGTTCGTCATACCGAGTCTCTTTGACAGTCTCAATATGATGCTTACAAACATTCCAGTCTATCTCAACAACATCTACGATTCTCTCAAAGATTTGGTGAAAAACAATCCCGAGTTAGAAAAACTGATAGACCAATGGAATACCGACATCGTCCAAGCAGTTCGAAGTATCGTCTTGCCTTCGATGGACATGATTATCGCGAATATCACGGTGGGTATCTCTTCCATTTTGAAGTGGACCATCAACATCCTCATCGGGCTCATCGTCTCTGTATATCTCATCTACGACAAAGATTCCTTTATCGATGGGGCAAAAAAAGTTCTGCGCGCTTTGTTGCCTAGAAGAATATACGATACGACCATGACGACGTTGGGCTACACCGATAAAATATTCGGCGGTTTCATGGTCGCGAAGATTATCGATTCTCTCATCATCGGGGTCCTCACCTTCGTCATCATTTCGATTTTTAGAATACCGTATGCGCTTATCATATCGGTCATCGTAGGCATCACCAACATCATCCCGTACTTCGGACCCTTCATCGGAGCTATCCCTTGCATTGGATTGCTCTTGGTTATCGACCCAGCGAAGAGTTTGACTTTTGCGATTTTGATATTCTTAATCCAGCAGTTCGACGGGAACATTCTAGGACCGAAATTGATCGGAAATCGGACGGGAATAAAGAGTTTTTGGGTACTATTTTCGATACTCTTATTCGGCAGTCTGTTCGGATTTGTGGGCATGATTTTTGGAGTGCCCGTGTTTGCCATCATCTATTCTGTCTTTGCAAATCTTATCAATAAAAGACTTGCTAAAAGAGAAGCACGATGATATAATTTAATTCAGAATAGAGGGAGTCGCGTATGGCACAGGTCAACAACAAATATGCTTACTATGCTACTTTTCCGGCAGATGTCTTGTTAGCTGCCAAGGAAATTTTGAAGAGCATGCCAGCATTTTATAATAACATCTATTTTTCTACGAAGTACGCGAATGCGCTTTGGAACGGGGAGAGCGATGACGTCTTTGCCAATGTCACCATTCTCACTGAAGAAGAGAAGATAGGGAAGCTTCGTTCTATCATCAAGAGCAATTTCCTATACTTGAGCGATTGGGATTCTCTTAAAAATACGAACGGCGAGGAGTACGGTTTCAGTTTCATCGCAGGTCACGTCAAATACATCCTCTTGACTTTCAGAGAGATACCGGAGGGGTATGTCATCCGAAGTTACGATGTAGACCACGGCGACTGTTATGAGACGACGATCAGTGTCGATAAGAAATACTTTTTGGACGTGTCGATGCGCGAGAATGGCGACATCGTCCGCATCTGCGATTTCAACCTCGAATACATCAATAACAACAACTCTAAGAAATTTCGAGCACAAAAAAAAGCGGAGCCCGAAATGATTATTTACAAGAGAGAGGGTTATGCCACTACGAACATGTATCTCATCATGATACTCGCTCTCACTTGCTTGCTCGTCGTCTGGGTCGCTTATTGTTTTATAAAATTTATGGTCTTAGGCTAACCTAAAGCGATGTCTAAAACCATCATAATGATAAATCCTATCAATGTGAAGAAGGCCATGAGGTCTTTTCTTTTGTTCGTCTGACTTTCTGGAATGATCTCCTCGACGACGACGTATATCATCGCTCCTGCCGCGAAGGCTAGAGATATCGGCAGTATCCACTCGATTTGAAGAACGAGCAGGGCTCCGATGACTCCCGCGATGGGCTCGACGATACCGCTTATCTGACCGAAGAAGAAGGCTTTCGCTCTCGACATACCACTTCTTCTCAAAGGAAGAGAGATGCTCGAACCTTCCGGGAAATTTTGGATACCTATTCCTAAGGCCAACATGAGTGCACTGGATACAGTGACACCGCCATAGACAATCGAACCGAACGCGAGACCTACGACCATTCCTTCGGGGATGTTGTGCATCGTTATCGAGAGCATCAGCATGAAATTCTTCTTATCTGCTGCGTTTTTAAGAACTTTGGAACTCAGTTTATCTGTGATAAATAGAAGAACTCCTCCTAAAAAGAAGCCGATGGAGACGATGAGCCACGGAATTTGTCCTAGACTTTCTGCTCTATCGATAGCGGGCGCGATGAGGCTGAAGAAAGAAGCCGCAATCATCACTCCACCAGCAACACCTAAGAGCGCGTCCATGACGTTTCTGTTGACTTTTTTAAAAAAGAAAACGAGAGAACTGCCGGCCACGGTGAAGGCATATGTCAGCATCGTCGCGAGAAATGCTTGCATGACAGGATTTAAATTTTCAAAAAAATTCATCAAAATTAATCACCCTACTAATAGGGTATGTGTCTTTTGTCGATGTGTACTAGACGTGTGCCTATGGAACAGGGTCGTAGCCACCTTTGCTGAAAGGATTGCAACGCAAGATGCGTCGAACCATCAAGTAAGAACCTTTTAGAAATCCATATTTTTCTAAGGCGAGCAGGGCATACTCAGAGCACGTAGGCGTAAACTTGCAGTAGTTGTGCGATTTGAACGGAATTTTTTTATACAGTTTTATGAGTGCAATTAAAATTTTTTTCATCGATCTGCTCCTTTGATAAGAATATTATACAATAAAATGAAATTTTAGAGAAAAAAAGTTTCTAATAGAAAGGAATAGTGTTATAATATTTTCCACGGAGATGGGTGGTTATGAATTATTTTGAAGAAAGAGTACTCTCAGTTCTAAAAGATGACAGCGATGTCATCATCGATAAAAAAAGAGCAATACCCGAAATATATAGACTTGCAGGAGATTTAAAGGAGGTTTTGAAGACACGTCCTGATATCAGCAGTCACTTTCACGTCCGATTTTTTAGAACTCCTGAAAGGAGAAGCCTCGTCGTCTTTCGATTTAAAGATGCTGACTCTTATTTGGTTCTAAAGCATTTTTCTAAAAATACGGCGATGGGTCGAAAGATGCCTCTTCAAGTGCTCGCAGTGAAGGGACGAGAGGGATTCTTGGTTTTAGAAGTGCTCGCGAGAAGACTTCATAGTATTTTTGACAATTTAGACGTCTATTGCGAGAGATTGTATGGGGCTTTACACTTAAACTATTTGTTCGATGCCTCTATGATGACAGGTACATTCCTGTTCGATAAGTCTTTCGGAGAAGAAAACTTCGAAGACTATGGAGAAGAAACATTCGGAGGAATTCGATTCTAGTTTATTTATAAAGAAGGTGTAAGTTTATTATGAACCCAAAAAATTTTGGAGAAAGATTAATTTATTTAAGAAAAAAGAACCAACTGAGTCAAGCCGAACTCGGGGAGTTAATCGGAGTCTCTAACAAAGTTATTTCAAAATGGGAGAACGGTTATTGTGATCCAAAGTCCGAAGAGTTAATCAAGTTAAAAAATGTTTTTAAAGTTTCGATGGAGTATTTGACTCTCGAGACAGAGGAAGAAAAAGTAAAAAAACGAGGTATATTTAAAATTCTTTTGAAACGACCAATCCTCTTTATTTTAGGAATTTTGCTAGGCATCGGTTTTTCGTATGCAGGTTTAAAAATTGTAGAAAGAATGAACGACGACGGGTATGCCGATGTCCGCATCTATGAACTTTATAGTAAACAGGATGGTTATTCTATCACAGGAAAATATATTGAATCAAACTACCAAAGGGAAATGTTGATTGCTCATATCAATATAAGCGAAGCGAATTGGCAAAAAATAAATGCGTATACTTTTGATTTTACTGTAAAAATTGGAAATGGAGTAGCGTTTCAAGAAGGCGACTGTTTAATGAGCTATAAAAAGGGAATGAAAAAACGACCCTTAGTGGATTATGTCAGTACAATTTGGAACGACAACTATGCTTTACCTGAATTTGATGATATTGAAGATGAAACTATAACAGTTATGATTTCGTATTTTGAATCTTATGGTAAAATTGGAGAGATTATCATGGAGTTTGGTGCGAAGAGAATTTATGAAAATTTTGATGGAAAATCCAATTAAAATGGCCGTTCACAGAGAAACACTTACTTTGTTTCTTTTTTTATGTTAGATTAAAAATATCGAAAAGGGAGAGAAGAGAAAATGAAAAAAGAATTTTGCTGGCAATTTGTATTTTGGTTTTGTCAGTTCCAAGTGGAGCGTCTGCAGTCACTAAAAACTATACTGGACTAGTAATAAGTGATGAGCAACATGAACATTTAGTAAAACTAGGCTATACGGAAGACGAAATTCAGTTTATGAAAAAAGAAGAATTTGAGGCATCTTTGGCAATTGATGGCGAGGTCATTTCTAGCAAAACAAAATATTATAAAACTACATTAGCTAATGGAAATTTTCAGGATATTGAAATTAATCCTCTTGAATATAGCCAAAATAAAAATGCTATAATGCCTCATAGTGATGGAATAAAAACAGACAGTTATAAGAAAATTACGACTTCTATCATTGCGGTGCAGGGAATCTATAGATATAAAGTTTCAATAGAGTGGAGCAAATTTCCGTCTGTAAGAAGTAACGATATAATTGGTATAGGTATAGATAATAGCATTGTAAGTTTAATCACTAAAACAAATTACTTTCAGCAGAATTATTGTGTAACAGGAAGTATTTATAGTAGTAATAATGAAAATTATGTCAAATATGGAACCGAGGGAGTTGGGACAGTATTTCCGCTTAAAAGTGGTAATTTAAAAAAATTATCTTCTTATTTCTATTTTAGTGTAGAAAAAAAAATCGAGTGTTTCACTGAAAGCCTATGGAGATTATGCTCACGCAAATAATATAGTACCTATATCTTTAGCGCAATATAATGTTTCTGGTTCAAATGGAATTACACTCGGGATTTCTATTATGGGCAAATATGAAAAAATAGGAGTTGCGACTGCTACTTATTAAAAATTTAGCCAATTCGTTATGAATACGAATAGGTTTTTTTATTAAAATTTTCTTTTATAGGAAAATTTTAAAGGTTTTTTCGTAGCTTTGAATGCCTGTATCAGAAAGGGTTCCCATAAATTCTCAAAAATTCTACGAAATTCTCTAAAGTTCTCCTTGATTTCTTCATAAATCTTTTTTATGATGAGGCTAGAAATTTAAAGTAGTATGAGATGTACATAGGACGAGATAATTTCTTAGAAAGATAGGCTTATTAATTTAGTATATAAAGGTAATTTTTATTTAAGAAAGGATAGGTTTTTATGAAAATTAAAAAAAATTTGCTTTTGACTTTAATATTGGTATTAAGTTTAATTCTTAATATTACAACAGTGAATGCATTAGACGGAGTATCTTGTGATGAATTATCTAGTCAATCATTAAACTATATAGTAGCTCAAACAGACCCTAAAGATTTGGATTTGTCTTGTAAAAATGGAACTCCTTACACAGATGAATATCTAGTAAGAACAGAAAAGTCCCTAAATCAATTAAACAATTCAGGCCCGCAGCTCCATTATTTTACACATGCTTTAAGTGTAACTCCTTTTGCACAAGAAAAAAATAATTATTGCGGTCCTGCGACGCTTAAGGAAGTAATTCATTTTATGAATGGTACTTCTAAAACACAATCAGATTATGCTAAAGAGCTTGGCACAGATTCAAATGGTACATATGTTTATAAGTTTAGAGATGTAATTAACAAATATGTTAATCAAAAGTATAATTACGTGCTTGGTAGTACTAGAACTAAGGAACAGTTTAAAACTATGTTGGAAAATTCTGTTGACACAAAAAAGCCACTAGTTATGCACACGATGACTAGGACATTATACCTATATAACGGTCATCAAACAGGTCATTATATTGTTGCTACAGGTAATACTGTGAGTTCTACTGCTCCTTATCAAGTGTTTTATGTAGATAGTAATAAATCTGATTATGGTAGAGGTAGTGTATTTGGAGTGCATCTAGATTCTTTAGATAATGTTTTTAATTCCGTTAAACTTTATGGAGATAGATATCTTATCTATTAATAAATATGAAAAATATTACAAAAAAAGTCAATTTTAAAATTTTAACAATAGCATTTATGGCTATTGTTTTGGTGGTTATAGTCGGTCTATGTGCTGTTCCAAAAAAGGGTGTGCCCGAAGAAGTAAGTCCACAACAAATAATAAAAAATTCGACTCTAGAATATAAAAAAGAAGTGGAGACTTTGGACGTCGTCAATACTAGCAAAAAAAACTTAAATCTGAGAAGCAAACTCGATAAATTCGATACTAATTCTATAGAGACGAGAAGACTGCAAAAGAATGTCTTGTATGCATCATGCCTCGATTCGAGTATGAGCAATGTCATACTTAAAACTACAGGCGTTTGGACTTATAATATAGACACAGATACGTTGAATTATTATAAATATTCTTTCGGGGACCGTATATGGGATTTTATCATCGAAGGAGAGAAAATTTTCTATGTAGAATTAAATGACCATCGAAGCGATGGTATCTATGAGTGGTATCTTAAAAAGGCTAATTTAGATTTTAGCGATTCTATCATTTTAAAAAAAGGACAGATTTACAATGTAATGGACTCTCCATTTTTTGTAGTCGATGATGAATCAAACGAAACGATTTTTGTCTCTTACGATGACGATATAGAGATTTCTAGTACAGGAGATAGCTTGTCTCACTATGTGACAGTCTTTACTATCGAGATAATGAGAGATACCGAATTTGAAATACTCGAGACGGGAATCGGCAACCATACAGATAAAGAAGGTGTTTTTTTACAGAGATGTGATTATACTACAAGGCTAAAAAACACGAGTTAATCTTTACAGAAGTTTCCTATTTTGAAAAAGAGACGACGTATTCTTTAAATTTAAATACGAGAGAAAAACGTGTCGTCTATGTAAATAACGAACTAGAGTCTTATCAGTTGGTGACGACGACAAGAACCAATGATGGATATGTTTTATTGCTCGATTCTGGGACAGGGAAGTCAAAGTTAGTGATAGTCGACAATGATTTAAAGGAAGCAAATGTGTT
Source organism: uncultured Bacilli bacterium (assembly GCA_910583745.1). GTDB lineage: Bacteria > Bacillota_I > Bacilli_A > RF39 > UBA660 > RUG11867. Next base: position 30,784 of record CAJTZC010000011.1, read on the forward strand.
GTCCACTGAAGGATATGTCGTTTCGAGAGAGATAAACGGGGGGGATATCATTTTTGATTATGGTTATGATTCTAGATTGCCTTATAGCATTTTATCTGTCAAAGAGGCGAAACTGATAAAAAAATTCGATTTTAATAGTCAAAATATCGCACATTTTTTTCTGACCGATGGAATGAAGAAGATTCTATTTGAAATTGGAGAAGACATTTATCTATACGAAATCGAATAGTGTGTGTAGAAAAAGTAGACGAGGAAAAATTAAAGTTCCTCCTTTTTTTAATTATGGAATTATGGATAAATGGGTATTCGACTATTTTTTATTTATTTTTGTCTAGCAATATGCTATACTTTTATTAGAAGGAAGGATTAAAGTTTATGAAAAAGTATTTTTTACCATGTTTGGTAGTCGGTTCTCTTTTCATTGCGACGGGTTGTGGCAAGGAAGAGGAATCAAAAGTGATGACTTGTACAAAAACGGAGTCAATACAGGAGGGCGTAGACATGTCCTTAAACTACAAAGTCACTTATAAAGGCGATTTTGTACAATTAGTGGAGACAGAGGAGACTGTAACTTCTGATAATAAGAAGTTCTTGGAACTTTATCAAGAGACAGTTGAAGGAATGTATAGTCCTTATAAAGATGTCGAATATTATAATTACGAAGTAAAAATCGATGGAGACAAACTTATCAGTACGACAAATATCAATTATGAAAAAATCGATACTGGAAAGTTAATCGAAATCGATTCTGCAAACAAAGCTCTCATCAAAGATGGAAAAATCAAAATGGGTGACATCAAAGCTGTATACGAACAGCTTGGTGCAGAGTGCAAGTAATAAAATTTAATTTCTAAAAATCGGGTAAGTGGCTCGATTTTTTTGTGACGATTTTTCTGTGTTCTAAAGACGGGTTTCTCGAATACTCTTAATTAGGTGGTAAAATTGAAAAAAGTATTGTTTTCTTTCTTGTGTATGTTTTCTTTGGTCGGAGGTGTCTCTGCGGCAGAGTTAGTCGAGAATGCCAAAAGTGCTATATTGATAGAAGCTTCGACGGGAGAAGTCTTATACGAAATGAATGCTGATGAGGCCCTAGCACCTGCATCGATGACAAAAATTATGACTCTTCTTTTGACGATGGAAGCAATCGAGAAAGGGCAAATCGGCTTGCAAGATAACGTTTTGGTCAGCGAAAAAGCTGCTAGTATGGGTGGCAGTCAGGTGTTTTTGGAAGCGGGAAGTCAATATACGTTAGACGAAATTATCAAGGCTGTCTGTATAGCGAGTGGAAACGACGCGGCTGTCGTGCTTGCAGAGGCAATTGGGGGAAGTGTAGAGAACTTTGTCGACATGATGAATAAGCGTGCGAAGGAGTTAGGGCTTACGAGTACCCATTTCGTCAACGTCTACGGTCTCGATGCCGACGGACACTTGTCTAGCGCTAGAGATATGGCCAAGATGGGAAGAGAACTCATCAAACACGAATTGATTTTGCAATATTCTAGCATCTACGAGGAGTATTTAAAAAAGAAAGACGGTTCGAGTCTTTGGATGGTCAATACGAATAAATTGGTGAGATTCTACCAGGGTGTAGACGGTTTAAAGACAGGATATACAGGCAATGCTGGGTATTGTCTCACTGCAACAGGAAAATGGAAAGGTATGCGCTTAATCAGTGTCGTCATGGGCGAGCCCGGGCAGGACGAGAGGACAAAGGATACAGTGTCGCTTTTAAACTTTGGAAAAAGTTCTTATAAAATCAATACAATCTTAGACAGTGGAAAGTCTGTCGGTACAATCGATATCGATCTCGGTGAAAAATTGAAAGAAGATGTCGTCGTCGAGGGCGATGTGACAGATTTGGTTAAAATCAACGAAGAAGAGAAGAAGTATACGTACGATTTGCAGTTGGATAAAGTCAGAGCGCCTGTCAAAAAAGGCGATAAGGTCGGAGAGTTGCGCGTCTATATCGACGATAAATTAACGACGACTTTGCCTGTTACGGTGTTACATGATGTCAAGAAGTGCTCGATTTGGACTGCTTTTAAACGAATATTTTCTGTCATTGTGACTGGGGTTAAATTTTAACTTCCAGTCTTTTTTTGTGCGAATACATGTGAAAAGAACGAGAAAGTTCGACAAGTCTTTTTTTTCTTTTCATAATTTGATAAAATGGTAGAGGAGGTTATGCATATGTACAATTATATAACTGGTAAAGTAGCATTTTTAGAGAGCAATATGGTCGTCATCGAGAATAACGGGATAGGATACAGTGTATTCGTGGCGAACCCTTATTCTTTTGTCGAAGGGGAAGAAGTGACGGTCTATGTATACAATCGAATCAGCGAAGATGAGAATTCTCTCTATGGGTTTAAAACAATCGATGAGAGAACTCTATTCTTAAAGCTTTTGTCGGTGAAGGGTTTAGGGCCTAAAGTCGGCATGGGTTTCTTTGCGACGGGAAGTGTCGCGGGAATTGTCGACGCGATAGACAGAGAGAACGTATTGTATTTGAAAAAATTTCCTAAGGTAGGCGATAAACTCGCGAAGCAAATCGTCTTGGATTTAAAAGGCAAATTGGGCAGTGTCAATGTCGAAAAGTCAGAAGCGACCGATTCGTTCGAACTCATCAGTGTCTTGGAATCCTTGGGATATAAGTCGCAAGATATCAATAAAATCGTACCGAATGTCGATAAGAATAAGACGATCGAAGAGCAGGTAAAAGACGCTTTAAAATTGTTGTTGAAGTAGAGGAGGTGCTTCCATGCACGAGAAAAACGAAAACGTCTTGGATAAGAATAAGACCACTGGAGACGAATTTGAAAATAACATTCGACCACAAAAGTTGGACGACTATGTCGGACAGGGCGACGTCAAGGAGAACATTCGCGTCTTCGTCGAAGCGGCCAAGATGCGAGATGAGTCTCTAGACCACGTGTTGTTGTACGGTCCGCCTGGACTAGGAAAGACAACTCTTGCCCATATCATTGCGAACGAACTCGGGGTAAATATCAAGACGGCCAGTGGACCCTCTATCGAAAAAGGGGGGGATCTCGCGGCGGTGCTGTCCACTCTAGAGCCCGGCGATGTCTTATTTATCGATGAGATACATCGCATGCCACGAATCGTCGAGGAGATTTTGTATCCAGCGATGGAAGACTTTCAGTTGGACATCATCATCGGGTCGGAGGGAAGTACGAAGAGCATTAAAATCAATCTGCCACCGTTTACTTTGGTCGGCGCGACGACGCGAAGTGGCGATTTGTCGAGCCCATTGCGGGACCGGTTTGGCATCATCTGTAAGTTGAACTATTATACGCATGAAGAACTCAAAGATATCGTCAAGCGAACTAGTAGTATCGTCGGCATCGATATCGAAGACGATGCGGCGATGGAGCTAGCGAAGAGAAGTAGAAAGACACCTCGTATTGCGAACCGACTCTATAAGAGGGTCAGAGATTTTGCTATGGTCGGGGGAGACGAGGTCATCAACATCGATGTCACAAAAAAATCGCTCGACAGGCTCAAAGTCGACAGTTACGGTCTCGACGAAATCGATATAGAGTATTTAAAGAGTTTAATACAAAAATTTAACGGCGGGCCGGTCGGTTTAGAGACCATCGCAACTTCGATAGGAGAAGAAGTGACGACCATCGAGGATGTCGTCGAGCCTTTCTTGTTGCAGGAAGGATTTGTCAAAAGAACGCGAAGTGGTCGTATGGCGACAGAGAAAGCTTATGAACATTTAGGAATCAACCACAGTTATACCCTTTTCGATACAGAAGAATAATTACAGTAGGAGTGTTAAAGATGGATAAAATACTTAGAGAAGCATTAGAAAATGAAACGAGAAGACAGGAAGAACATATCGAGCTCATCGCCAGTGAGAACTATGTCTCTAAAAGCGTTTTGGAGTTGCAAGGAAGCATATTTACGAACAAGTATGCCGAAGGCTATCCTGGCAAAAGGTACTACGGAGGATGCGAGTTCGTCGACGTCGTCGAACGCGTCGCTATCGAGACCGCGTGTGCGCTTTTTCATGTCAAGTATGCGAATGTACAACCGCATTCGGGAAGTTCTGCCAATATGGCCGTATACAGAGCCCTTTTGGGGAAAGGCGATACAGTCTTAGGAATGGATTTGAAAGATGGAGGGCATTTGACACACGGAAGTTCTCTCAGCTTTAGTGGTAAGGACTATGAAATCGTCTCTTATCACGTCGACCAAAGGACGGAGATGCTCGATTATGACGAAATCGAAAGATTGGCCAAGGAGTGTCGTCCGAGACTTATCATCGCAGGTGCCAGTGCATATTCCCGATACATCGATTTCAAGAGATTTAGGGAAATTGCCGATTCTGTTGGGGCTTATTTGCTCGTCGACATGGCTCACGTCGCCGGTTTGGTGGCAGGAGGAGTTTATCCTTCTCCCGTCGAATACGCCGATGTCGTCACGTCGACGACGCACAAAACGTTGAGAGGACCTCGAGGTGGGCTGATACTTACGAACGACGAGGAAATCGCTCGTCGCATCGATAAAGCGATATTCCCTGGAATACAAGGTGGGCCCCTCATGCACATCGTCGCAGCAAAAGCACAATGTTTTAAAGAAGCCATGGAGCCCGAGTTTCAAAGCTATACAGCTTCGGTCATCAAGAATGCACATGCCCTTGCCGATGTGTTAAGTGAAGAGGGATTCCGGATTATCTCGGGTGGGACGGACAGTCATCTCCTATTAGTCGATACTTTGTCTTCTGTAGGGTTGACGGGGTTCGATGTCGAGCAAGTTCTTTCAGGAGTTGACATTACAGTCAACAAGAACTCCATTCCTTTTGATACGGAGAAAACTACCGTTACAAGTGGCATCAGGCTCGGCACGGCTGCGATGACGACGAGAGGTCTCCAAGAAGAAGACTTTAAGGAAATCGGTAAAATTATCGCGACCGTTTTAAAGAATCCTGACAATGCCGATATTCTCGATGAGGAAAAAAGTAAGGTCAAAGAACTCGTAAAAAAGTTCCCTTTGCACCGTTAAAATCTCAAAGTCTTACCAAAAACGTGTAATTTTCAGCAAAAAGTCCTACCAAAAACGTGTAATTTTCA
>CAJTZC010000011.1:35982-55706 GCA_910583745.1 uncultured Bacilli bacterium
TCCTACCAAAAACGTGTAATTTTCAGCAAAAAGTCCTACCAAAAACGTGTAATTTTCAGCAAAAAGTCCTACCAAAAACGTGTAATTTGTTGATTTTATCGCATTTTGATGCTATGATTTAAAGGGAAGGAAAAACCTTTATGAAAAGAAAAATTTATGAAAAACTGTTGGAATGGAAACAATCTAAAGTATCTAACCCTTTGATGGTGTTAGGAGTAAGACAGTGTGGGAAGACATACATCTTAGATAAATTTTGTAAAAATGAATTTAAAAGCTATAAATACGTCAATCTTCTCGAGGATAGTGCTATCGTCGAGCTGTACAATTCTTCGTTGACGTCAGATGAAAAATATACGAGACTTAAAGTTCTTCTCAACTTCGATTTAGACGAAGAGGATTCAGTTCTATTTATAGACGAGATTCAAGAATCAGAGAAGTTGATTTCTGAGTTGAAGTATTTTAGCGAAAAGCATGGCGAGGTTAAAATAGTATGTGCTGGCTCTTTATTGGGTGTAAAGTTAAAACGTTCTCATTTTTCTTTTCCGGTAGGGAAAGTAAAGTTTTTACATATGACCCCGATGGATTTTGAAGAGTTTTTGTTAGCGATGGGAGAAGAAAGTCTCTTAAATATGATAAAAGAGTGTTTTAGCAAAAATAAGCAAATGACGGAATCCTTACATGAGAAAGCGATGAATTTATATAGGGTTTATCTCGTTACAGGAGGTATGCCTGCAAGTGTGAAAAACATGGTCGACAATGAGAACGACTATTTCAATTATGATTCGACCATTTTAAAAGATATCGTGGAATCTTATTTTAACGATATGGATAAATATGTCACCAGTGATAGTGAGGCTTTAAAGATTCAACGTATCTACGAATCACTTCCTACGCAGCTTGCAAATACTTCGCATAAATTTCAATTTAGCAAAATTGCAAATGATGCACGAAGTAGGGAATATGTCTCTCCTTTGGATTGGTTAGAAGCGAGCAATATGGTACAGACGTCGTTTTGTGTAAAGACGCCTGAAATACCTTTGAAAGCATTTGTAGACTTGGATACTTTTAAACTCTATTTGAGCGATGTGGGTATTCTAAATTCGCTTTTAGGGATAAGTACCAAAGATATTCTTACAGATAACATTTCTTCGTACAAGGGAGTTATCGTCGAAAATTATGTCGCGAATCAACTCGCGAGCAATGGGAATGTCCTATACTATTGGGTAAATAGCAATCAGTCGGAAATCGATTTTCTGATTTATAATGACGACGGAATTATTCCTGTGGAAGTCAAAGCTTCAGACAATACCCAATCGAAGAGTTTAAAGAATTATATGCGACAATATCATCCCCGTTATGCCCTACGTGTGAGTTCTAAGGATTTCGGTTATAATCCGGAGACGAAGATTAAATCTATACCACTTTATGCCGTGTTTTTGATATCTTAAAAATAGAAAAGAGGTGCACGATGAATACGAACGATTACAATTATGATTTGCCTGAGGAGTTGATTGCTCAGACACCCCTCAAAGACCGAAGTGCTTCGAGGCTGTTGGTTTTAAATAGGGAAAGGAAGACGTATGAAGATAAAAGTTTTACTGATATCTTAGAGGAATTTGTCGAGGGCGATACTCTCGTCATTAACGATACAAAAGTCATACCCGCGCGTCTCATCGGATTGAAAGAAGAAACTGGGGCGAAGATAGAGATATTGCTTCTCAAGAATATCGAAGGTGATGTGTGGGAGGCTCTCAGCAAACCTATGAAGCGATTACATGTAGGAACGATTGTCAACTTCGGAGAGGGTCTTTTGAAGGCAAAAGTCGAGAGCATCGTAGGAGAAGGCATCGTCCATGTGCGTTTAATCTACGAAGGCATTCTTATGGAGGTCTTGGAAAAACTTGGAACGATGCCACTGCCCCCTTATATTCACGAAGAACTGAAAGACCAGGGGCGTTACCAAACGGTCTATGCTGAAATTCCTGGAAGTGCTGCAGCTCCGACTGCAGGGCTACACTTTACCGATGAACTCTTGGAAAAAACAAAAGCGAAGGGCGTCCATGTGGTTCATGTCACTTTGCACGTAGGTCTGGGAACTTTTAGACCTGTCGAAGAAGAGGATATCCGCGACCACGTCATGCATACCGAACACTTTATGATGAGTGAAGAGACTGCAAAGATATTGAACGAAACGAAAAAAAGAGGCAGTCGCATCATCGCGGTGGGGACGACGAGTGTCCGAACTATCGAATCGATCATGAGCAAGTACGGAGAATTTAAAGCCTGTGAAGAGGATACAGCAATTTTCATCTATCCGGGTTATACCTTTAAGGGTGTCGATGCGATGATTACGAATTTCCATCTGCCTAAGAGCACTCTCATCATGTTAGTCAGTGCCTTTGCGGATAGGGAATTCATCTTAAAAGCGTACGAACACGCAGTAGAAAGTGAATATCGATTCTTCTCTTTTGGAGATGCGATGTTTATTAAATGATAGGAGCTGGTTTTTATGAAAGTAAAGTATAATTTGAAGAAGACAGAAGCACATACGAAGGCGAGATTGGGAGAAATCGAGTGGAATGGCAAGACTTTTGAGACGCCGATGTTCATGCCCGTCGGTACCCAAGCGACAGTGAAAACTCTCAGTCCAGAGGAAGTCATCGAGTGCGGTTCGGGTATCGTTTTAGCAAACACTTACCATTTGTGGTTGCGGCCTGGAGAGGACATCGTCAAGGAAGCAGGCGGAATACACAAGTTTATGAACTATGAACATGGGCCTATCCTCACGGATTCGGGTGGATATCAAGTCTTCAGTCTCGCGCGTCCAAAAGATATAAGCGAGGAAGGCGTCAAGTTTAAAAATCAATACGACGGTTCTCCACTTTTCTTAACTCCCGAAAAATCTATCGCGATTCAAGAAGCTTTGGGAAGCGATATTATGATGAGTTTCGACGAGTGCCTCGCGGCAAGTGCTCCTTACGAATACCAGAAGCAGAGTGTCGAACGCACGATTCGTTGGGCTAAAAGAGGATTGGACGCTCACAAGACAGAGGACCAGAGTCTTTTCGGTATCGTCCAAGGTGGACCTTATGAAGATTTGAGAAAGTACTCCGCGATGGAGACAGTCAAGCTCGGTTTCGACGGTTATTCTATCGGAGGCGTTGCGAATGACGGCGAATCGAAGGAAGACATGTACAAGGCCATCGATTATTCTGTGCCTTATCTTCCTCAGGATAAAATGCGTTATCTGATGGGAGTAGGCGATCCCATCGATTTGGTCGAGGGTGTCATCAGAGGGATTGATGTGTTCGATTGTGTCACACCGACGAGATTGGCTAGACACGGCAATGCCTATACAAAATATGGAAAGATGAACATAAAAAACAGCAAATATAAAAGAGATTTTGAGCCTATCAGCGAAGACTGCGACTGCTACGCTTGTAAACATTATACGAGAGCCTATATTCATCATTTGATAAAGTGTGACGAAGTGTTCGGCGCGAGGCTGTTGTCTGTTCACAATATCCGTTTTCTCATTCACCTTGCCGAGGATTTAAGAGAGGCAATCAAAACAGATACAATTTTAGAGTATAGAGAAAAGTTCATAGAGGATTATTATGGCGATGGACAAGATTAGCAAGATTGCCACGGTTGCTTTAATTGTCGTTATTATTGGTGTAGTCGTCATTGCCACTATCTTAAAAGTTTATAATAACCATAAAGAAAGTCTCTTTCAAGTCGTCGATAAGAGAATAGAGGAAGCTGCGAAAAAGTGTTCTCTAGAGGAAGTCTGTACAGAAGGGACAACGACTTTGGGCTTTTTAATAGAAAAAGGGTACCTTGAAAAGCAAGTGCATCCTATCAGTAAGGAATACGTAGACGAAAATTTAAGTGTTACATGTAGTGGTTACATATGCAAAACAGATGTCGAGCAATCGAGTTAAAATGTCATCTTTGGAAACTCTTACGTTATTTTTGTGAGAGTTTTTTCGATAAGAATAAATAATCGCGGGACTCATCCCGTGCTAGAATGAAGTTTGTATTACTTTATATTACATGATAAAATAATTAAGAATATCAATATTTAAGAAGGAGAATAGGTGTATGCAATTAGAAGAAATCGGAAAATTTATTTCGCAATTAAGAAAAGAGAAAAATCTTACACAAGCACAATTAGAGGAACTTATAGGAGTAGATAGAAAACAATTTCGAAATGGGAAAATGGCCAAGTCGCGCCAGATATTACAATTTTAAATAATCTAGCCTCAGCTTTGGGTGTCACTACATATGAATTACTCAGTGGAAAAAGGGTAGAAAATAATAAACAAAATGACGATATCACTGTCGAGTCAATTAAGTATTATTCTGGAATTACAAAAAGACGAATATCAATATATATGATTGTATTAGTATAAATTAATATTATGTTTAATCATAAGTTGCTTATTGACTGGATGTCAAAGAAACAAAAATTTAGATTCTGTACTAAACTTGGAAAAAGACGTCAAATTAAAAACTACTTTTAAAAATAATTGTGAATATGATATGGATATTTATTATCAAAACGAAAATAATAGGATGTATTTAAATTGTATAGAAAGTATTGATATTATTGATGAACAAAATAGAATATCCTTAAAAGAGTATTTGGATAAGGAAGAAATTGATATCAATTATTTGTTAAGTAAAATTTATAATTTAAATTCTAATAACAATGATGGAAATGTTATTTATAAGGATAAAAACATTATCGTTATTTCTTGTAATTCAACCTACAGTGCTAATAAAGATATAGTTATTGGAAATGTCGATGGAAATTATGACATGGCAAAAATTTGCCAAACATCCGAGCAAAATCTGAAAGTAACTGCTGTTGTAACCGAATTATATGAAGATGATATGATAGTTGAAAACGTTAATGATAATAAGGATAAATATAATATTACGAGAATAAGTGTATTTGAAAAGAAAGTACTTAATGATTTAAAGGTCGGTTCTGTTATAACTTTTTTGTATAATGGAAATCGTGATTTAACTGATCCTCCAAAAATAAGAGTATCAAATATCAAAATTGTAAGATAATTTATTAAAACTATATGCTGAATTTAGTATTAATTAAATTTATGAAGTATCCAAATTTTATCTGTTCTATAGGACATAAAGCTACATGATGGTAAGTTGGATAGGGTATGGAAGGCTTTTGCTTGAAAAAATTAGTATTAATCTTCATATAGCGATGACACGCATGTGAAAAAAATATGGAGAAAAAAGGTGTTTATTAAAACATCTAAAACGGTGTTTAATTCTTTAAATTGAAGAAATGGTTTAACTGTTTCTTTAGGTATTTCTCTAAGAGTAGAACTTGTAGGTTAAAAAATAGAAAAATGGAGAATGTCTATGAAAAAAAGCGAAAATTTTAAAAAAGTTTTAATAGTTTTATTAAGTACAATTCTTGTTATATTATCTAGCTGTTTTATTGAAGAAAAAATAGAATCTTCAAGGAAAATCGAAATGAATAGTATTGACGACATTACTATGACAATAAAAGAACATACTCTTACAAAAACCAGTATGTCAATAATTATAACAGACACAACAGGTTTTAATAATGCCTATGGTGGCGGTTGCGAGTATAGAATTGATAAAAAAATAAATGGTGACTGGCAAGAAATGAAAAAAATTAAAAATTTGCCATCCTATTTGGAAGTTTTTTATGTAGATGAGCAAAATAAACTTGAATTCGATATAGATTGGTCGATTACTTATGGTGAATTGGAAACAGGGGAATATAGATTGGTTAAAAGTATTGATATAGAAAAGAAATTATATGAATTCACAGTAGAATTTGAAATTTTTTAAACAATCATTTTTACTACTTCTTTAACCGATTTTACTTATATATCTTCCATTAAATTTAAGAATGAAGATATAAAAATAGTATTATGTGTCAATTAGGCTATAATAGAATAGTTAATACTGTTCAGCAAGTAGATCAAGATGCTTTCAATATGCGCAATTTTTGAGATTGATGTTTTGGCAAAAAGAATTATAATGGAATCAAATAAACACAAAATGCCAGTAATTTATTTGGTTTATTTGTGGAAGGAGTTCAAATAATTAAAATTTTTTTGAATTTAGTATGTCAATGAAGACATAAAAATAAAACAAGTTGTTCTTTGAAAATAGTAAATTGTTATTAGTTATTCTGCAAAATGATACTATAACCTAGTTTAGTTAAATAAGAAATCATATCATCAGTATTTTTGACAGATTGGTTATGCTTTTTAATCTTCTTGTTTAAAAGTTCATCGAATCTATCACTATCAAAAGGTACTTTATCATTAAGAATATGAAAGGCACACTCATTTGTACTCCAGAGATAATCGACACATATAATTATACTGGTTTAGAAAATAAGTTTGTCCACAGCTTGAAATATTGATTATTAAAAATTCAGTATTTTAATGTTCGTACATGATTTTTGCTCCATTCAAAATGTAATCGTCACCATCTAGACCTTCCGATATATAAAACATTGTCGCATGTCTTATTTTTTTTTAAGATTTTTCATATGTTTAAAAGACTAAAGAGAGGTTTTTGCCACTTTTGCCATTATTGCATCTTTCTTTAATTTAAAATCTTTAAAAACTGCGTAAAGATACCTTAATTCTACTTGAGCATGGACTTCATATTCTTCTGTACTTTCTATATTTCTATTGTAACGCATGAAGCAAAAATAGGAAATATCGCTCTTTGAACGGCATTTTTAGAAATGGCGTTAAACATAATGTCAAGGAATTCTAGAAATCATAATACTTTTGGCTCTAAATCTGTACTATTTATGATAGATAAAACCATAAAATTTTATTAGGTGATTTAAATTGTTAGCATTATTATTAAATCTTTTGAAAGGTTTCTCTTTATTTACTGGTTCGTACTCGGTGAACGTCTTTCCAGACCCTTTGAGCGATGAAGAGGAAGCGAGATGCATAGAAGGCCTTTTGAATGGAGACAAAGATTGTCGAAATAAGTTAATCGAACACAATCTGCGATTGGTTGCCCATATCGTTAAAAAGTTCGATTCGAAAGGAAACATGACGGATGACCTCATCAGCATTGGCACCATCGGCCTCATAAAGGGTATAGATTCTTATAGCCCTGAAAAGAACACAAAAATAACGACATATGCCGCGCGATGTGTCCAAAACGAAATTCTTATGCATTTTAGAGCCACAAAAAAGACAAATGGAGATGTATCTTTGTCTGATTCAATAGGCTACGACAAAGAAGGAAATGAAGTCAGTCTCATCGACGTCATAAAAGATGAGAGCGAAGACATCGTCGAAGAACTGCATCTTCAAGATTTAATAACCAAACTTGAAAAATATTTAAACATTCTTACCCCTCGTGAAAGAAAAATCTTAGAAAAAAGATATGGTCTAAACAATCAGGAGGAAGAAACGCAAAAAGAGATTGCCAAAAAGATGAAGATATCTCGTAGCTATGTTTCTAGAATCGAAAAAAGAGCCCTCACAAAAATCCTGCGAGAGTTCCTAAAAAATGACCACGGTCATTAACTCTAAAATCCACTTTATCAATATACATAATTGAATTACTTTAGTTCTATTTCGGGTTGTCTTGGAAGCATTTTTATTTTATAATATAGATAGGATAAGGAAGTGGGTTTATATGATAGGAAATATCGTCGATATAGATAATGTATATTTAAGTGTTCGGCTTTCTTTCGATGTGACGAAGACTAAAAATCTTCTCAATAACTTTGTCATCATAAAAGATGAGAATATACAGTTTATCGGAGAAATCGAAAAGATTAAAGACGGCATTGCGAAGGTGCGTTTGGTCGGTGAAGTGGTCGCAGGGAAGGTGCTCTATGGAACGATACGTCGTCCTTCCTTTAAATCGGAAGTCTATTTGGTCGCGAAGGATTATATTCCTTTCATTTTGGGTTCCTCTTTCGAAGCCACTTCCTTAAAACTGGGCCATGCGGCTGTATACGAATCAGAAGTCTCTGCCAATATCGATTCGCTTTTTGGGTCGCACTTCGCGATTTTCGGTTCCACGGGTTCGGGTAAGTCGTGTGGCTTAGCGCGAATCGTACAAAACCTCTTCACTTTGAACGCTCCTAAGAGAGCAAGAATCATCATCTTCGACGCGTATGGAGAATATAAATCTGCCTTTCAACATTTGCCAGGAAATTTCTTTAAAACCTATACGACCGATTTGCGGAGCAACGATGCCATATTGAAAGTGCCTCTTTGGCTTTTGACTAAGGACGATATCGCTCTGCTGTTGAATGCGACGACGAGTTCGCAACTGTTGATTATCGATAAAGCCTTGCGGTTCGTCAATGTCTTCGCGAGAACGACGAAGGAAGCGAGAGAATACAAAAATAGCGTCATCGCGAGTGCTCTTTTGGATATTCTCATGAGTGGGCGCAGTCCCGTAAGAATTCGCGACCACGTATTGGCCATTTTGCAGAAACACAATACGGAGGATTTGAACGTCGAGACAAAAATCGTCCAGCCGGGATATATAAGGACGATAAAGATGTGCATGAACATCGATAGAGATGGCAAGATGAGCGCGATTGAAGCCGTCGAGAACAAACTACAAGAGTTTATCATCGACAACATCGAATTGTCTTTGCCGGATGGAAGTTACAAATATACTTTGGAAGACCTTTTGGATTCGTTGGAGTTCGCTTTAATCGACGAGGGCGTTTGGAAGAGCGAGGATACATACGATTCCATCAACTTCTTGAAGATTAGACTTCAGAATCTGATAAAAAACGATTCGAGCAGATATTTCGATTTGGATTATATTTCGCGAGAAGACTTTATTAAGAGTATTTTCAGCATGGACGACGGTAGAAATGCCCAAATCGTAAACTACAATATAAACTATATCGACGACCGGTTCGCAAAGACGATTACAAAAATCTATTCTAGATTGATTTTCGACTATTCTAAAGATTTGGAGGTCCGGGCGAGTGAACCTATCAATATCATCTTAGAGGAAGCTCACCGGTATGTCCAAAATGATTCCGATGTCGACGTGATAGGGTACAATATCTTCGAGCGAATTTGTAAGGAAGGCCGAAAATATGGAGTCTTAATGGGGTTCATTTCTCAAAGGCCTCTTGAACTTTCGGAGACGTGTATCTCTCAATGTTTGAACTTTTTGATATTTAAAATGACCCACGTGAGAGATTTAGAGTTCATCAAAGGGTCTGTGCCGAATATAACGGAGGACATGCTAGAGAAAATTAAAGCTCTGTATCCGGGAAGCGCCTTGGCATTCGGCAAGTCGTTCAGTTTGCCCATCGCGATTGACTTCGAGATGCCTAATCCCTCTCCTGCAAGTGAGAATGCAGAAATATATAAAATTTGGTTCAGTTAAAAAGTTCCCTAAGGAATTTTTTTATGGAGCAAACTATTGAAATGTAAAGTAGAAATGTTCTTTTAAGCAATAATTTGGACAAAAATAATCGTTTTTGTTATAATTGTTTTGTAAGGAGATAGATTTTATGCGCTATTTAAAGAGAGTAATAACTGAAGATAAGGACTTGGTTCTATCTATTGACAGCACGGATAAGGATTTGGCTCTATCTACCATTATGAATCCAGATACTATAGATTGGAAAGAAGTTTTGGGTGAAATCGATAAAGTAGTAAGCTTAGGAGAAGATTCTAATAAATATCGAGTTGCCAAGGGTCAGGGAATAGATTATCACGGTTCAATTATTTGTTGGATTGATTATAAACAGTATTGTGTTTTTATAGAAGATAAACCATATGAAAATATGTTAAATCTGGGAGAGGGTTTTGCTCGTGAAGAACTAGCAGAATATATTGTTGGTAAAAAGGATTCTGAAACGGGTCTCTTGATGGCGCCTAAAGATACAGATTTTGGTTTTACAATTCCATTTCTTTTAGGAATGGCTTCAGAATTTCAAGTTTTACCGACTAGCGATTTTACTAAAGCCCCAGAGGAAATCTACGAACAGAAAGATAGCGAGAAAATCAACTATTTCCGGAAAGTATCGACTGATCGTGGAGATTATGTTCTAGTATATGGTTTGGATTCTTTACAAGATTTAGATACAATGATAAATGATTTAACTGAAAGTCTTCCCGCCACACTTGATTTAATTTTCGCTTCAGGTAAAGATATCTCTATGAATAGTGAGTTTAGTTGGATGAAATATGAGGATTATATGGGTTTTATGAATCGTATCCGCACAGTCAATCCATTGTTTCCTGTTCCTATCGAGGTAGATGAATCTAAAGTGACCTCGATTTCGACTACAGATAAAAACGAGTTTTTGGGTCAATTCTATGCACTTGTCAACAATAGTGAACGTGTTATCACTTTGCCGCCGCTAGATATAAGAGCTGTTGAAACACTATCTGAACCTGATTTTGAATCTGGACTTAGACCTGAAAGTAAAGCCTCTTTAGATGATGAAACAAAAGGAATAATGCTAAAAGATGAAATAGTTCAACTTAAAAAGGAAATCGCCGAAGCGCAGGAAAACGGAAATTACCAGTTGGCTGCAGAGTTGAAACAAAAATTAACTATGTTGATGCAGGAGAAGGGCTATATAGATTACGATGAACTTCGAACTGCTGTCAATACTCAGATGAAAAGTGCAATCGCGGAGATGGATTACCGAAAAGTCGGCGAATTGAGACAACATCTAGAAACACTCAATTTTGCTGAGAGTAAAAGCAGTTTGCCTATCGAAGAACAGATTGCTCTTTTTGAAGAGAGGGCTAGGACATCAGAAGCACAAAATGATTATATCTCTAAAATTATTTTCCTAGATTTAGCAGGGAGACTGAAATTAGCAGGGAAGAGGAATGAAAAGTTTCCAACTGCAGTGGCTGTACCTGGACCTGAAAGCAAAGTCCCTTTAGAAGAAGCAAAAGGTACCATGTCAGAAAATGATATCAACTACGACGCAATTCGAAATGATATAGGCATCGAAATACAGGGTGCTATTGCTGAAATGGATTACCAAAGAGTCGGAGAATTAAGACAGCATTTGGCAGTTTTGGACTATGCACAGAGCCAAAATGCTTTACCTTATGAAGAGAAAATGGCTCTATTTGAACAGAAAGTAACAGAAGCAGAGATGACTGGGGACTACATCTCTAGAGCAGCCTATTTGCAATTAATACAAGTTTTAGAAGAATCTAAAAGTATTATGTACTTTTAGGTAATGGTCTAGTGGAAACACTAGCCCTTTTTGTTTAAGTGTTTTGTTAGTAATGAAATCGATTTTAAGTACAGATACTTACGCGTATTTGGACTTTCACCACCGAGTTATATGCCATGCTTGGCACACAAATAAAAGAATTGTCAGAAATTTGCTTTCATGACAATCCTTTTTTTAGCGTCTTGGTCCTTGATTATTGTTGTAGTTATTTCCGCCGTACCATCCTGCTCCGATTATGATTACGAGTAAGATGAATAGTACTATCCAAAGAGCTGCGCCTAAACCGTAACCGCCTTGAGTATATCCGACGAATCCGTTATTGCAGCAAGGATTTTGGTAGTAACCGCTGTTCGCTCCGGCATAACCATTGTTATATCCGTAATAATACATAAGTAAACCTCCTAACTCCTACTATAATGTATGGTAAACGTTCATAATATGTCACAATAAGTATATTCAAAATCGATATTTTCATTCGAGGAAGTTGTAAGAAGGGAGAACGATTAAAAAAATGTTTTGATTAGTTTTGACATCACCGATGAAATGACATATAATTGTCTTTAAGAGGAGAGATTATAATGACTTTATTTGAAGAATTAAAATGGCGCGGATTGGTCAAAGATATGACGAGTCCAGGGATAGAAAAACTTTTAAACGAAGGCGAAGTGACTTTTTATATCGGTACAGACCCTACGGGTGACTCTCTGCACATTGGACATCTTTCTAGCTTTTTAATCTGTAAAAGGCTTGCCGAACACGGACATCATCCAATCATTCTTGTAGGGGGTGCAACCGGTTTAATCGGTGACCCTAGACCGTCCAAAGAGCGCGAGATGATTACGGTCGAGAAGGTCAACGAAAATGTAGAAAAACTCACAAAACAGTTGAAAAAGACTTTTGGAAATTACGAATTCGTCAACAATTACGAATGGAGTAAAGATGTAGACTTTATATCCTTTCTAAGAGATTATGGCAAATATTTCAATGTCAACTATATGGTCAACAAGGATATCGTAAAAAGACGTCTCGATGAGGGAATTACTTATACAGAGTTTTCTTATCAAATCATGCAAGCTATGGATTTTTATCATCTATATAAGGAAAAGAACTGTATCATGCAGGTAGCTGGTCAAGACCAATGGGGAAACATCACGAGTGGAGTCGATTTGATTCGAAAGAAACTCGGCAAAGAAGCGTATGCCTTTACGATGCCTCTCGTCACGAAAAAAGATGGGACGAAGTTCGGCAAAAGCGAAGGGAAAGCGATTTGGCTCGATCCCGAACAGACGAGTCCATACGAGTTCTATCAATTTTTTGTAAATGCAGAAGATGAGATGGTCATCGAGTATTTGAAACGATTTACATTCTTAACGCGCGAAGAAATAGAGGCTTTGGAAAGTTCTCATCAAAAACAACCTGAATTGCGAGAAGCACACAAAGCGTTGGCGTTTGAGGTCACGAAATTCGTCCATGGTGAAGAGGAAGCGCTAAATGCAAAGAAGATGAGTGAAGATATATTTAGTGGGGGCGTAGACAATATGCCTGTCGTCGAGTCATCTTTGGCTGTCGGTTCTGGACTTCTCGATGTGCTCGTCGATGCGGGATTTGCTCCTTCTAAAAGTGAAGCGAGAAGACTCGTCGAACAAGGTGGAATAACGGTAGACGGCGTAAAAGCTACTGATCCTAAAGCGACGATCGATACCCAAGAGGTTGCCATTCAAAAAGGCAAAAAGGTGTTCAAGAGGGTGTTGCTAAAGTAATGATTGTATGTGTAGTCGGTCCTACGGGAGTAGGTAAAACGAAATTGGCTGAAACTTTGGCTGTCAAGTACGACGCGGTCGTCGTCAATTGTGATGCGATGCAAGTCTATAGAGAAATGAATATCGGGACGGCTAAATATACGCAAGAGGAAGATATGGGGCAACCCCATGAGCTTTTCGATATAGTCAATCCCGATGAAAATTATTCCGTCTATAACTATCAAAAAGATTTGCGTCGAATTCTTGCCGAATACAAGGGTAGAAATGTCGTCCTCGTAGGTGGAACCGGCTTGTATTTGAAAGCGGGTTTATATAACTATGAATTCGATGAGAGAGAAGATTACAACGATTATGAAGGCTATAGCAACGAAGAGTTGTATAATATGTTACTCGAACGCGATGCTTCGACAGACGTGCATGTGAACAATCGGAGACGTTTAATCTCAAAATTAAACTCTACAAGGACTAGCAATCGTAAGGACGAGTTGTTGTATCAAGATGTCTCTATCATCGGTCTTACGTCTCCGCGGGAAGTACTCTATGAAAAATTGGACGCGCGAGTCGATAAAATGATTGAAGAAGGTCTGTTGGAAGAGGTCGACAATCTCTATAGAAAATATGGAATGACGAAGGCGATTCGAACTGGCATAAGTTATAAAGAAATTGTCGCATACTTCGATGGATTGATGACTTTGGATGAGGCAAAGAGGTACTTGAAGCAGCAGAACAGAAACTATGCTAAAAGGCAATACACATGGTTTAATCGGCAGATGGACGTCGAATGGTTCGATGTCGATTATGATAACTTTCAACATACGATAGAAGAAGTTGTGACCTATCTCAGTAAGTAAATCAAATCTTTTTGAAAATATTTTAAAATTGCAATTGAACGTTTATTGCAATTTTTTGGTGGCGTTTGACTTTTTCCTTATTTTTTGGTAAGATATGCACATTTATCGCGTATAGATATCTTTAAAAAGGGGGAGGTTTCTATGGCTACGAAGCAAGATTTATCTAGACTTTGTCTCTTTACGGATGTAAAAAATAGCTTTACTCGGAGAGAGCTAAAAGACAACTTTAACTTTTCAGAAGGAGATTTCTCTCTTTTAAAAAGAACGGAATATATTTTGGAGACAGGTCCCAAAATATATTCCGTTCAGACGTGGTTTATCGAGAAAAACTATAGAACTGAATTTGAGAATGAACTTCGGGACTCTATCAGTAAATCAGAATTTTCAAAAGCCTTGTCTATACTCGGTAAACTTTTTGCATTGCAAGATACAGAAAAAACTTTTCAGTACAATTTTATTTTGTTTTTAATCAGTCAAGCGATAGATATAGGAGAGCCATGGTGTCATATTGTGAGAAACCTCGTCCTCGAGGATATTCGAGCAGAAAGCAAATCCCCTTTAGAGAACTTGTCACGAGAATTAGCTTTTCGGGGAGAGTTCTTAGAATCTTTGAACGTTTTGCATCGCATACAAAAAGAACCAAGAGTTCTCGATTTTTATGACGATTTAGCCATCATGTTGATGGCTGCTGTTTTGAATAGACGAATGAATGAGAAAATGGCTCTGTTTGAATGCATTCAGAATAATGATATAGAGCGTTTAAATATCATGTTGAGCCACTTCTCTATGAAACGTCATTTAGGAGAACGCGAAAAGGTGACACAAATCTACGGTCAAGTCTTGGCGGCTACACAAAAATTTGGAGTTAAACCTCGAAAATTCAGGACCGATTTCACTACAGAAAGAGAACTGATATTCGTAGGTGACTTTGATAAAATCGCTGAAATGAAGAGAAAAGAACTCAAGTTTAAGAGAACTCTTAAAAATCCAAACATTGCTGAGATGTTGCTCGTCCGGTTGAGAAGAATCGCAAGCGATAAGAAAGAAGAAACTTTGGAGATGTGTGTCGTGCCGATGTGTGCACTCTATGAACTAATCACGCATTTGGAACGAGAAGATTACGAGAGTGCTTCCTCGTCATTAGAGAGACTTTTAGACTGTCTCGGTATAGAAAATAGAAACAGTTCTCTTTTAGAAACGGTGCTTAGAAGTTGTAAAAGAGGCGATTATGGTGAAGCGTGTAGGCTCTTCGACAGTCTCTATCTTTCCCATATCGCATCCGCGAAAAAAAACAGAAATGTACGTGATATAAGAGATAAATATTAAATAAAAAAAACTATAAAATAAAAGGAGAAATCGATATGTTGACATTAAAAGATATAAGTTTACATGTATTTATCGAAGAAAATCAAAAAACAACTGGTCTAGGACATGATGCGGCTATGTTGCTTTTACAAAATGGAATTACAGATTGCGAAGAGTTGGCTCGCCATATGCAGTCTAATGATTCTCAATATCAGAATCCGATATTTTTTCGCATCATTCAATGGGCAAACTATAATTTAGAAAGGATAAATAAGTCGAAAAAAAAACCGATGATTTTTACTTTCGATTCTTATGCGGAATTTCCGGAATTAAAAGATAAGTTCATTTCAAACGATTTGGAAGTATCCTGTGATGTCTTGCCTAACTTTACACCAATAGAAACTAGAGAAACAATGTTGAAAAATATACTCCGAGGAATCAGCATAAAAAGAGCCAAGGAACATCTTGGGTATATCGCACCTGATTTGAGAAATTCTTTTGCCAATGTCCTTCCCGGTCTATATGAAAAATTTCTTCCTAAAATAGTTAATGGTATAAGATTGTACGATGAACAAGTCATAAGAACTGTAAAATCCAATCCGCGTGCTTTATATGGCGATGTTCCCGTCTTTTATACAGAGACCCGCGAGAAACAGCTGATTGTCGATGCGATGATTGAAGATATTGTGCTATATATTTGTTCTTTAGACGGAGATTTGCTTTGGGGAAAATTCTCAGACGTACAGAAAAAAAAGTTAAAAACTAGTCTTTTAAGAGATACGGATTTGCGAAGAGAAACGCTCGAGAATTTTATACAATATATTGCAAACTATGTCACTCTACAGGAATTAGAAGAGGGCATTTTAGAAAACGGAACATTAAAAAGGTTTGTCATGCAACCCGTAAAGAAAAATGGTGAATGATAGGATGGATTTAAAAAAATGGAGGGAATACTCTGCAGAAGAGAAACATGTTCTTTTGCAGCATTGGTTTCTCTATTATGGAAGGTTGTTTTATACTGAGGCAGAGTATGTAGAATTTGAAAGGCTCATCGAAATGGACTCTGATTTAATGTTCGATGTCGCATGTTCGGCATTTATGGTTGGATGTGGAGCACAAGCTTTTATCGTTGCTATGAGAACAAATGGTTTAGCTTATTTTCTAAATTCAGTTTTGACACAGCGAAGTCGTCCAGAATATCCAAACTGGTTTGAAAGAGCGAGTTCCAATTTGTTATGCGCTCTCGTAAGAACTTATAATGCTCCTCAATGTGCAGAGAGAGTATTTGTCGATAGCGATTTAGAAAGACAGACGCAAAAAATCATAGCATTGCATATGGGGAGATTTTAAACAATGAGAAAAAGAATTATAAAGTAAAAAAGGAGAAATTGATATGCTGACATTAAAAGATATAAGTTTAAAATCGTTTATAGATGAAGGTTTAAAATCTATAAGAGGCTTGGAATATGAGAATGCTATGCTACTTTTGAAGAATGGAATTACTAATTGTGAAGAGTTAGAAAAGTGTATTCAGTCTGGAGATGCTCGGTTCCAAATACCGATTTTTTCTAGAATTATTCATGTCGCGAAGGTGAATTTGAGTAAAAAGAGGAACTCTAAAAGCGAACCGATGACTTGGCACTTCGATTCTTATAATAAATTCCCAGATTTAAAAGAGAGATTAATCGAAGAGGATGCGAGCGTTTCGTGCGATGTTCTGCCTGTTTTTTCAGCTGCAGATGTGAGAATCACAGAATTGAAGACTAAGCTTCACGATGTGAGTATCAAAACGGCACGGGAGCAGTTAGGATATATTACACCAGAGTTGAAAAATTTATTTTCAACACAATTTTTAAATCTTACGAATAAAAGGTTGATAGAAATCGCCACGGGGATAAGTTTTTATGAAGAGCAAGTTATGAGAAGCGTAGAGTCTGACCCTAATATTTTAGATTGTGAAGGACCTATTTTTTATAGAGACATGCACGAAAAGCAGTTAATGATTGAAGCTATAATCGAGGATATTATTTTATATTTACCTTCTTTAGGTGAAGATTTTATCTGGGGTAAATTTTCCGATTTTCTTAGCACTCGACTGCTCAAAAGTCTTTCTAGAACTTCGGACTTGCGGTGCCAGCGAATCGATAATTTTATTAGTTATTTGGCTAATTATGTCACTCTTCAAGAGTTAGAAGAGGGCATTATAGAGAATGGGACGTTGAAGAGATTCGTAGTTCAACCTAAGGTGCCGAGGATATAAATTTTATCTTTTTTCAATCATAAAAACCTGTATTATCAGGTCGATGTCAAATCAAATGATTTCACGAATTCGGTTCGTGTTTTTTCTTGCTTTTAATCTGATATAGTTATATACTTGTAACATAGACAATACTCACAAAATAAGTATAAAACTTCAGATTACAATATTACAAATCGACAAGATTTTCAAAATGCTTATGGTAGACTGAGTAGAAAGAAAGGAACTTAACTTATGGAAGAAAAGAGAAGCAGAAAGAATGTAATCTCATTGATAGTGCTTTGTGTGTCGATAGTCGCCTTGACGACATCTTTGACCTATGCTTACTTCGTATCGCAAGTGGGAACGAATGAGCAAGAAAAGGTTACGATAAGAAGTGGAACTCTAGCTTTATCGTTTAGAGATAACGATGAAACGGTAGAAAATACCGAGAGAACATGGAACTTTGGAGACAGTATCGAAAAGGAATTGGTCATCGAGAACACGGGAACGAGAGATGGATATGCAAAGATAAGCTGGGATAACCTAATTAATACATACTTGGCAGAATCGTTGACTTATACATTGGAAGAGAAGAGTGATGACGCAGGAGCAGTATGGAAGCAAGTAGAGACAGTAAGTGCAAATGTGCCGAGAAGTGAGAGTGCGTCTACACAACTTTTAGTAGACCACTTACTCATACCAGCAGGACACACGTATACCTATAGAGTAAGAATCACATTCGAAGATTTAACGGATATAGACCAAACGGCAGATATAAATGCTAAATTTATAACAAAATTTACATTAGATGAAAGTACCAAAAAATGGACTGCAGAAGATGCGCTTGCAAGTTTAAATATAAAGAAGAATACTAATAACCCAACGAATTTTGCAAATCCAGCTACAACGGATGAGACAGAGAATGGACTATTCAGTCTAGAAGACGACTACGGGACAAGTTACTACTATAGAGGAACGGCACCAAATAACTACATCAAATTTGGAAAGAACACAAGTGGCCAAGATATGTGGTGGAGAATCATAAGGTTCAACGGAGATGGAACAGTGAGAATGCAATATGACGGAGCAGGGACAAGTGGAACGAACAGCTATACGAGAGGATTTGCACTGACAGGTCAAGTATGGAATGGAACATACAACGATGCAAAATATGTAGGGTGGATGTTTGGAGGAACCAATGGAAGTGCAAGTACGAGCAAAGAACAAGCGCAAAGAAATGAAACAGATTCACCGATAAAGACAAAAGTAGATGAATGGTATAAAACAAATATAGTAGACACAGGATATGGAAATTATGTAGCAGACAGTATATTCTGCAATGATAGAAGTACCCCAGGAAAGAGTGCTACGGGATGGAGTAGTGATACAGGGTTAGGATATGGAAATAACGTAACAGCATACGGAGCAACGGCAAGAGTAGGAGGGCCATGGCAGACAACAGTAACACAACCGCGTTTCACGTGTCCACAGGAAAACGATAAATTCACAGTGGAAGCAGAAAATGGAGGAAACGGGAAATCGACGTATCCAGTAGGGTTAATCACAGCAGATGAAATCGTAGCCGCGGGAAGCGGGAAGTACGGAACAGCAAATAATAGTTATTACTTAAATAAAGGAAGTTGGTACTGGTCGTTCTCGCCTGGTTACATGAATTCTTACGGCGTTGCTTATGTGTTCGGTGTCAATAGCAGCGGCTATTTGAACAACAGCGGTGTCAGTTACAGCGGTGCGTTCGCTCCAGTAATCAATCTGAAGGCAGAATACCTCGATAAACTCAAAGGTAATGGTACTGTCGATAATCCTTATTTTCTGCAAGTTTAGATTGAAAAAAACAAAAATGTAATATATAATCATAAGTAAGAGAACACGAGTTATTCTAGTCGTGTTTCTCCAATGTTTGGATAACACGGCTAAGAACATTAAGGACTTAGTCGTGTTGTTTTTGCTCAGATAGTCACTAAGACTATTATGATGGCAAGTGCTATAAGTACTTTGAGCAAACCATCAAAATTGATGTATAACAACATGCAATCACCTCCCAGCAAGGTTATTTTAAAAATTAAAACCAAATTCCCCTAATTGATTTTTTGCTGGAGAAACAACCGACTAAACTCGCGTTCTAAATAGTAATAAATCATACTTTGAAATCGTTGTCAAATGCCCTAACTAAAAGGAAAAAGTGCCAAAAAAAAAGATATGGAAAAAAGGATGTAAACTGAGAGATAAAGCTTGACAAGAACGGAGCTAATGAGTTAAAATTTAAGAGTAAAAGAGGTCCGGATAAAACACAAGGTCCGGATAAAACA
>CAJTZC010000012.1 GCA_910583745.1 uncultured Bacilli bacterium
CATTATCTTATGAAGAAGTACAACAAGAAATTGGAAAAAGAAATTATCAAAAAATATTGTTAGCCATTTTAGCAGGACTGATAACATTTATTATTTTCATAATTGAAATAATTATCATAAAAAAGATATAAACAAAAAATTTTAGGAGGTAGAATATGGAATTTTGGATAATTATGTTACTATTTATATATATTGGTGGAGGTTGTTCACTTGCAGGTACTTGGTGGAGTAAAAAGAAAAAAGAAAAAAAATCAGAAAAACAGTAATTTTTATACTGAGAAATGATTTACATTCATCGAACAGATTAATTTATAACAATTAGTCTGTTTTTGTTTCTTAAATTACTAACAAATTTTAGATTGTTACGAGATAGACTTTTCTCTTCAAAACAGTATAATGATTTTGTAATGATTTATATGATGAAGAGATATTAGATGAAGATGACTTGAAATCTATTAAAAATAATAATAAAAGTGATGACTTTGAGAGATAAATGATGTATTATGATTTTAAGAGGTTAAAGGTTGAAAATAAATACATAAATTAGAACACGCAAAAAGAGTTCAAATAATCAAAAATTTTTTTGAACTTGAATAAGTCAATGAAGACTATAAAATAAGTAAATGTTCTTTGAAATAATAAACTGCCAAAGATAAGGTTCCGTGCTCGATAGCAATTAGCTATTATCGGCTACACTCATATGTACTCTAAGGATTGACGACACATATAAAAATACGGGATAAAAGATAATCTCTTTCACCACTCACCTCCACGTGCTCTGTAGTATGCCCAATAACAGTTTATTATAATAATAAAGAACTTTAATTATTTTAATTACAATGTGTGCCTTTCAAGGACTGAAAGGACGTAGAAAGGAATGTTAGTTAAAAATGAAAGAATTTAATAGAAGTGATTATGTAATATCAAAATAATACAAAAATTACAGAATGAAATTTCTTAGGAATATGGCTTACAAGGTAATATGCGAACTGCTCTTGTTCTTTAGGAATGGAAGAAGATGCAAATAATGCAACGACAATTGGGAAAGGTAAGGTAAAATATGGTGCATTTAGTCTATTGTGATGATAAATCAAAAGAGTTAAATAAGATTATAGACGGTAGTAAAACAATGATTATAAGGGGAGCAGCTGGAAGAAAAATACCACATAGTAGAGTTTTTAAAGATGAGATTCTTACCTTTATGGAGAAAGGGTCAAAGAAAATTAGTGCTAAAGCAACAGTAACAGATGTACAAAATTTTGTGAAGTTGTCTGAAGAAGAAATAATTAACACCATTGAAAATAATAATAGCAAATTACAATTAACAGACAAACAAAAAGAAAGATGGCATAAAAAATGTCTATGTTTAGTGGAGTTTGATAATGTAGAAAGTATTAATCCATTAGATTTTGAGCATCAAGGAAATATGGATGACTGGCTAATTATCGAAAAAAAAGAAGATGTTGTTGTAGGAACAAGCATTCCATATAACTATGAAAAATCGAAATTCTAGGAGTGATATTTTATGGCAATGTGGAATCCGTGGCGAGGATGTAAAAAATGTAGTGATGGGTGTTTACATTGCTATATCCATAAAGGCGATTCAAAAAGAAATGTCAATACCAATGAAATAATAAAAACAAAAGACTTTGATAAACCAGTAGAAAAATTAAAAAATGGTAATTATAAAATGAAATCGGGACTTGTCTATCTGTGCTTTTCTACTGATTTCTTAATTGAAGAAGCCGATGAGTGGAGAAATGCTTGCTGGAAAATGATTAAAGAAAGACAAGATTGTACCTTTCTATTTCTAACAAAAAGAATCGATAGATTTATGCAGTGTATTCCAAATGATTGGGAAAATGGATATGACAATGTAGTTGTATGTTGCACTGTTGAAAATCAGAAAAATGCCGATTATAAATTATCTATATTTAAAGATTTACCAATAAAGCATAAATGCATTACAGCACAGCCTTTATTAGAAAGGATAGATATAGAAAAATATCTTGATGATATTGAATTAGTCGTCGTTGGTGGAGAATCGGATAGAAATGCAAGACCATTAGATTTTCAATGGGTTTTAGATGTTAGAGAACAGTGTATAAGAAAAAATGTTAGTTTTGAATTTAGACAATGTGGAACATATTTTATAAAAGATGCAAAACATTATAAATTGCAAACAAAAGATTTAATTAAACAAGCAAAACTATCTCATATCGATTTTAAAAGTAATCGTTTAATGTAACAGAAGATTTTAACATTATGGAAATCGGTTTTTATCAATTAAAAAAAATACCTGTGTATAGACGATAATACTACACATGTTTTCAATTATAAAATGAATAGAAGGTAAATATTATGGAAGTAAAAAACATTGCAATTCAAGATATTCAAAATATCGATACCCGATTTTCATTTTTTCATTATACGAATATAAATAACATAGAAAGTATCGATAAAAATGGATTAATTTCTAAAATTGGGGAAAATGCATCGGGTATAGAGGCAACTGAAAAAATATTTTTTGCCATCGGGATAAAGGGAGTATTGTCTATTTATGATTCTTGGATAAGATGGTTAATAGCTAAAAGATTGACAGATTTACCGGGCAAAAAGGCAGATTTGCCGTTTTATCGCTTCTGTACTTTTATCATGAGACTGCCAGTTATCCATTATTTTATAGCATTCGTCGTTAATACAATAGTGCGGTTGGAATTTAGATTTAAACCCTTTAAAATTAAATCTTTCAAGATAATGAAAGAGATATTAGATCATAGTTGTTTTTTGATATTAGATTTGGAAGAAGGAGTCGACTTTTCATACCAAGATATCGATGAAGTGAAGAAACAAAAGTTTGACAAAAGATTATTAAAAATGGTATACGCGAAGCAAAACAAAATGAGTAGTAAAAAAATGGATTATTGGAATATGCATACTTTTAGCAATGTAGTGGTTCCTCCTGATAAAATACAATTAATTAAGCTGAATGATTCTTATCGTTGTATAGATATTTTGTTATGGATGATAGAGCATACTAAATTAGATTTAAAAGTGTTGGCTCCTTATTTGTATGAATTTTTAGATTATTATAACTTATTAAAAAAATAAATGCATTATGCTTCTTAATGAAAGGTTAGATTGAAGATGGATAAAAATATATTAGAGTTTTACAAAAATACAAGTCCTTATACTGAATTAGGATTGTATAAGGATTTTGCTAAAAGTTTGCCGGATGATATTTCTACATTGTGCTTACTACAAAGGAAGCAAATCATTCATCCTTTTGCTTTCAAAGAGGAAGAAATTAGAAATTCTAAGAATTGCTTTTGGGGAGATATGACCCAAATATCGGATATGAATCTTTTACGTGAAGATGACTTATTTCCCAACGCGATAGGTATGGTTGCAGAATTATTAAGAAAGAATCCTGAGTATTCATTCAATCGGGAGGCCAAAGATAAACTTTTTGTTACTTGTAGGGGCCAAGCATTATTGCTCGCGGCCATTTTGAAGGCTAAAGATGTACCTGCAAGAGTAAGAAGTGGGTTTGCAGAGTATACGAGCAACGATGGAATCTACTGGGACCATTGGGTGACGGAATACTATGATAAAAAAAGTGAGAAATGGATTTTGGTCGATGCCGATTGCTGTTGTAATGATAAACTAGATTTTGACATCTATGATATACCAAGAAACAAATTTTTATTTGCTGCAGAACTTTGGCTAAAGGTTAGAGAAAATGAGTTCGATGTTTCAAAAGTAGGACATGCCTATTATGGAAAAGACAAAGAAGGATTAATTCAAACAT
The DNA here is from genome assembly GCA_910583745.1 of uncultured Bacilli bacterium. Lineage (GTDB taxonomy): Bacteria > Bacillota_I > Bacilli_A > RF39 > UBA660 > RUG11867. The sequence continues at coordinate 3,812 of CAJTZC010000012.1, forward strand.
TGACAACTGCTCTGTTTTATGATTTCCATTGTCTAATGAACAATGAAATAATATATTTGCATTATCCTAAATATTTAAAGGCTTGCAATTTTAGGTTAAATCCTGCTGATTATGGAGAATTAGATGAATTAGCGAGGCTCATGCTAAATCCAGATAAAAACTTTCATCAATTAAGTGAAATATGGAATCATCAATCAAAATTTAGAATTTTGGCAGGAGGCACTATATCTTAATTCTTCCTTTAAATTTAGCATATTTGAATGATTATTTTATAGGTTATATAATAATTTCGGAAATTTGAATAAAAAAAATGATTTGAGATAAAGTTCTCTCATCATTTTTTTATCAATGATTTGGTAATTCAAATTGTAGACGTTTTCCTTTGTTCATTAAACTTAGATAATTGTCAATTCTTTCAACTAGTCCAGGCAAAGGTAACTCTCCTTTGATTTCTTTTATCGTTTCCATTATCGTCGTTTCTGCTTGCAGGACAGCTTCCATGTTAAAATCGGATTCATCGAAGCTCACAACTCTTTCAGATAAACTCTTAGCCATTGTGGTTCGTGTAGAATTTGCAAAGTTGGATATAATCATTTCGTCTCTGTTTTGATGATCTGGAGCGGGCAATAATGATGCGTTTGCAGCGCTTAATAATGCCGGATCACTCGTTAAATCGATTTGCAAGCCCTTTCTAGAATAGAAATAAGCGCGAAGTCCTTTTTCTCTACTGGCATCAAACCTATAAGTTCCATTGACTTTTCCATTTTTTTTATGTGTGATAATTTCTACTGAGATTCTTTTTAAACTATCATCTGGATTTAACGAAGCTTTGAGCACTACGGATGCATTATTTTGTTTATCATGTGCTTTTACAATCTCCACTGAGCTCATACCTGTATTAAAATTTCTTACTATTTCTATATCGTTAAATCTTTCTGTTATAACGCCATCTTTTAATGAAAGAGATATGGAGTCGCGGCTGTGTCTGTTTCTTAGGCTATCTATTAACTGGTCAAGCGTAATCGTTATGTCGAAATCACTCGATAAAACGTTAAATGATGTTTCGTAAGAAACTCTTTTCGGATGTTGTGAAGTTTGTATTTTTCCTATTTTAGCAGATTTAGAAGATTCAATACTGCCATTGTTGCAAAAAGAGAAATGTCGTGTCGCATTGCGTGTATCCATTCCGAACCATTCTATTCTTCCGAATTCACAAGTAAAGCTTCTACTTTTTTCTGTTAATGTATCGAACCCAACTAGAGTTTCTTTGGCGAGTGGTATACCTATGCTATCTCCAAAATAGAACGCATTTGCTAGTTTGTATCTTGGTTTGTATTTATCTTCCAGCTCCCTTATATCCGCTTCTCCGACTTCCGTATGCAGTGGTAAACAATATGCATCTGATAGCTGTTCGTACCAACCGACATTCCAGCTTTTCACGTATTCTTCCGCTTTTTGCATTTCTTCTAGTACTCCTGCTACTGCTGTCATTTGAGTCTCTCTATCTAAAATTTCCATGTAATCCTCCTATTGGTTGTTATTATATCACGTTTCTAAGCTTTTTTATAAACATTCGTTCAAAAATTGAAAAATTGTGCTGTATTTTATTGTTTGGTTCTTTTATTCGTGCGTGTCAATAGGATAGCAAATGATTGTGAAATCTGGATTTTATATTGAACATAAGTGGTTCTAGTTTTATTAGATTTAAATATATGGTAAAATATTTTTATTAAACAAAAATATTATGGACAAAGTGAAGGCAAACCACACCAAGGAGCTGGTGTTCTATGTTACGTTTGAAAGATGTAAACGATAAACAAAAGATGATGGAATATTATCGAACAAGCGATATGCTGAATTTGATGTATTTTTTTCCAAAGCTCAGTTCTGTCGAAGATTTAATCATCATAGAAAGCAAAGACGATTATCTCCATAATAAGGAAATTTTAAAATTTTTCAATCAAAATAGGGTGGATACTTTAAAAGGAAGAACTCCGATTTTAGGAATAGAAAATTCGGGAAAAAGGGAAGACTTTTATGATGCTTTAATTAGAGTAAAAGAAAAAGACCCTTTGGGAGTATTGGTTTTATTCAATATAAAGAGCGAGCCAACAGAGAGATATGAGAGATGGGCTGGAATATCTGTCGGAGTAAATCTAGGGCGAGATGTAGTCATAGAGACCGTATCAAAAGGGTTTGATGGAAGAGAAGTTTCAAAGGGGATATGCACTCATGAACGATATTTTGTCCCGTGGTATGATTTAAGAAAAATCAGTATTGACAATTTTAAACAATATCAAACGTACCAAATAAGCGATGAAGATTACCAAATCACTAGGATGGAAAGAATGAAGTTTTTAAAATCTATAGGGTTAAATCCAGACGAATTCTCTTCCTATATCCCTAAAGTTTATCAATCCATACCAAATTTTATTTGGCTGAATGTGATTCAAAATCTGCTTAAGCAACTAGAAAAAAACGAAGAAATTTTAGCAAACTCGGGATTTACAAATTTTGTCATTTCGGGTCATACAGAAGGAAGGCAATTTGCTCCCTGGCAAATGTTTGACAAAAGTAGGTCTCGCCTGGCAAAAAACGAAAAGAATTAGAAATTTAGCAAAAGACAGGTTTTGTGAAATTTTCTGAATAATTTAAAAGTATTCAAAACTATGCTATAATTTTTGTAGAATTATGTAAATTTTGGGAGGAATATTTATGATAATTGATTGTTTTTGTTTTTCCGTTCCTAATCTATCTTCTACCGATTATAGTATAGGTGAAAATGACAGTAAGAATACTATTTGGATAAAAACAAAAGAAAAAGAATTGATGGATTCTGTTAAAGAAAATGATATGTTAGTTCTATTTGATAGAAGTACCAAAAAATTTTATAAGGATGGTGCGGAAATCGATGTTAAAAATAAGATTGTATTTCCTCGTAGTTTTATTCCTTATGAAGAAGAACTTTTAAGCTTTTTAGAACAGAATGGTGCATTAGCTATTCAGACAAAAGAAGATTTAAAAAAGATAATGTATTGGCCACAAAGTATACAACCTGTACATAGAAGAGTTGTTTCGACGACTTATGGAGAGTTCCAACAGAATTCTCAGATATATGGTTCGATGTTTAAGAGTATATTTTTTAAAACTGCCAAAAAATCGCATGCGAGTTGTATTTTAAATTTTTTTGGTTTTATCGATATAAAGAAAAAGCATTTTGCAACAAAACCCACTTTATGGGATGTATCTTTGGAAGATGATGTTTTTCTTTCAGAAGTTTTCGAACCGATTAGAGATGAAGTAAATGATATGAGTTGTAAAGAGTATCGAGTATTTGTGTTCAATAATACTTTATTAAGCATTTCAAGGTCGTATGTCGATTATCCGACAGATGTACCTCATGAAGTTGTATTATTCGTCGAAGAACAAATCGAAAAAGTGGCTTCTTTGCCTGATTTCCCTGGTAGTTATGTTTTAGATGTCGGACAAGTCTTAGTTGACGGTAAGGAGGTAATCGATATTATAGAATTCAATCCTATCAGCTCTGCGGGCTTAGAAGTTTGTAATCTTTTGGCTGACGCAGTAGCAAAACCGTCAAAGAGACCACGATTCGTTAGAAAAACGATAGATGAAACTCATTCATAGTTAGTTTTTCTTCCGCTATTTCGGCATGTTTTTCAAATAAATACGTCAATTTTAGTTTTTAGATATTTCATTAATAATAGAGAGGAGATATACAACTATGGGAAAAGTTTTAATTGGCATCATTGCTAAACATTATTTAAAAGAGTCAAAAAGACCTAATGTCTATATTAAAAATGAGTTAAAACAGGCGATATTCGATAATGGAGCCATCGCGATTGGAATTTTACCTACTCGCGAAGAAAGAGTAAAGGTTGGGAGTGCCATAAAAGACGAGCTAACCGAAACAGAAAAAGAGGAATTGGTCTATCAGTTGAACTTATGTGATGGGATAATACTGCAAGGCGGTGGCTTTTCGGATGAGTATGAATGTTTTGTTGCAAAGTATTGCTATGAAAATGATATTCCAATTCTCGGAATATGTGCAGGAATGAATAATATGGTGCGTGCTGTGGGCGGTACCGTATTGAAACCTGAACATCTCGTGAATCATAATAGCGAAGAAAACTATGTCCATGAGATTGTTATCGAACCTTCCTCTAATTTTTATAACATGATTCAACGGGAAAAGCTGCATGTCAATTCTCGTCACAAGTGTTGCACTTCGGATTGCGGTCCTTTAACCCCTGCTGCGCATTCTTTAGATGGCATTATCGAAGTCATCGAAGACAAATCAAAACAATTTTATTTGGCAGTACAATTTCATCCTGAAACATTATATAAATTCGACAAGGATATGGATAAAATTTTTAAATATTTTGTCAATGTCTGTTCGATGAATAAGGACAGGCCCTGTGTGATTGACGAAGAGAAGGATTAATTTATGGAAAATTTAATCATTGAAAAACTACAAAAATCTGATTTGAAAGAAGCAATTGGTATCTATGACGACAATCACAATTTGAAGACCAACTATGAAAGACTATTTCGAGAATATGATAAAATTTATTCTAATCCAGATTACCTCAATATTGTAGTTAAAATCGAGGGAAAAATCGTCGGTATGGCTTCTGTGGTCGTCAATCATGACATTGTCGAAGAACTGCGTCCGTTTTTAACTGTTTGGAACTTAGGTGTACACAAGGATTATAGAAGAAAGAAAATCGGAAAGGCTATGTTGGATTATATTTATGCTTATGCTAAGGAGTTGGATTGTGCTTTTATAGCGTTGATGCTGAAAGGGATATCTTATAGCTCAAAAGTTTTATGAAAGTTTGGACTATGAAAAGCGAGTCGGCTATATAAAAATGATAGTAAAATAAATTGGCAAAAAAAGATATTTAATAAAAAAGAGGAATGGAATTATGAAAAAGAACTTACTGACTGAGGAAGAAGTAAAAAAGGAACTGGGAATCACTGATTTTAGAGCGATTAGTAAAGAAAAAATCGTACATTTTGTGTCGTTGATGCCTAAGATAGATAAGGAATTGGCGGTTAAAGCGATTGAATAATTTCCTAACTACGCATCAATGGCAAAATCGATGGTTGGCAATTTAATAAACATGTGTAATCTCGCTTTGGAAAACAGCAAAAATACCGAAAAAGAGGCGATTGAAGCATATAAAATGGTGTTATAGACAATTAAGAATGAACTCGATACTGGCGAGATAACTGCAGAAGAGAGAGAACGATATAATGAACAGATGATTGAGGTCGCGAATAAAATCTCTGAAATCGATGCCAGAAGCAAAAAATGGCTCGAAAATATTATTAAATATGGCTCGTCGGCTATATGTGTCACTCTCGTCGTAGGAGCTGCTATTTTGGGTTAAGTTCTAAAGAAGACTAAAAATTTAAATAATGTATTGGTGATAGAACGGATGAAAAACTGTGATAATCGCAATGGTAAAAAGAAAAAATTCCGAATAAGTTATTTTATTTCTAAAAGAAATTTCGTCAATAATTTTGATAAATCCAAAAATGGGAATAATACTTTATTTATAACTGGATTATCCGGAAGTGGCAAGACCTGTCTCAGTAATAAGTTATCGAAAGAATATAATGCTGTCGTCTTAAACTTAGATTGTTTAGGAAGTTACTACTCTTTAAAATTTAATGATACATTAATAAAAGACATCACCACAGATTTTTTCGAATTATACCCCCGAATTAAGACTATCATAAAAAAGTGGTAAATACATGGAATTGAAATTAAAGCATTTTAGCTATTATAAAAAATTTCTAATACGTTTCTCGAATATGTCTATACTTACTGTCAATCGATACCTGAAAGCGTTTATATTGTTGAAGGTACGCAATTGTTTATGACAAATGATTCTGTTTTCTTTTTGGATAAACCTTTAGTCGTCGTCGGTACGAGTGCGTTAAAATCTTTATTTCAGCGTCTAGATAGACAGTTATCTGATGAGGAGAAAAAGAAACCTTTTTCTGTCGGTAAAACTCATATTATGAAGTTATTAAAAGATGTAAGACGGTTACAATATAAAGATGCCAAGAAATTAAATCGCTTTCTTTTATCTCTTTATGATTGTAAAAAATAAAAGATAAGTTTTAAATATAAATATTTTATGCTATAATTTTTTTAGAAAGAGGATTACAATATGAAAATAGAAAATATTAAGCCAGAAGGTTATGTTATGAAGGGAGTTTATACGCCAGCTAAAAAAATCGACTTGGGAGACAATTATTTAATATTTGTATCTGGAGTTCAAGCTCCGGCTGGAGATGTAAATGAGGTGGCCACTGAGGATATTAAAGAACAAACCGAGTTGGTCTTTCAGGAGATAAGTGATATTTTAAAGGAAGCCGGTGCTACTTTGGACGATGTTGTAAAGGCGGTTATATATTTAAAGGACATTTCTGATTTCGAGATTGTTTCTCCTATAAGAGCTAAGTATTTTAAGAATTCAATGCCTGTCTCTACGATGGTGGAAGTCGGCGGTTTTGTCAGAAAAGGTTCAAAAATAGAAATCGAAGTCACAGCATTTATCAGTAAATAGAAAGTGGTAAAAAATGATTAAGAGTACTGTCGATTTTAAGGTTGGAAAAATGATGGCGTTAGAAAATCAATCTGTTGAGATTTCACATGATAATGGCCGACTTTTCTTTCATGTCAAAGGAACGAGTGGAGAAAACGATATTTCTTTAGAGTTTATTGCTTTTACTGCGCTTGAGGAGATGCTTGCGTTTCGACTCAATGAACATATAAACTTTTTGGAGCACGTCGATGAAGGAGATATCGTGGTTGGTGTCGATGGCGTATACGATTTGAATTTTGAAGTAAAGATGGATATCGTCCGTTATCTCCCTAAGAGTTTTTTGCTGAAAATCGATTTTAAAAAACGCAATGAATACGTCGGAGATATAGAAATCGATTTCTCAATTCAATGACTATAAAAATGATTGGATGTGATTGATTATGGCTTTTGATTTTAAAAAAGAATATAAAGAGTTTTATATGCCTAAGAACGCTCCGAGCATCGTAGAAATTCCTAAGATGAATTATATTGCTGTTCGAGGTAAGGGCAATCCAAACGAGGAGGACAGTGAATATAAAAAGACGATAGGCTTGTTATATGGAATTGCCTATACGATTAAGATGAGTTACAAAACTTCTCATAAAATTGACGGTTTTTTTGAATATGTCGTTCCTCCTCTCGAGGGATTTTGGTGGCAAGAAGGATTTAAAGATACTCTCGACTATAACGATAAAGAGGGATTTAACTTTATTTCTGTCATTCGATTGCCAGATTTTGTGACAAGGGAGGAATTCGATTGGGCTATAGAAGAGGCGACGCGAAAAAAGAAACAAGATTTTTCAAAAGTGGAATTTCTGGAATATGAAGAGGGTCTCTGTGTTCAGTGTATGCATATAGGGACTTATGATGATGAGCCTAAGACAGTGGAAGCGATGCACCAGCATATGACTGATTTAGGATATGAATTGGATATCGACGAAAATAGATTACATCATGAGATTTATCTTAGCGACCCGAGAAGATGCGATGCGAAGAATTTGAAGACGGTCGTTCGACATCCTATTAAAAAAGTCAAATAGGTATTATTTCCGTTATGAATAACGGATAGTTAATGATTTCGCCAAAAGAATCAAATTTAGCGATTTTATGATATACTGGATGGGTATAACTTTTTTATGGAAGGAGGATTTGAAAATGGAAAGTAAAATATGTCAAAGCTGTGGTATGCCATTTGAATCTGAGGAGCAATTTGGTACGAATCAAGACGGAAGTGCCAATTTGGATTATTGTAAATATTGTTTTGAAAATGGAGAATTTAAAGATAAAGTTTCTATGGAACAGTATATAGATATGTGTTCAGAATATGGCTCACAGGCGGGCATGACCAACGAAGAGATGAAAGCGTATTGCACAAAGTTATTTCCTACTTTGAAAAGATGGAAATGTACTTGTACGGACGAATGCGCTAGCGGATATAATCCAAACTGTGATTGCACGAATCCAGAATGTCATTGTCGGGAGAAATAAAGTTTTTTTTGGAAATGAAAATGTGAAGTTGGAATGCTTCACTTTTTTTTATTTGTCATTTTTTTAATTGCGATAAGTTAGGCTTTTGGAATTTTCATCTTATTCAGTAGCTTGTTTCTGCGTTGATCAAATGAGAAACATCATTCAGCAAATAATTGCACTTTATCCGAGTGATAACCTCATTATTGCAATGGAAAGCGGTAATAATGTGAGTGGAAGACCTGGTTCTTTGCTCCCTGCGCCAAATGGCAATCCGAATTCCGGTCTGTTTCAGTTAATCAATGCGCAAGGCGTACCTGAAGAAGCTGTTTCGATATATCGAATCGCTTCTATCGAAATAACGAGTAGTACATAAAATAATTACTGGATGTGATGCGAATTGTGAAGCAGCTCTTCGAGCTTATTTACCAGCAGGAACTCCAAATGTAGATATCAATGCCGGCGGACAGACCGTCGCACAAGGAACCGTTTTGAGAAGCGAGTTCGGTATGGTCTCGTAGGAAACAATAATAGCAATCCAACCTTTGTATCACTTTGCAAAGCAGAAATCGTAAATAAATAAATTCCGAGAAGAGGTTAGAAAGTTTAACTTCTTCTTTTTTTGTAGACAATGAAATCATCTTCTCTTTAAGAGAGTCTTTTTCAATGAGTTTATTCAAGAAATATAGATAATTTATAAAAGCTGTGGTATCATATTTTTAGAAGAGGTGTAGTATGGTCGATTTAGAAACGAAAAAAGAAATACAGTCGAGATGTGGGATTTGTTGTAGCGAGTGTAACTTTTTAAAAGAAGGGTCTTGCAAGGGGTGTTTAAATATCGAAAAGCCTTTTTGGGGCGATTTTTGTCAAGTAAAATCTTGTTGTGAAAGTAAGAAAATCTCATGTTGTGGAAAGTGCGATGAGTTCCCTTGTGAGATTTTAAAGGCTTTTGCCTATGATAAAGAACAAGGCGACAACGGACTAAGAATAGAGAATTGTAAAAAATGGTGTTCGCAAGAAAAGTAGACTTTATTTCTTTATAAGGATTATTCGATCTTATATGATAGAGTAATTCTTTTTATTTCTAACTTTGTGTGATAAAATTAGATATATAAAGAATACAGGTGGTATTATGGAGAAGGATATTGACTTTATTTTTAAATGTTTGGATAAAAAATTTGTGTTTTTCTATTTTGTACTCGAAGCATTTTTGGATTTTATTTACTATTTGGTACCTTTTTCTTTTACGTTCTTTTTGACATTACCATTTACGTTAGAAAAGGCTTTACTTGTCATAGCGGTTTTCATTTTGGCAAGAGGATTGCACATTGCAGGAGACTATTTCTTGAGTAGATTAGGAGCGAATTTCTTTTACAATTATTCCAATGTCGTATATCAAGAATTTTACAAGAAACTTTGTAAACTGCCTACCGAAACTATTTCCAAATATCAAACTGGGTATTTCGAGTGTTTAATCGAAAAGATAAGCAGTCTCGTCGTAAAAGTTTTGCAGGCGGAATATACGAGCATTTTCGTATCTTTTGTTTTTTTGTTCTATACATTATACGGTCAATCGGTACTCCTTTTTGGAATTTCGGTCGTCGTCAGCGTCGTATGTGTCTATTTGAATATTAAAATCATCCAAAAAGCAAACCGACAGGTCGAGAATTTGTATGAGCAAGAATATGAGTATTCTTCTGTTTATAATGACTTTATCAGCAATATTAGAACTGTTAAGCTGTTAAATAACGATAAATACTTCTTAAATAAGATAAAGAGAGAATCTAAAAAGTGTTACGACGCGAATAAAAAGTACGTCAAATCGTATTGTCTAGAAGAGTGTGTGAGGAATATTCTCTTATTGATTCCCTTCTTTTTGGGATTATTGAAAGCCATAGTGGACTTGTCTCATGGAATCGATACCATCGGCATCATCACCTTTTATATTTCTCTGCAAGTCGAGATGGACTTCGTCTTTGCCGAACTTTCGAGCACTATCATCAGTTGGTATGAGTTGAAAGTGTCTAAAAATAAAGTGGAAAAAATGTTCAAAACGTTGGATTTTAGGAGAGAAATCGAAGATTTTAATAAAATAGCTCTCGAGGGAATCAGAATAGACTATCCTTCTTCAAGCTTGGTCATCAAAATCGAAGATTTTGTGATAGAGAAAGGCGACAAAATATCGATAGTCGGCCAGTCAGGACAAGGAAAAACTTCTACTATCAATCTAATTTTAGGAAATATCGAAAAATATAAGGGAGAGGTTTTCATCGATGGTGTACGGCTTCGAGATGCGAAGATCGATGTCGGTGTGGTCAGTCAAGAAATAGAACTCTTTAATACTTCGATAAGAGAAAATCTGTGCTTAGACAAGAAAGTAAGCGATGAGCAATTAGAAATGTATCTAAAAGAGTTGGAATTAGAAGAGATTTTCTCTTTTAACAAGGGACTTTCCACTTTAGTAGGTGAGAAAGGATTAAAGTTGTCGACGAGGAAAAAGAGAAGAATCAATCTGCTTAGAAGCTTTCTGATGGACAAGAGTATTTATATTTTAGATGAGCCAACTTCTAACTTAGATGTCCACACAGAAAAGATAGTCGTCGACTTTATCATCGAGCATTTTAAAGATAAAACATTGCTTTTGGTGACACATAATGAAGAGATTGCAAAGATTTGCAATAAGTTCTATCGATTCCAAAATCATGAATTAAAAAGAGAAAAATAGCTTTAAATCTTGGAATGGTTTTATTGCTTTTTCTTTTGTGGTAAAATGGGGGAGTAAAGAGGTGATTTTATGAGAAAATTAGTTATATTGAGAGGTGCGATGAGCTCTGGAAAGAGTACATTTATCGAACAACGGAATTTGGAGAGATTTACCTTGTCCTCCGATAATTTGAGACTGCTCTTTCATTCGCCAGAATTGACCACGACTTATTCGACTATGATACCTCAGTACGACAATAAAAAAGTGTGGAAACTTCTGTTTTACCTTCTCGAGGAGAGAATGAGAAAAGGCGAGTTTACGATTGTCGATGCCGTCCATGCCTCCAAAGAAGACATGCAAGAATATAAAAAGTTGGCAGAGAAATATCGGTATCGTGTTTTTGTCGTCGATTTTACAGATATCTCTAAGGAAGAACTTTATAAGAGGAACGATAAGAGAGAGGAATACAAAATTGTTCCGAGAGAGTCCATCGATAGGATTTGCAGAAAAATAGATAAGGAAAGTGTTCCATCGGCATTTAAAGTCGTAAGACCGGAGGAGTATGAGAGCATTTTGACCCAAGGACCTCGAGTGTTCGACGAATATAAAAATGTCCATCTATTTGGCGATTTGCATGGGTGCTTCACTGTTTTGCAAAAGTATTTTGAAGAAAATCCATTTACTCAGGAAGATTTATATATATTTTTAGGGGATTACTTCGATAGGGGTGTAGAAAATTATGTTCTTTTTCAATTTTTGAAAGGGCTAATGGAGAACAATAATGTCCTGTTCTTAGCGGGGAATCATGAAGACAAACTTTATAAATATGCTTGTAAAGATGAGTTTAAAATGGACTACGACATCAAAAAAACGATAGAAGAGTTTGAGGAAAAAGGTGTCGATAAAAGTCAAATTCGAGGGTTCATCAAGAAGCTGGCACAGATTTCATATATGACTTTTCGTGAGAAGATATACCTCATTTCTCACGGTGGTATTCCTTATTTTCCTAAGATGCCTTTGGATTATGTCAGTAGCAATTCTTTCATCTATGGAATAGACAGCTATGAGGTCGACATCGATAAAATTTATGAGGAGTACATGGCTAACGAGGAGAAAAAGGTCTATCAAGTGCATGGACACAGAAATTATAGTCAAGTCGATGTCGATGCCTACAGTTTCTCCTTTAATCTCGATGGAGATGTGGAGAATGGGGGATATTTGAGAGTTTTAGATTTGTGTGACGACGGGACAGTTGAACATAAAACATATAAGAATGATGTATTCAACAGCAATTTAAAAGAAGAAATCGGTGTGTATAATTTAATCGAATCTATGCGGAGTACACAGTTCGTCTATGAAAAGGATTTGGGCAATGGGGTAACTTCTTTCAATTTTACGAGAGACGCTTTCTATCACCGCAGATGGAATGAAATTACGACGCGAGCGAGAGGTTTATTTTTAGACGTAGAGAGATATAGAATCGTCGCGAGAAGTTACGATAAGTTCTTTCAAATCGGAGAACGTAAGGAGACTGCTTTTGAGGAATTGAAAGCAAATCTCGTCTATCCTGTCCGAGGCTTCTTGAAATACAACGGATTTTTGGGAATAGTTTCTGTCTTCGAAGATGAGCTGTTCTTTGCTTCAAAATCTACAAATGTGGGTCGCTATGTGGACAATTTTAAAAATATCTTTTATAGCACTTTTGATGCATCGCAAATTGAAAAAATTAAAAATAAAAGTCTTAGAGAAAATGTCAGTTTGGTATTTGAAGTCATCGACCCTCTAAATGACCCACATATCATCGAGTATGCGCAGGAAAAAGTCGTCCTTTTGGATGTCATCTATAATACTTTGCAGTTCGAAAAGTTTTCCTATGAAAATCTCTGCGCGTTGGCAAGCGAGATAGGCATGGAAGTGAAAAGAAATGTCTATGATATATCAAACGAAGCTGACTTCGAGAGAATCTATTCCCAAGTGAGCTCGGATGACTATACGTTGGAAGGCGAATACGTGGAAGGATTCGTCTTGGAGGATTCTACTGGTTTTATGGTCAAAAGCAAGACAGCGTACTATAAGAAATGGAAATATCTCAGAAATGCGATGGAAGAGGCTGTCGGCAAGAACGAATACAGCACAAAATCTAAAGATGCAGAAACCAATCACTTTATGGAGTATCTTCGAAGTAAATATGAGAATAAAGCTGTCGACATAGAATGTTTACATATCACCGAAGAGAGAAAGGGTTTTCTAGAAAAAAATGACTAAGTCGATGTATTATGTTTATATGCTGCGCTGTCTCGATGACTCGATTTATACCGGGTTGACGACAGATTTAAAAAGGCGAATGGACGAGCATTTTTCTAGGTGTGAAAAGTGTGCCAAGTATACGAGAAGGCATGAAGCGAAGACATTAGAATGTGCGTGGAAAACTGAAAATAGAGTTTTAGCTTCGAAGTTAGAGTTCCACATTAAAAGATTAAATAAATCTCAAAAAGAGGAATTAATACGATTGAACAATTTAGAAAAGTACTTTTCTACTAAAATTGAAGAATCGAAATATACTAGAGTCGATATATGTGATATAATCTCTATAGTAGGTGAGAAGTAATGAAAAAATTGCTTTTGGTTTTCCTTTTAATCATGATGGTTCCAAGTATGGTTTGGGGTGTTTCTCTTCCTGAGACTTACTCGGATAAAGTTTTGATTTATGATTTGACAGAGGATAAGGTTCTTTTGGAGAAAAAGAGCGACGAGAGGTCCAATATCGCGTCTTTAACAAAGATAATGACGACCATCACTGCGATAGAAAAAAATTCCAATTTAAAAGAAAAAATCACCATTACTGAGGAGATGCTCGCGGGCATTCCATGGGATGCTTCTATTGCAGGACTAAAAAAAGAGGAAGTCTATACTTTGGAAGATTTGCTCTATGCGTCGATTCTTCCGAGTGGAGCTGATGCTACACAGGCTATTGCGGTTCATACTTCTGGTTCGGTGAAAGCATTCGTCCAAGATATGAACGATTTGGCTAAGAAAATCGGCGTCGAAGACACGAATTTTGTGAATGTCACGGGGTACGATGTGGAGAATCATTATAGCAATATACAAGACGTCTTAAAAATCCTAAAACATGCATTAGAAAATAACACTTTTAAAAAAATCTTTTGTACGAAACAAAAAACTTTGGAAAATGGCAAAGTGGTCAATTCTACCTTGATCACTTATAACCGTCTCATGGGGTTGGATACGTCGAGAATACTCGGTAGTAAGACAGGTTTTACTGCTAAAGCAGGTGTCTGCATCGCAGCTTTGATAAAATCGAATGACCACGATTTGCTTCTCATCACTTTGGGAGCTCCCTATGTGTATGGGAACTTTTACAATCTACGCGATGCCCTCGCCTTGACAGATTTTATGGATAAAAATTTTGACAACTTAAAAGTAGTAAAACAAGGCGATGTCGTATTGACTTTGCCTGTCGAGCTCTCTAAAGTCGACTCCTACGAAATACGGGCTACAAAAGACGTGTTTAAATATCTTCCCGTCGACTATGAAAAAGACAAGTTCGAGGCGGTTTATGAGGGAAAAGAGAACTTGAGTTTTAAGGATATCAAAGGGAACACTCTCGGTGAAGTCTCTTATTATTATGACGGAGAATTTTTAGCGAAGGAGAAAGTTTCCTTAGAAACTGATATCGATGCGGATGTGTTAAAGGTGGCAAAGTATTATGGAGTGCCTCTTTGCATAGGTCTAGGCATTTTTATCGCATTCCTGATTGTTGCAGGTGTGATTAAGAAGTTTATCAGGAAACAGAAGAGAAAGAAAAGAAAAAAAGTATAGAAATCTGGTACAATCATGGTTATTGAAAAATCGAAAATCGGCAATTTAAACGAAATTATGCGTATTTATGAATATGCCAGAGGGATTATGCGAGAAAATGGTAATCCTAATCAGTGGAAAGACGTCAATCCTCCAAAAGAGACAATTATAGCCGATATCGAAAATGGTCATCACTATTCCATGTGGAAAGATGATGAGATATGTGGTGTATTTGCTTTTATAATTGGCGAGGATGAGACTTATAGATTTATCGATGGCAAGTGGTTGAACGAGGAGATTTATGGAACCATCCATCGTGTAGCTAGCTCAGGTAGAGTACGTGGAATTTTTGAGGTTTGTTTGGCTTTTTGTGAAAGTAAAATTCCGAATATTCGTATAGACACACACGAAGATAACAAAATTATGCAACATCTCGTAGAAAAGAACGGTTTTCAGGAATGCGGCATCATAACCGTTGCCGATGGAAGTCCTAGAAAGGCTTATCAAAAGGAAAAAATCGGATAAAACATACCCGATTTTTTTACATTAATTCTGAATTTAAATAGTAATAATAGTTTAAAAGTTCTCTCGAATAATTTAAAATCTTCCCTTCCGGTAAGACAAGCATTCTCGTAATGCCTATTTCTTCTACAAAAGAAGGGTTATGGCTCACTAAAATAAGTGTTCCCTCGTAATTCTTGAAGTTTTCTCCTATGATGCTCTGCGTCTCTGGGTCAAAATGATTTGTCGGTTCATCCAAAATGATGAAATTTGCCTGCTTCAAGAGAATTTTACACAGAGCCACGCGGGCTTTTTCTCCTGGAGATAAGACAGAGACTTTTTTGTAGACGTCGTCCCCTCTAAAAAGGAAGTTTCCCAATAAAGACCTCAGACCTTGTTCTGTGTAGTTTGGATTCGTGACATTTTGAATAATAGTCTTCGTCTCGTCTAATATTTCAAGTTCTTGTGCATAGTAAGCGATGTCTGCTTTTGAATTAAACTCTATTGTTCCCGTTTTTGGTTCCAGTTTAGAAACTAGTAATTTCAGAAGAGTCGATTTTCCAATTCCGTTTTCTCCCACTATTAAAAACTTTTCATTTTTAGTAAGTGTAAAAGATAAGTTTTGGTAAAGGTTTTCCTTACCAGGATAGCCGAATGTCAAATTCGTCACTTCTAATGGCACTTTTCCAATCTCTCGAAGAGGTTCAATCTTTATGTTCACACGTTTGTATTCGCGGTCTCTTTTTTCAAGTTCTTTGAGTTTCTTCTCGAGTTGGATTTTTCTGGATTCTCCCAATCGTTTGAGATTGTGGTTGGTTCTCGAAGCTTGTTCGGCCCTTTTGACAATTTCTTGGAGCTTTTCTATCTCTCTTTCTTGGTTTACTATTCGAGTTTCTTTTTCAGCCATCTCTTTAGCATAGGTTTTCTTAAATGTACCGTAGTTGCCGTCGTATACTTTGATTTTGTGTGTTACCTTGTCGATAAATACGATTTTATCTACAAGAGAATTTAAAAAGTCGACGTCATGACTTATGATGAGTACTGTTCCCGCATAATTTTTGATAAAGTCTGTAACAAAGTCTTTCGTCGTGACATCTAGGTGGTTCGTCGGTTCGTCGAGAAGAAGAATATCCGAGTTCGAGAACAAAAGTCTAGCGAAGGCAATTTTCGATTTTTGTCCCCCAGAGAGCTCTTTGACTTTCCTATCGAGCAACTCGTCGGGTATTTTCATAGACTCTATTAAATTTAAAAGTGCTTCATCCGCATTGTATTCGTCGAGAATATCGAGAGTATCTTGTATTTTGGCGGCTTTTTTTAAAAGACTTTTTTCTTCTTTCGGTTCGGCACTTGCAAGCGTATCATAAATCTTTAATAGTTCTGTTTGGAGAGCTTTTATGGGTCTTCCGTTGTATATATATTCCCATA
The DNA here is from genome assembly GCA_910583745.1 of uncultured Bacilli bacterium. GTDB lineage: Bacteria > Bacillota_I > Bacilli_A > RF39 > UBA660 > RUG11867. The sequence goes on from CAJTZC010000012.1 coordinate 20,348, forward strand.
CGGTCATTTCTTTATCCTGAAATTCTATCTCTTGAGGCAGATAGCCTATCCTCGCACTCTCGAGAGAGACGTTTCCTGCGTCGAGCTCGATTTCGCCTAGTAAAACTTTAAAAAGTGTCGTTTTGCCAGCTCCATTCACGCCTACTATACCAACTTTGGTATTTCTAGGAATTTCAAAAGATGCATCTTCGTAAATGGTCTCATTTCCAAAAGATAAATTTAGATTTTGTGCTTTCATGACATCACTTCCTTTTCATATTATAACAGAAAAACTCTCGATTTGTACTATTGTTTTCCATCTCTTTTTTACATTTTTTGGTTTTTTTCGCCCGCGATAGCAACTTTTTGTTGACTTTTGAATAAGATGTGATACAATATCTCGCAATCAGGGGTGGTTAAGGTTGAATATAGTGAATAAAAAGGGGATTAATACGCTTATATTCAGAACAGTTTTGGAAATTTCAATGGTCGTCTTATTCTTAATAATGAGTTATTTCGTCTTTTCGACGAACAACTTAGCGGGCTCTGCTCAAATTGCGGAAGCTTATAGTTCAAGCGACTACGATTTTCAGACTACATTTTCGAGAACGTCCGATAACATAAATGACATCATGACATTCAGTAATCTTTTGGATAAAGGTGAATTGGTTGTAAGAAATCCAAATAGAATCGATAAGATTGTCAAAGTTGTTCTCGTTATCGAAGGTGCTGAAAACATCGAATTTGATGGTTTAAAGATAGAATTTAACGATGAAACTGTGAATTTAAGCAACATTTCGTACGATGGAAATACATATGAAATCGAGTTAAACGAAATTACTATAGATGCTTATACAAACTATAGAGGAGTAGTCGCATTATATAACAACAATGGCAACTACGAAAATTTCAACTATTCATTCCAAATTAGTGAAAAGCTCTAATTATAGAGTTTTTTTCTGTATATTTTTTGCTTTTTGTCGAAAAATAGTATTAGGTGATTGAAATGAACGGAGATAAAGAATTAATCCAATATATGCAGGAAAGTATCGATATGGGAATCGAGGCTTTGGAGACTTTAGCTAAAAATCTAGAATCAACAGATAATAAGATTAAGAGCAATGTATTGAAAGCTTTGGAGTCGTATAAAGACTTTTATAAGAAGTGTGCAGCCTATTCAGATGGCGAATCAGTGAAGAAGGGGAACCTCATTTCGGTCATCATGGCCAAAATGGGAACGACTGCCGAATTTATGAAAGACAACAGCGATTCGAAGATAGCGGATACTTTAATACAAGGATACAACATGGGTATTATCGATATTACAAAGAAAATTAAAAAGTATAAGGGCGAAATTTCGAAAGACATTTTGAAGCTTGCAAACGAATATAAAGATATGCAAGAAAAAGCAATTCGCGACGTGAAAGGGTTTTTATAAGACTCTTTTTTTGTTACTGTATGTAAAAAAGTTATGTGGTTAATGAAATTTTTTCGTGATAATTGTCTTTATTCGAAGTGTGTGTTATACTTTCATTAGAGTAGGAAGTAGGTAAGATGAGTAAAAGTTTAAAAAATAAGTTGCTCATTTTGGTATCTCTTTTGTTGGTATGTGTGATTGCTTGCGAAGTAACTATTTTATTTCGTCACTCTTCTGACAGTGAGTACAAAGATAAGGATACCGAAGGAATTAAAGTGTCAGATAACGATAGGAGTAAATACATCGTGGATATCTATACGCCGTATCACAATGACAATCTAGAGAGGGTATTTAAGGTCGAGAGCGATAATCTATATTATTATGTCATCGACGGACTTCTCGATACGAAAATTCAAGACAAAGTCAACGAAAGTATTTGAAACGAAGTCCAAAGACTTGTCGGAGTCTATCCGGATAAGGCAATAGGTGGAGAGATTGTCTCGAATTTTGAAAATACGATTTCGATGCGATTTCTCACTTATATGGAAATGACAATTTAAAATTTATAGGTGTAGACGGAGTAGAACCGAACTACGATACGATTAAAAATGGTACATATCCCCTAGGGTATATCGAAATCGGTTAATCCAATGAAAACTTTCTTTTTAGAGAGTTTTTTTGTAAATGAAACGTCGACAAAAAGTGTAAAAGATTGTCGATTTACAAATGATAGTCTGATTTGATATAATGTAGTTGGTTAAAGGAGAGGTGCTCCGTGAAAGTAAGAGTTGGAGTAAGCAATCGGCATGTGCATTTGACAGAAGATACATACGATTTTCTGTTCGATGGAAAAAAGATAGAAAAGAGAAACGATTTGATGCAACCTGGCGAGTATGCCTCGACCGATACCGTCGATATCTCGTTTGGGGATAAGACCATCGAGCACGCCCGGGTACTAGGACCTTTTAGGGAACAGAACCAAATCGAGCTTTTGGGAAGCGATTTGGCATTTTTGGAATTGGATGCTCCGACTAGGAGAAGTGGAGACTTGGAGACGACACCGAAAGTACTACTTAAAAATGGCGAAAAGTCCATCGAGACAGACGGCGTCATCAGAGCGGAAAGACATATTCACGTTTCGAAAAGTGAATCGGAGACTTTAGGTCTCTATGAGAGAGATAAAATCGTATTTAAAACTGATGCTGGAGAAGTCGATGCATTTGTAAAAGTGAGTTTGAGAGCAACTTTGGAGTTACATATCGATAAGGACGAAGCCCTAGAATATGGTCTCGTCACAGGTGATGAGGTCGAATTTAGGAAATTATAAGGTGAATATTTTTTAGGTAGGTGAATGGTATGAGTTTTAAAATAGGTGATGTCGAAATTAAAAATAGAATCGTCCTAGCTCCAATGGCTGGGATTTCTAATTCTGCGTATCGAAGAATCATCAAAGAAATGGGAGCTGGTCTCATCTATGCCGAGATGGTAAGCGATAAAGCTATCGTATACGGAAATCAAAAGACGTTCGACCTCTTAAAAATGCGCGACGAAGAAAGACCCATCGCACAACAGATATTTGGAAGCGATGAGAAGTCTTTTGTCGAGGCTGCTAAGACAATTGTGCAGACGATGCGGCCGGACATTCTAGATATTAACATGGGTTGTCCGGTGCCAAAGGTCGCCGTCCGCGTTCAAGCAGGCAGTGCCCTTTTAAAAAATCCGGAGAAAATTTACGACATCGTCAAAAGTGTATGTGAAGCTGTCGATATTCCTGTGACAGTCAAAATTAGAAGCGGTTGGGACGAGAAGAGTATAAATGCTGTCGAAGTGGCCAAACTATGTGAGAAGGCAGGTGCAAAAGCTATCGCAATACACGGTAGAACGCGTGCGCAGGGATATTCTGGGAAGGCCGATTGGAGCGTTATTAAAGCAGTGAAGGATGCAGTGGCGATTCCTGTCATAGGAAATGGCGATGTCACTAGTCCAGAGGATTTCAAAAGAATGATCGATGAAACCGGCTGCGATGCCGTCATGATTGGAAGAGGTGTCCTCGGAAATCCTTGGCTCATCAAAGAAATAAACGAATACATGGAGACGGGTGAAGTGAAAACGCGTCCTACCAATCGAGAAAAAATCGACATGATTAAAAAGCACTATGAGTTGCTCTTAGAAGATAAGCCAGAGGGTTTAGCGCTTTTGGAGATAAGGAGTCATGCCATTTGGTATCTTAAGGGCATGCCTGGAAGCGCAGAGATAAAAAATAAGATATGCGCTTCTAAAAGCTCTGAAGAGATTTTTTCTATCCTCAGAAGCTACTACGATACTTGCTTTTAAATCACTATTATTGTATTGCCTTTAGATGTTAAAATTTTGACTATGGAGGCTCTATAAATGGCTAGAAAATCAAATTTAGAAAAAGTTTACAAAGTGAAATGTGAAAATGGGTATTTTCTTTTTAAGCTCAATTCGCTTTTCGATGAAAAAAAGTTGACTAAGAATTCTGTTATCGTTGAAAAGGAAATAGACTTCAACAGTGTACAAAGACTGATTAAGGGTGAACTTACTCGAGTTGATTTGGACATCATAGCGAAGTTGTGCAATAAGTTAGACTGTAAAATAGAAGATATCATCGAATATGTAAACGAGGAAAAAAGGTAGTGCTATCGCGTTATCTTTTTTTGTGTATTTCTAAGTCACAGAAATGTTGGGCGTTTTGTGGCACAATATTATCGGTGATAAAGTATGAATAAGAAAGACCCAAAGAAAGAAAAAGAAAAGGCTCTATTGAAAAGTAAAATATCGTACAATATCAAAAAATACAGAAAAAATGTCGGTTATACACAGGAGGAACTCTCTGAACTAGCAGATATTTCCCACGATTTTATGCGAAGAATAGAATCATCCGATGGCAAGAATAGTTTATCTATTTTTACATTGTACAAAATTGCTTTGGCTTTGAACGTCAGTCTCGATGAGTTGGTCGAGCTCAAAATTAAAAAGGAAAATAAAGATGTCGTGCACGAAATGTAGGACGGTTTTGTTTGCATAATTCCTTCATTTAATTTATAATAGATTTAAGATAAAAGAATAGAGGGATTTTAATGTTTTTGAAAAATAAGAAAGTGCTTACTAATGCGGAAATATATAAATTGGATGGGTATTTTAGAGCGGCCAACTATCTTTCTGTGGGGCAGTTGTATCTTTTAGATAATCCTCTTTTAAAGAGACCTTTAAACGTCGACGATTTGAAGGTGAACGTTGTCGGGCACTGGGGAACGGTTCCTGGTCAGAACTTCATCATTACACATCTCAATCGTGCCATTAAAAAGCACAATTTAGAGATGATTTTGGTCGTCGGACCGGGTCACGGAGGCAATGCTGCCGTTTCGAACTGCTATTTGGAGGGAACGTATTCGAATGTGTATCCCGATGTCTCTTTGGATGAACCAGGAATGAAGAAGTTGTTTAAGCAATTCAGCTTTCCAAAAGGCATCTCTTCGCATGTTGCGCCTGAAACGCCAGGTTCTATCAATGAAGGGGGAGAACTCGGGTACTCTCTAGCTCACTCTTTCGGTGCTGTCTTGGACAATAAGAATTTAATCGTAGGTTGTATCGTCGGAGATGGCGAAGCAGAGACGGGACCATTGGCTGCGAGTTGGCATTTAAATAAGATCATCAATCCTCGTACCGATGGAACGGTTTTGCCTATCCTCCACTTGAACGGATATAAAATTTCTAATCCAACTGTCCTTTCGAGAATACCTCGTGAGGAATTGAAAGCTCTCTTGCGCGGTTGTGGATGGAATCCTTATTTTGTCGAGGTCGACAACGTCATAGAAGCACATGAGAAAATGGCCTCGGCAATGGACATGGTCGTGAAGGAAATTCAAGATATAAAGAGACGTGCAGAACATCGCGAGAACATGGAAAGACCTGTGTATCCGATGATTGTGTTCGCATCTAAAAAAGGTTGGACTGGTCCTAAAATCGTCGAGGAAAAAGAGATTGAGGGTACGTTTAGAGCACACCAAGTTCCTATCGTCGTCGATAGAGAAACAGGAAAAAATCTCGATATTCTCGAAGCTTGGATGAAAAGCTATAAACCGGAGGAACTCTTCGATGCGACAGGAAGACTTTTGCGCACTTACGAGAGTATTTTGCCAGACGAGGAGCATCGTCTATTCGCAAGTCCACATACGAACGGAGGACTTTTGCTACAAGAACTCAGTACGCCGAATTATAGGACTTACGGGTTAAAAGTTAACCATGGCAACGTCGAAGCTCAAGATATGACTGTCGTCGCAGGATATTTGAGGGATGTCATCAGACTGAATTCGAAGAACAATAACTTTAGACTTTTTGCACCGGACGAGACTCTCTCTAATCGAATGGCTCCTCTTTTCGAGGTTACTGACAGACAGTGGAACGGTTCTAAGTTGACGAATGACGAATTTTTGAATTTCGATGGAACTGTCATCGATTCCGTATTGTCCGAACATATCTGCGAAGGCATGTTGGAAGGCTATCTCTTGACAGGTAGACACGGTTTGTTTGATTCCTATGAAGCTTTCATTCGCGTGGTGGATTCGATGATAAGTCAACATGCAAAGTGGCTCAAAGTTTGTAGTGAACTTCCTTGGCGTAAGAGCATCGCCTCTTTGAACCTCTTGCTCACGAGTCACTGTTGGCAACAGGACCACAACGGTTATACGCATCAAGACCCAGGATTATTGAACCATCTCGTGACGAAGAAAGCGGAGATTGTGAGAATGTATCTGCCACCTGATGCAAACTGTCTATTATCGGTCATGGACCATTGTCTCAAGACCAAAGATTATATAAATGTCACGGTCGCTTCCAAACACCCTAGACCACAGTGGCTATCTATCAAGGAAGCCGAAGAACATTGTGCGAAGGGTGCAAGCGTCTGGAAATGGGCGAGTACAGATGGAGGTAAGGAACCGGATATCGTTTTGGCTTGTGCAGGAGATACTCCGACGTTGGAAGCTCTCGCTGCCGCATCCTTGTTACACGAATATATTCCAAAACTGAAGATAAGATTGGTCAATGTCGTCGATTTGATGAAATTGACTTCTCAGCATCCTCACGGATTTACCGATAGGGAATACGATGCACTCTTTACGAAGAAAGCACATATCATCTTTGCGTTCCACGGCTATCCTTCTCTCGTCCATGAACTCACTTATAAAAGACACAACCAGAATATGCACGTACACGGTTATATCGAGGAGGGAACGATTACCACACCTTTCGATATGAGAGTGCAAAATAAATTGGATCGATATCACCTCTCATTGCAAGCTCTAGAATATATAAATAAATACAGCGCACAGTGTACCGCACTTAAAAAGCATTGTAAGGATATGCTCAAGAAACATGAGAGTACAATCGGAGAGACGGGTATCGATATCGAGGAAGTAAGAAATTGGAAATGGAAAGACTTAAAATAGTCAAATTTCCTTTATTCTAAAAGAGCAGAATGGTATAAACAGATTATAAAGACACACCGAAAATGAAATAAGTGTGTTTTGTATAACTTTAAAAAATCAATCTGAGAAAGTGGAGAAATCTATTTTCTTTTTTTCTTTGAAAAGATTTAAAATCGAGGTTCGCTATGGTATAATAGTTTACATGAAAAGAAGGGCATGATGTTATGAACAAAAATTGGATTATCGGTTTAACAGTCGCTTTAGTCAGCGTCGTCGTAGTGTTTTTTACTCTTAAGGTCGGCTTGAAATTTTACAACGAAGAGAAAGAGAAAAAAGCTTTGGAGAACGCTGTCATTCTCGTCGAACTCAAAGAGGATTTAACGGCATCGTTCGACAGCGATGTGAAAATAAGCGACTTTATTACGAATATAAATGGAGAAATCATCGAGGACAAAAAAGTAGATACCACTCTCTTGGGGAAAAAAGAGCTGTTCTTCGAATATCGGAACGACGACGGCATCAAAATTCCGTATAGGTTTACCATCGAAGTCAAGGATATCACAGCTCCTCTCGTATGGCTAGGAGACTCCTATACTGTCGATACAAATATAAAGAATACTTTGGAAGAGCGAATCATGTGCGTCGATGACCACGACGATGAGCCTATTTGCAAAGTCGTAGGAGAGTACGATTTAAAGAAGGTCGGTTCATACAGTCTCCAGTTCGTCGCGGAGGACACGAGTGGCAATAAGACGGTCAAACCTTTTACCTTGCGCGTCACTAAACCTAGCAGTTCCAATTCTACTTATAATCCCATCAAGTATCCTTTCAGTGAAGCGGTCTCTAAATACAAGAGTTTTACTGCTTCTGTCGGCATCGATGTGTCTTCTTGGCAGGGTGACATCGATTTCGATAAAGTTAAAAATGTTGGAGTAGAATTTGCTTTCGTTCGCGTCGGTTCTAAATGGGGCATGGATGGGGAGTATTTCCTCGATTCTAAGTTCGAACGAAATATGGAAGGCTTCAATCGAGTCGGTATTCCTGTCGGAGCGTACTTCTATTCCTATGCGCGCGACGAGGAAGAAGCTCGAGAAGAGGCTGAGTATGTCATCGATAAGTTAAAGAAATATAAGGTGGATTTGCCCGTCGCGTTCGACTTCGAGGATTGGTCTAAGTTGAACAATTATAAGATGAGTTTGTATCGTCTCAATCGAAATGCTGAAGTATTCATGGAAACTCTAGAGAAAGCTGGCTACGAAGGCATGTTGTATGGAAGTTTGAATTATCTAAATAAATTGTGGAAGACAGACGACAAGACTATCTGGGTTGCGCATTATACGAACAATGCCGATTACGAAGGCAAGTATAAGTTTTGGCAGTTTACGAGTGCCGGAGGAGTCGATGGCATTAATGGTTACGTCGATTTGGACGTCATGTATAAATGAGGTGAGAGTGTGAAACGGAAAGTTCTTGTGACAGGTGGGGCAAGAGGAATCGGTCGCAGTATTGTGGAAAAATTTGCTCAAAATGGCTTCGATGTCGTCTTGACTTATCTCGAAAGTGAGACTGAAGCAAAGAAAGTTAAAGCGGATTTCGAGAATTGTTACGGGGTCGTTGTAGATATATATAAGTTAGATATTCGAGAGGAAAAGGAAATAGAGAAACTTTTTAACGAGCTGGATGGTCTCGATGTGCTCGTCAACAATGCTGCCTTTAATGACGACAAGGACCCTTTTCTGAAAAGTCAGTACGATTTTATGAACATTTTAAAAGTCAATTTGGTCGGTCCCTTTTTGATGGCTAAGTGTGCTTATCCGCTTTTAAAAGAGAGACACGGGAATGTGGTCAATATCGCTTCGACGAATGGTATCGATACGATGTATAAGGAGAGTCTCGATTACGATGTTTCAAAAGCTGGGCTTATCCATTTGACGAAGAGTTTGGCTTCTTTCTTCGACGGAGAAGTCCGTGTGAATGCCGTCGCGCCGGGATGGGTCGAGACGGAGAAAACAGCTGACATCAATCCTAAGTTTAAGCGAGAAGAGGAAGAAAAAATCGTGGAGAAGCGTTTTGCAAGAGCTGAGGAAGTGGCAAATGTCGTCTATTTTGTCGCGAAGGAGGAAGCATCGTATGTAAATGGTGCTGTTTTAAGAGTAGATGGAGGAGTAAAGTATGGAAATTGAAAAGATGATAAGTGAAGCTGAAAAAGAGCTTTATCCCATTTTTAAGAAAATCGATGATGCCGTTTTTGAAAACAGTAAAAAAGTCATCAACGCTTTTCACAATCATTGTATAAGTGAGATTCACTTTAATTCGACGACGGGATATGGTTACAACGACATCGGAAGAGATACCATCGAAAGGGTGTTTGCAGAAGTGCTCGACGCCGAGAGTGCCCTCGTCCGAAATCAATTTATATCCGGCTCACATGCTTTAAATGTCGCTTTTTTCTCTATATTGCGTCCTGGCGATACGTGTCTTGCCATCTCAGGTGAACCTTACGATACTCTAAAAGAAGTCATCGGAATCGTCGAAAACGCCAGTTCATTAAAGTCTTTTGGGGTCGAATATGAGCAAATTGATTTATTGAACGATGACTTCGACGACGAGAAAATCATAGAAACCTTGCAAAAAAAGTTTTATAAATTGATACACATACAGAGGTCTAGAGGTTATTCTACTCGGGAAAGTCTCTCTATCGATAAGTTAAAGCGAATTATCGAAAAGATAAAGACTGTTTCGCCTGATTCTGTCGTGATGGTGGACAATTGTTATTGTGAAATGGTCGAGACTAGCACACCGACTGGAGTAGGAGCCGATATCATGGTCGGATCTCTTATCAAGAACCTCGGAGGAAGTATCGCTCCTAATGGAGCCTATATTGCCGGCAAGAAGTGTTATGTCGAGTTAGCCGGAGAGAGATTGACTCTTCCTGGAGAGGGACGCGAGGTCGGACCGAGTTTGGGGATAAACAAAGATTTCCTTCGTGGCCTTTATATGGCTCCAAGTGTCGTCGGCAGCAGCTTGAAAATGGCGGTTCTGGCGAGTTATCTTTTGGAGAAAATGGGGTGTAGTGTTTCGCCAAGATACGATGAGCATCGCGCTGATATCGTCGAAATGATTACATTCGGCAATCCCGATAAACTCATTCAATTTGTACAGGGAATTCAAGCGGGTTCGGCCATCGACGCAAATGCTGTGCCAGAGCCTACGGATATGCCCGGCTATGAGGATAAGATTATCATGGCTTCTGGTTCATTCGTGCAAGGCTCGTCGATAGAGATAAGTGCCGATGGGCCGTTAAGAGAGCCTTATATTGCTTATCTTCAAGGAAGTGTCACGTATGAATATGGAAAAATCGCTCTTTCAAGAGCGATAGAGAGAATGATGCAAGAATGATAGTGAATGGCAAAGAATTCAACATCTCCGATTTGGTTAAATCGATCGATGTTAACTCTCAATCCTTTGAAAAGGTAGGTAATTTGATGCTCACTAAGAAGGAAATTGAAATTTTGAAGAGAAATTTCGTCGACTACGAAGGAGCTCCCTCTTTAAAGGACTTAATGATAAGAATTCGAGCCGTTTTGGACGATGAATTCTTAGATACAGATGACGCAGATGAGTTGGAGGATGTACTTTCGACGATAGCTGAACGGGATTACTATGAGAACACTAGGAAATAAGATAAAAATTGCCCATCGAGGACTTTGGGATAAGAAAATTCCTGAAAACAGTCTTCGTGCCTTTCAAAGATGCGTCGATGAGGGAATTCCGATTGAGCTCGATGTGCACGTCTTAAAAGACGGTAGTCTCGCGGTCTTTCACGACGACAATTTGAAACGAATGACGGGTAAAGATGTAAATATCAACACATTAAATCGTCAAGATTTAGACAAGTATAGACTTGCAGGAAGCGACGAAAAAATCCCTTTACTTCATGAAGTTTTCTCGCTGGTTCGCGGTAGAGTCCTCATCGATATAGAACTCAAAAGCGATGTAAAGTCTTTTCGCATTTGTCGTGAACTGGTAAAATTACTTGACGTATACGATGGTGCCTTTTTTGTAAAGTCGTTTAACCCTCTCTATATCGTGTGGTTTAGGGTTTTTAGACCGGATTATGAAAGAGGCATTTTGGTATCGAATTTGAAAAGTGACAAATTGCCAAAAGTAGCAAAGTGGTTTTTATTTCATATGTATTTTAACGTTTTAGCAAAACCGGATTTTATCGCTTTTAACAAAGACGATTTGCCAAATAAAAAAATCGATAAATTGCGCAAAAAGGGTGTATCGATATTTCTCTGGACTGTAAGAGGAGACGCTGTGGAATACGATTATGATGGAATCATCTACGAAAACGAAGAGAGGAAAAGCTAGTATTTCCTACATTTTAAGGAGGAGAACAGCACTCTCTTTTTTAATTATTTCGCTCTGTTCTAGATTGTAAGGGATAAGATATTCCCAAAACGTAAAAAAAAGGTCTACTTTTTTGTCCCACTTTAAAGGAGTTTCAACAAAACATCTGCAGCATTATTTAGATTGGTTTTATTTTCAAAAACTTATAAATTATACTACTCAAATTCTGAAACAGCCTTTAACCATGATGAAAAAATCAATTGAAAAAAAATGTAATGTCACATCAAGTAACATTTATGATAATACATCAGGTATTGATTTTAGCACTGTCTATGCAGATTATGATTACTCACCCCTTACAATCTAGAACAGAGCGAATTATTTTGAAATTTTGTATTAAAAAAAGTCGATTTATGTTATCATATATATGGTGATAGGTTATGTTTACAATAGAAGATATTCAAACTATCGTTCAAAGATTTTATGTAAAAGACGATAGAGTCTATGCTAGAAATATCGACCAAGAAATTGTAGATGAAAAAGCAGTGTTACCTATAAAAGCTGCCTATTTGATTTTTAACGAAGCGGAGATTAGATATAAAGCAGATTTGCAGTTGTTGGGGGCAAAATATGTTTCTAGTAGAGAAAAGTATTTAGAGAAAATGATGGAAAGGTTCTCTGTGAATGGAGAGATTAACGATTTGGGCCAGAATAAGCTGATTCGAGATTTAATCGCTTCAAACGGACATTATGAAGAGAGCATTTCGAGCGACGGCTTGGATTCAAAATTTTCCATTTTTATCGAACCGAAGAAAAGTTATGGATTGGCTTATTTTAGGTTGAAATTACAGGAAGTTGGTTTCGATACGGACGATTTAACTTTGAGTTACGACACGACACTTTTAAAAGATACGGGGACGGCAAGACTCTTCATCGATTTTAAAAAAAGGCTCTATGTCGAGAGGGAAGAACTCGCGATGGATGATTCTAGCTTCGAGTATAAGTTCGCTTACGACGAGCTCGAGAAAGCCATTATGAAGGAAAAGACCGAGCGAATCGAATATTGGAGTGACTTTTTGAAACAGTGGAAAAGGGCTAAGTTGAGTGGCGATTTTGAAAGGATAGAGTTTTTAAAAGGAATTGTGGCGACTATCATTAAGGATATTGAGAAGCGCCAGCAAAAGGATAAGAACGATGTCGTGCAGAATGCGTCCACAGAACCCGTGAGAGCAAACCAAGCCGAGGACGCTGCTTTGAAGAAGCCTAAGGTGGTGCCGACGACGAACAGTCCCGTTTCGAATGTCGTGTATCTCGAACCCGATATAAAATCGAATGCGACAAAAATACAGGAAAAAGAGGAGGAATCGAGGTTTGACGCCTCCGATGTCGACTATATCATAGAGCAAATTGCCATCGCGAGAAAGGCCGATGATAAAGAAGCATTGACTCGTTGGAATCAAAGATTGAATTCAATAAGCATCGTGCAAGAAAAGAAAGAACAAAAAATTGTGGAAAAACCAAAGATTCTCAACAGTTTGCTCCTGAGATTCGACGAGGTTTTAGCAGAAATCGAACAGAGTAAAAGAAGTTTGAAAAGTCCGGATGCATTAAAAATGGTCTATTCGGATACGCGAAATGCGATAAAAGTCTGTAATATCGATGAAACTTCCGCATTTTGGAAAGGACTTTCCGATGTGGAAAGAGAATTCGCTGCTCAGTTGATGATGAAAGCTTCGGCTCTTTTAGACGACAGAATGCGGTATAATCATTGGATTTCTATACATGAGGAAATTTTAAAAGTATTAGGTTGGCCATCCGACATAAAAGAGATGACTCCTCTTCTCTTGTTTTCTAATTTGAAAGAAGTCTTTCAAAAAGTAGACGGTCGTATTCTTTTGGAAAACGACAGAATGGCAATCAAGGAATATAGTGAAATGTGTAAGTCGATGTGGAAGAAATTTAACGACGAGGAAAAACGATGCGGCGCCGTGTTGATGAAAACAGCGATGAAACTGTTGGCAGACGAGAGAGGTTATAACTATTGGACTGGCGTCTTCGATGCTCTGTCGTCAAAAATTGGCGAAAATTAATCGATTGCCAATTTTTATTTTTTGAAGGGAAGTAATGATATGAAATTAGTATCTTGGAATGTCGCAGGATTTAGAGCCTGTTTAAAGAAAGGATTCGGTGATTTTTTTAGCGAAGTCGATGCCGACGTGGTGTGTCTTCAAGAGGTCAAAGCGACGAAAGACCAATACGATTTTCAACCGGAGGGATATAAAGAATATCTCTATCCAGCTAAGAGGGCAGGGTATTCGGGAACTCTCATCTTTTCGAGAGTCGAACCTCTCGAGGTCACTTATGGCATAGGAGAAGAGAAGTTCGATTGCGAGGGAAGGTGTATCACTTTGGAATTTCAAGACTTCTATTTGGTCAATTTTTATGTTCCAAATGTCAAAAGAACTCTCGAAAGAATGGGCGAACGGATGGAATGGGAAGAACTTGCGAAGACGTATTTAAAGAAGTTGGATGCGAAGAAACCAGTTTTGGTCTGTGGAGATTTTAACGTGGCCCATACTGAAATCGATATAAAAAATGCAAAAGCTAACGTAGGAAATGCCGGTTTCACTTACGAAGAGAGGGAAAAGTTCACAGAGCTTTTGGATGCTGGTTTCATTGATACTTTCCGATATTTTCACAAAGGGGAGCCGGACCACTATACATGGTGGAGTTACATGAAAAATGTGCGTGCGAGAAACATCGGGTGGAGAATAGATTATTTTCTGGTTTCTGAAAGATTTATCGGAGCAGTGAAAGAGGCCATCATCTATAAAGATGTCTATGGAAGCGACCATTGTCCTATCGGGGTCGAAGTAGAGGTGTAGTATGAAGATACAAGAACCCAAGTTGGTTAAAGTTGAACCGGCCAATCTCGACGAGGCGATAAGAGAGGAAACGGTGTATAACTGTCTATTTGAAGGAACTCCAAACAAAAAGGTTACTTCTCCTTTTACTGTGTTCGATACGTGTGTTTTTAAAAATGTCGATTTTAGCTCGGTCGATATTAAAAGTATGGAACTTGTCGATGTCCTATTTGAAAATTGCAACCTTTCTGGAGCGAAGTTTAACTCGCACCTCATCAGTCGAGTCGTCTTTAAGAATTGCAAGATGTTGGCGACTACTTTTATCGATTCGAGTTTGAGAGATGTCCAATTTGTCGACTGTCTCGCGAAGTATGTCAATTTTTCGGGAGCTCGATTCGATAAAGTATCTTTTGTAAGATCTGAATTTTTGGAGACGACCTTTTTGGAAAATAAATTGCAAAACGTCGTGTTTGAAAAAGTCGATTTGAGCAAATCCGAGATTTCTCAAAGTGATATGAATGGCGTCGATTTTTCTGACTGCACCATCTACGGGATAAGAATCGATTTGGAATCTTTAAAGGGTATTGCCATCGATAGATTTCAGGCAGAAGAATTGATACGTCTCTTTGGGGTCGACATCGTAGAATAGAAAAAGAAAGGTAGAATGGTTACCTTTCTTTTGTATATACAGAAATCGGTTTGACATAGCCGTATTCGACTTTGTAAGGCGCGGCGAGTTCGTTACTGAGAACTTCTTCTATCGTAAATTCCTCGTCGCAGACCGTTCGTGCTATTTCAGTTGCAGAGCTATCTCTATAAATCGGACCTGATACGTAGACTTTGTCTCCTTTTTTGTATTTTAGTTCTTCGTCTGGTTCTAAGTGGTTGAGTTTGGCCTCTCTTATTATTTTAGGGTAGTCATAGAAGGCGATGTCGCCGTCTACACGACCTCTTATACCCGGAATGTCCTCATGGGAAGTCTGCTGCCACATTCCAGCTGGTTTATTGTATGTGAATCGATTGCTCCATTCTGCGACCCATTTATCGTATGCATCGAGTTCGGTCGAGTTGAGATTGCTTTTGAATCGGTCTAAGCTTGCATAGATACCGACGTAGTATCCGGCTTTTTCCATTTCTTCACAATAGTATTTTACTATCTCGACGAGGCGCGTTTTTGGTAAAGCCATCTGGCGTCTCGTTTCGACATCTAAGAATACTGGATATTCTAGTTTTTTCCCTTTTATCAGTCTCAATGTGTGCTCGACTTCGCTTTTCGCATCGTCTAAATTTGTCGCATAGCTGAACAAATAGGTCCCGTATGGTATTCCTAATTTTTCACACATCTCTGCATTTCTTTCAAATTCTGTATCGTCTTGCCTTCGAATGTCGTTTCCAAATCCGCATCGCAATATGGCAAAATCGATATGTGGTTTCACTTTTGTCCAATCTATCCTTCCCTGATAGCTTGAAACGTCTATTCCTTTTTTCAATTTATATATCACCCACCATATCATATGCAAAAATTTTATTTTGGTTCCAGAGCAGATATGGTATAATTTTATTGAGAGTAGGGATAAGATGAGAAATAAGAAGATGGTCCGTTATGTGTTAGCATTCCTCTACCTTTTGGTGTTGGTTTTTATGATGCCGCAAAAGTTCGCGTATGTAGATACTTCTTTTAGTACTTATTATCTATATCCTTATAGAATTTTGCCAGTTTTAATTACGGTTATAAGCGCACTTTATTACTTGAAGACGCTTTTTTGCAAGGAGCTTCATCTGAATTCTGTTGCCCTCATTATTACTATATTGACTTATTTTTTCACATTGGCTTACTTTTTGACGAATTATGTCGTGAGCGATACCCTCAATGGGCAGGATATAAGAGTCATCGGGTATATTCAGTTTCGAGTCGGGTTCTATCTTTACTATTTTTCGTTGCTACTTTTGCTCGGCAATTTCTTGCTAACTGAAAAATATGAAAAGAAACCATCACGCGCTGAGAAAATGATAACCCATCTCATCGATGTGGGTAATCAGTATTTTTTGTGTTATTATAAGCGTGGTTTTGTATCTAAGTTCGAAGATTTGAGAAATAATATTTCTGTCGTCGCGGTCAAGCAGGGCTCGACGACACTCGATTTTTGTATATTTTCTGAATTGAATATCAAAGATAAGATTTTAAATGAGAGTATCCTCTCTATCGATGTCCATATCGTCGATGAGAGTTTGCCGACGAATATCAATGAAGATGAAAAGGCAACCGTCAGTGCTTTTTTGTTCAAAAAATTTGGCGCTTTCATCGCGAGCGATAAGTTTTTAAATTCAATAGAGGAGTATGGAAAATTGAAAGTGTCGAAAGCTTATCAAGTGACCATCACGTATCTAGAAAACGAGAAAAAGAAGGAGCTCGTCTTTCTCGCCAAAAAAAATCCGAATGCAGTTTTAGACAATATAAATTGTACGAAAAGTATGTTATAATCATTTAGCAAGGTGGGAGAAATTATGGGATTTTATGTCGTGTGTATTGTACTGGGTATCGTATTTTCAGTTATCATTTTTTATCTATTTGTCACACTCAATTCGCTCATGAAGCTTAAAAACCTCGTCGAAGAAGCTTTTTATACTATGGATGTCTATCTGAAGAAAAGATGGAATTTGGTTCCGAATGTCGTCGAAACCGTGAAAGGCTATGCCGAACATGAAAAAAGAACTTTGGAGGAAATCGTTCGTCTCAGAAACACAATATATGAGGACATGTCAAGCAAAGATAAAATGGATGTCGATCGAGAAATGTTCTCTAGTTTTTCTAGATTGATGGCCTTGGCCGAACGTTATCCGGAATTGAAAGCAAGTGAGCAGTTCGGTGCCCTCAGCAAAGAGCTATCGAAACTCGAGGAAGATATTGCCAATGCTCGCAAATATTATAATGGAACAGTCAGAAAGATGAATGACAAGGTACAGATGTTTCCGAGCAATCTCGTCGCGAAGGTGATTGGTTTTAAAACTTATCCAATGTTCGAGACGACCGATGAAGCACGTCTAAACGTCGAGTTCAATTTATAAAAGGAGAATGAGGATGAAAAGGGTTTACAAGTTTATTGCATTGGTTGTCGCGTTGTCTTTCTTCGTATGTCCAAATCTAGTGAAGGCAGACTCCGATGGTTTTTATTATAGCAATATTGAAGATAAGAACAGTTTATTCGTAGGCAAGGTCGACTTTTTGAACATTGTTTTTGAAGAGTATTCTAATTTGGAATTTGGAGTTGCATTCGATATTGAGAATATAAGTGGCAAAGGTGCGGACTGTGAAATCATCATAAAGCTCTATGATGAAGCGTTTCAGCTCGTCCACTCGAATACCCAAAATTTGAGCATTTCTGAAGAGAAAGAAGACCA
The DNA here is from genome assembly GCA_910583745.1 of uncultured Bacilli bacterium. Classification (GTDB taxonomy): domain Bacteria; phylum Bacillota_I; class Bacilli_A; order RF39; family UBA660; genus RUG11867. The sequence continues at coordinate 37,810 of CAJTZC010000012.1, forward strand.
ATTGACCATCAAGTCTCAGTTGGGAAATAAGAATAGTAAATATACTCTGGACGATATTAAGTATTATTCGGTCAGCATCGACGTCAGTGAAAAAGATTCTGTTCCGAGTGTCGTCGGACAAGAAATACCAAGTAAAACAGGGAAGTACCACAGTTACGATTATCTCATCGATGGATATGACATCGATATCGTCGTGGGTGAGAACAACGTATTAGAAGTGACGGAGAAGTTGAAAGTGTATTTCAATGTTCGTAAACACGGAATTTTTAGGAGAATTCCTCTCGTAAATGATGTGACGAGGTTGGACGGGTCTAAATCGACCGTTTTAGCAAAAATTTACGACATATCTGTCAATGAACCATTTCATATCACTCACAAAGGACCTTATAGAGAGATTAAGGTGGGCGAGGAAGACAAGTTGTTGACTGGAGAGAAAGAATATACCATCAAATATAAATACGATTTGGGTCCGGATAAAAATGCTGGGTTCGATGAGTTTTATTTCAATTTAATCGGAACGGAATGGAACGACACTGTCATCGGTGGTGTACAGTTTTCGATTACGATGCCGAAGAGTTTTGAAAAATCTGGTATGGGATTCTCGCAGGGTAAAAAGGGGTCGATAGAAAGCGAAAAAGTCGATTACACCGTCGATGGGAATGTCATTTCAGGTGTTTATAAAAATATTATGCAGCCGAATGAGGCATTTACTGTGCGAATCGTATTGGAAGATGGATATTTTCATGGTTCGGCTTTTCGAGCATCGTTATTTCCGATTTTGATGATAGTCATTCCTGTGGTTGGATTTATATTGTGTTTTGTTTTGTGGGCTAAATATGGCAAAGATGATTCTGTGGTAGAGACGGTCGAGTTTTATCCTCCTCAAGGAATGAACAGTCTCGATTTGGCGTATGCATATAAGGGTCAAGTCGATGGCAAAGATGTCATTTCTCTGTTAGTCTATCTCGCGAATAAAGGTTATATAAAGATAACGGAGATGGAAGTACAAAAATTTATAACGAAAGAAAAGAGCTTTCGAATAAGTAAGGTTCGCGAATACGACGGAAACGATGCGAATGAAAGGATTTTTCTCAATGGGCTATTCGCTGCGAAGACTTCTTATCGAGCGAGCAAAGAGATTAGAACTGGAAATGTGGGCGCGATGCTACCGAATGGCGAGACGCAGGTGAACTCTGTTTCAGAGGATGACTTGTACGACAATTTTTATCGCACCACCGATAGAATTAAGAAAAATGTCTGTACAAGGGAGAACAAGTATAGATATTTTGAAAAAATTGCTTCAAAAAAGTCTTTTCTCGTCCTATTCATTTTATGGGTCTCTATATTTTTCTTCTTCGGATTACCTTGTTATGAATTTGGTGCGTTTGCGGAAATTATACGCATTTTACCTTCTCTGTTGATCGTCATAGTTGCTTCGCTGTTTTTAGTTCTACTTTTTCGTATTTCTGAGAAAATCTTTGGGTTTGGTCTCTTTATGACTTTTGCAACAATTACAATCGTATTAAGTAGTATATGGTTTTCTGCTATCGTTTCTTCCCAGTTGTATGTGGTCGCAACGATTATCGGCGCATTTTCGATATTAGGAATGGTCATCTGTTTCATCGCTATGCCAAAACGTAGCAAGATGGGCTCTCAAATTTACGGTCAAATAATGGGATTTAAAAGATTTTTAGAGACGGTGAAAAAGGAGCAAATAGAATCTCTCGTAATGCAAAATCCGAATTATTTTTACGATATCTTGCCTTATACTTATGTTTTAGGTATATCAGATAAATGGATTAAGAAGTTTGAAACCATCGCTTTAAGAGCGCCAGATTGGTACGATGGATATGATTCTTTCGATACAATAAGATTCGGAGCATTTATGAATACGACGATGTCGTCTGCTAGGAGTTCGGCTTCTTCAAGTTCTGGTTCAAGTGGTGGAAGTTCTGGCGGCGGAAGCTCCGGGGATGGCTCTGGCGGTGGTGGAGGCGGCTCCTGGTAAAAGAATAAAAAAATGGAATGAAAAATTCCGTTTTTTGTTGTAAAAATTTTTAAAAAATTATTGCTATTTTCTCAATAGTTTGGTATGATTTATTTACATGCAGGTGTAGTACAATGGTTAGTATGCAACCTTGCCAAGGTTGAGATGGGAGTTCGATTCTCCTCACTTGCTCCAGTGACGTTTCTGTTCGAACTTTTAAAGTTTGAACTTGAGATACATATCAATCCGTTCGGGTTGATTTTTTTGTGTTTACAAAAGAATTAACAAGGAAAGGATGGTGCATTTTATGATAAAGTTTACTACACAAGAGTTAGAAATGGAAAGTAATCTAAAACAACGTATAGAGTTTATTTGTGAGTTTGGCCACACTACACCAAAGATTATCAATGGTAGTATCAAACGTATCAACAAAACTAATTTAAACTATCTAGAACCGCATAAAATCATTATAAACAATACTACTTTTCTAGCATTTAATTACTCTACTGATATTTATATAGGTAATTTAAGTAAAAAGATTAAATTAGTAGAACTAGAAGATTATATAAAGAATATGGCTTAAAACAAGCAATGATATTGACTTTTTCTCTTTAAAACCTTATCATATAAAGCGAAAACAAAGGAATTTTACATGCCAAATCTTTTTAATGGGGTTATGATTTGGAAGTACACAATTTAGAATATGCAAAGTTAAAGAGATAAAGGTAGTAGATGTATCTATGGGCTTTTATCTCTTATTTTTTTAGAAAGGGTGTGGAATAATTATGAACGAAGAAAAGAAATTATGTGGACTATATTTGAGAGTGCCGTTGTAATACATAGGCGAGAGTGTAAAATAAAGTGTGTAAGTTGAAAAACTACGCACTTTTAAAATGTGTTAAAATAGAAAGTAAGAGTAAGAAAAAATGAGAAGTAAAAATGGAAAAAAGATTGAATTAGTAAATGCAATTTTAGAAGCATATCAACCAGAGACGGCGAAGATGTCCAAAAAGCACTAAAGGACATATTTGGACCTATGTTTGAAACCATGCTCCAAGGTGAGATGAAACAATCACTTGGGATATGAGAACAACTCCAAGGAAAAGAAAGAAACCGACAATCGTCGAAATGGGTATATAGATAAGGATGTTAAGACAAGTATGGGTGAAATGAACATCAAAGTTCCAAGAGACAGAGATGGCTCATTCGAACCACAAATAATACCTAAACGGACTAAAGACATCTCAGATATAGATCGAAAAGTTATAAGTATGTATGTCAAAGGAATGAGTCAAAGAGACATTTCTGATACGATTGAAGATATATATGGTTTCAAAGTATCACATGAAATGATATCTCAAATTACAGACTGTGTACTTGAAGAGCTTACAGAATGGCAAGGAAGACCATTAAAGAAATGTTATCCATTCGTATTTGTAGATTGTATGTATGTAACAGTAAGACATGAATATGAAGTGAAAGAAACTGCCGTATATACAATCCTAGGATACGACGTAAATGGTCGAAAAGACATTTTAGGATTATGGCTCAATGAATCAGAATCTTAACATATATGGATGCAGATATTCGACGAAATAAAGCAAAGAGGAGTCGAAGACATATTCTTCATTTCCATGGATGGAGTAAGTGGTCTAGAAGATGGAGCCAAGGAAATATTTAAAGGAGTAGTAGTTCAAAGATGTATTGTGCACTTGATTAGAAACTCCCTTAAGTATGTACCAAGCAAAGACTATAAAAATTTCACGGCCAATTTGAAGAAAGTATATGGTGCTTCAAACTTAAAAATAGCTATACATGAATTTGAAAAGTTCAAAAATAACTGGAGTAAATATCCAGGAGCAGCCGATGTTTGGGAACGAAATTTCAAACATGTAGAACAGTTATTTAATTATCCTAGTGATATTCGAAAGGTGATGTACACGACGAATGCTATAGAATCAATCAATTCTTCATTCAGAAAAGTCACAAAAAAAGGAGCATTTCCTAATGAAAATGCACTCCTTAAATTGTTATATCTACGAGTTTGTGAACTTAACAAAAAATGGAATGATTCTTCTATTCAAAATTGGGCAATGGTTAGAAACCAACTAGATGCTCATCCGGATTTTAAAGAGAGAATTCGTAAATATATTTAAACATCTGTTTTGTTTGCCAGTTTATCACAATTTGGCTCTTTCCATCAAGGCTAAAATGGAACGCTGCTCTGGCCTTGACCGAAAGAGCAAATTGCGAATTTCTACGTTTAACAAAACAGTCGCTCTTTGTTAATTTTTTATATATTATTTAGACAACTTACACATTTTTCTTGACATAGCCGGTCGAATGACTTTGAATTATAGTTTTTTCAGTCAGTTTTATAAGTGATGAATTACTTTATAAGTAGTTCTCTTTTTTTTGCTCTTAAACACTATTAAGATGCCTTGAAAAGTAGTATAATTAGATTATAAAAATGATGCACAAATAGTAATTTGTCGAACAGATAGGAGTGGTAAATATGTCAAAATGGTTTAAAGAGCATAAAAAAACAATAGGATGGATAATAATCCTAATAGGTATAGTTGTTGCTTGTGCAATAAATTTATTGTGGTAAATTACAATTTAGGAGTGAGAGTATGGAATGGATATTTGCTGATATAATAAATAGTACCAAAGTACCTAAAGTAGTAAAGTATATTGCAATAACTTTGCTAGTTGGATTTTTAGAATTTTTATTTATTAGTATTGTTATAAATGGTGTTTCAAAATTTGCTATGCCTGTTGGGATTAGCCTAGCAATAATTTTCTTTATATTTTATATTTATTTAATTATTAAAATTAAAAAATATAACTACATTAACAAAGATAGTGATGATTAAATTACAATTAAGCTTTCCTATTGATTATCAAGAATTAAAGAAAGAACAAGTTAATGATCAACAATTTATGCTCAAATATAATAAAGGTAATTACTTTAATGAATTAATATCCATCATTGATAGATTTAAAATAACGAGTTATGGATTAGAAATTCCTGTTAATCCGATAAATATTATAAATGTAAATATGTAAGGTACATATTTTTGTACCAACTAAGGGTATATATTTCTTTTAAAAATATCAATTTTTGGTACAAATTGGTTAGTTTTTAGGTAGAAAAAACGGGTTATTTGTAATACATATTGTAAAATAACTAGCCATGAATGAGAATAGATATACAAAATTGTGGAAAGATAACTATCCTTTAAGAAAAGAAACAATCGAAAGAACTTTGGCGATTGTAAGGAACAACCTGGGTTAAGATTTACGAGAGTTCGTGGCTTACTCAAAAATGAGCAGAATACCACGATGATTTTTGCCTGTCATTTAAAGAAAATGGCAATTTGGAAGTGGAAAACCAACCCCCAAAAAACCATTGTTTCAAAGATTTTATATTTTTGGAAGAAATTTCTCTTTTTACCACCAAAAAAGAAGCACTTGGTTTTAATAGCACCTCTTTGTCAACAACCTGAGAGAATAGTTAATTATTCTCTTTCTTTTGGCCACAAAATGGTAAGTATATCAACAATCTTTTCGAAGACACCGATTTTCTTTGGTTCAATACAAGTTATATGAAAAACAACCCTACATGGATAAAACTTCTAGAAAACTGGAAAGTGAATATCCAGTTTTTGTCATTTTATTACGAAAAATAGAATAAATTTAACTGGTGGAAATATGTTTAAAAATGCAATAAATACAAGAGTAAGAGTAGTATTTTTAGGAGTAACACTCATCTTTATATTGGTCATTTTCAAAGTCTTTTATATAGAAGTCATACAATATGAAAAACTTTCGAATCTCGCAAGCAATCTCTGGAGCCGAAATTTGCCGATTACAGCAGACCGGGGCAACATATACGACCGCAATGGAAAAATCATCGCGACGAATATAACGACGACCAGTCTCGTATTCATACCGAACCAAGTCACGGATAAAGAAAAAGTGGCCAAGGATATAAGCGAAATTCTTGGAGCCGACTACGAAGACATACTCGCACACGTCTCAAAAAAGACATCGATTGAGAGAGTACATCCCGAAGGCAGAAGATTAGACTACGAGACAGCAGAAAAGATAAATGCTTTAAACTACGATGGAGTCTACCTCGTCAAAGAGTCAAAGAGGCATTATCCCTATGACAACTTGCTGAGTCACACCCTCGGATATGTAGGAATAGACAACCAAGGTCTCAGCGGTCTCGAGTTGCAGTACGACAAATACCTGACTGGGGTCGACGGGGCAATCAAATACTTTTCAGATGGAAAGGGCCACCGCCTAGATTTAGAAGAAGTCTATATGGCACCTCAAAGTGGTATGAATTTGACTCTGACCATCGATTTAGACCTTCAGCTCGCGGTCGAAAAAGAACTGGACAATGTCATCGATATGTACAACCCAGAGGATGCGCTCATTCTCGCGATGAGTCCCAAAACCGGAGAAGTCTTAGCCATTGCCAATCGACCAGACTTCGATTCGAATAACTATCAAAAATATAGTACAGAGACCATCAACAGAAATCTCGCTATATGGAAGACCTATGAGCCGGGAAGTACATTCAAAATAATGACTTTGGCTGCTTCTTTAGAAGAAAAAGAAGTCAATCTTTTCGAAGACACCTATTTCGATTCTGGTTCGATACAAGTCGAAAATGCTCGTATAAAATGTTGGAAAAAGGGTGGCCACGGAGCACAGACTTTCTTAAATGTCGTCGAAAACTCTTGCAACCCTGGCTTTGTCATCTTAGGGCAACGCCTAGGAACAGAAAGACTCTACGACTATGTCAACCGATTTGGCTTCGGAGGAAAGACGGGGATAGACTTAAACGGAGAGAGCACAGGAATTCTCTTCAAACTAGACCGAATGGGCCCTGTAGAGACAGCCACAACGGCCTTTGGCCAAGGAATAAGCGTTACTCCCATTCAACAAGTACGCGCCGTAAGTGCCGCCGTGAATGGGGGGTACCTCTTAAAACCCTATATCGTTAAGACGGTAAGCGAACCCGAAACAAATGCGACGATAGTAGAGAACAACACGACGATAATCAGTCAAGTGATAAGCGAAGAGACGAGCGATATGGTGCGATACGCTTTAGAGAGTGTCGTCGCCAATGGAAGTGGTCGAAATGCCTACATCGAAAACTACAGAGTAGGAGGGAAGACCGGAACCGCGCAAAAAGTCGAAAACGGAGTGTACCTGACTGGAAACTACATCGTTTCGTTCATAGGATTTATGCCAACAGATGACCCAGAAATCGTCGTATATGTCGCCATCAACAATCCGAAAGGGATAACTCAATACGGAGGAACTGTCTCGGCTCCGATAGCAAAAAACGTCTTAACATCGGCCATTGAAATTCTCGGAATCGAACCGGACTTAGAGGGAATGAGTAAAGAATATCGCTGGTACGAAGACTCTTATGTAAAAATACCCGATGCGACAGGTCTCTCAAAAAAGGACGCGATAAAGCTATTAAAAGAGTTCAAAATCGAATACTCCGGTTCGGGTGAAACGGTGCTTTATATGTCACCAGAGCCTGGATATTATGTTAAAAAAGGCGGAACAGTCAAATTGCTCTTGTCTGATTGATTGTAAAAGAGGTAACAAAAATCTATCAAAAAAGTTTTAAATCCACTTTTTAACCTCAAGTGTGCTATAATGTATACATATCGGAGGAATATAAATGTTACTTGATAAAATAAAAGTAGAATTGATAGAACAAAAAAAAATCGAAGTTTAAAGGTAATATATATCATTATTCTCAAGTGAACTTTGCCTACAATTCTAATAAAATAGAGGGCAGCAAATTAACGGGCGACGATACAGAAGAAATCTTCAATACAATTCTTTTATTCCAAAAAAAGATGAAGCGATTAGACTGGATGACTTGATAGAGATGAAAAATCATTTTAGATTATTCGACCATTGTCTCGATCGTATAGATGAGCCTTTGACAAAAGAAATGATGAAACAAATGCATAAAATTCTGAAAAGAGGTACAACAGATGAAGAAAATCCTAGATGCAATGTCGGAGGATTTAAAATAATTCCCAACAAAATTGGTCTTATCGAGGTTGTAGATACTTCTTCTCCAAAGAATGTCGACAGAGATATAGATAACTTATTGGATGAATACAATCATTTAAAGAAAGTTTCAATAGAAGACATTATCGATTTTCATTATCGCTTCGAATGTATTCATCCTTTTGGAGATGAGAATGATACCTTAGTCAAAAATGCGACATACCCTCAAAATGCTTATAAACTAAGGTTTTCTAATTAAGATAGAAAATTCTTTTTTTTACCTTTTTAATGCTGACATTACTTTTTAATACGTTATAATGATATTGGTGGTGATTCAAGATGATTTATATAACAGGAGATAAACATGCTGATTTTAGAGAAGTATTTTATTTCTGCTATGCTAATGAAACAACTTTAGATGATATTTTAATTGTTTTAGGTGATGCAGGAATAAATTATTATGCAAATGAAAAAGATTATATGTTAAAGAACAGTTTATTACAGTATCCAATAACATTTTTCTGTATACATGGTAATCATGAAGAAAGACCAGAAAAAATAAAAACATATAAAACAAAAAAATTCCATAATGGAATTGTATATTATGAAGAAGATTATCCAAATATATTATTTGCTAAAGATGGAGAAATATATAATTTTAATAATCATAAAGTTCTTGTAATAGGTGAGGCTTATAGTGTTGATAAACATTTCAGAAAAGCTTATGGATATAATTGGTATGAAAGTGAACAACCAAGTGAAAAAACAAAGAATAAGATAGTAAGAGTATTAAAAGATTTAGATAATAAAATTGATATAATTTTATCTCATACTTGCCCTTATAAATACTTACCAAGAGAAATGTTTTTAGAAGGAGTAGATCAATCAACAGTAGATAATTCAACTGAATATTTTTTAGATAAAATAGAAGAAACTACAGATTATAATTTGTGGTACTGTGGTCATCATCATACAGACAAAGAGATTGATAAACTAATATTTATGTTTCATAAAATAGAAGAATTTAAATAATTGCATTTATAATTAAAAATAATTAACGAGAGTATAGATTAATTTCTATACTTTTTATTTGTTGTAAAAAAGAAAAAGGGGGATTGATAAAATGACAAATAAAAATATAATTAAAGTAGGAACTTTCTTTAGTGGAATAGGAAGTCCAGAAAAGGCAATAGAAAGATTAAAAAATGAAGGAGTTATAAAAGATTACGAAGTTGAATTCTTTTCAGAAATTGATAAAAATGCAATTAAAAGTTATTGTGCAATTCATAATGTAGATGAAAGTTTAAATCTTGGTAGTATAACAGATATTAAAGGAAATGATTTACCATATTGTGATCTTTGGGTTGGAGGTTTTCCATGTCAAGATATATCATGTGCAGGTAAAATGCGTGGTTTTAATTTTGAAAGTTCAACAAGATCTTCACTTGGCTGGGAGATGATTAGATTACTTAGAGAAGTAAAGAATAAACCAAAATACGTTATATTTGAAAATGTAGCTATGATTACAAGTAAGAAATTTAAAGATACATTAAATTTATTTAAAGAAGATTTAATGAGTTTAGGATATACATTATATGATGAATTATTAAGCACTACTGATTATGAAATACCTCTAACTAGAACGAGGTATTTTTTAGTTGCAATATTAGATAACAATAAAGAATTTAGATTTCCAGAAAAAATAGAAAGTGATGTAATATTAGAAAATAAGCTAATAAATGAGATAATAACGAAAAAATACAAAGTTGGTAAATATAAGCAATTCATTATTTATGAACCTAAGAAGAGATTAATAGAAGCTTTGCCATATAAGGATAGGGTATTACTTATGTGTTTTTGTGAACATTCATTAATACCAAGAATTGATAAAAGATTAATATACGATAATGTTGCATGTAGAAAAGGTAAGGGGACATTATTTGGTATGAATAGATTAGATGAATTTTTAAAAAAAGAATTTTTTAAAGAGAATAACAATAGAGTATATTATTTGAAATGTGATATAAGAAAGTATTTTCCAAGTGTAAATCACAATATTTTATTAGAAAAATTACGAAAATTAGGTTTTAGTGAAGATGAAATGTGGTTTTTAGAAAAAATAATAAAGGAGCAACCTAATAATATTGATAGGGGATTACCATTAGGTAATCAATCAAGTCAATGGTTTGCATTGTTCTTTTTGGATAGAATTGATAGGTTAGTAAAAGAAGAATTAAGAATTAAATGCTATGTTAGATATATGGATGATTTTATATTGATACATCGCGATAAAAAATATCTGCAACATTGTTTAAAAAGAATAAATGAAGTTTGCAATAATGAACTAGATCTTGAATTGAATCAAAAAACACAAATAGGAATAGCATCTAATGGAATAGATTTTTTAGGTTTTAGGCATACTTTATCAAATAGTGGTAAAGTTATAAGAAAGTTAAGATTATCTTCTAAAAAGAGGTTAAGAAGGCATTTAAAAACATTATCAAAACTCCAATCAAAAGGGATTATTGATAAAGAATATGTAGATATTAGAAAAAATGCTTTTTATGCTCATATTTTATATTCTGATGAAAAATTTTTTCAAAAAATGTGCTTAATTGATAAATAATGTTAATTTTACAAAAATAAATTTGTAAAATTAACAAAAAAAGTGAAGAAATGCAGGGAAAATATGATAAAATAATAATGGTGGTTTAAATGAATTTCGATAAGGAATTAACTTTACTTTCTGAACAAGAAGTTTGGGGAATTAATGGTGGCATACAATTAGATGTTTTAGAAAAATATGGGACTAGGTCTGCTATTACTGATTTAGTAATATTAACAGGTGGATATTGTGAGGATAGTTGTTCTTACATGGCACCAGATGATAATAGTTTAAAGGGAAGAACAGGATGGGTTTATACTAGATCTTCTGATGGCTATGGGTATGTTCGCGGCGTCTTTAAAGATGCTTCTAGGTCTTTCAAGTCTAGAGATGAACGCTATGGCGCCGTCCGCCCAGCTTTGCTATCATCTTTCATTTTCTCTCAAATCTCCCCGAACAGAGTGAGGGGATACAATGGAACAGAAGAAGTTGAATATGGTGAATACCCTCAATATGCACCTGATTCAGATGTTCAAAGAAGATTGGAAAATGAATACAAAAATGGAAATTTACGACAAACAGGTAGAAATTATACTTTTGATAAAACAGAGTATGATGATTATGATCAATATTTTCAACCAGTAACATATGAGGAATATGATTATAATGGAAAAAGATACATTCGCATTAGAGCTAATTCTGATTATGGAAGCAATAGTTTTAAATTATCAAATGGAGAATCATATAGGAATGGAGATTATGTTTGGGTAGAAGTATCACCTGTCAAATGGTTGATAGATGATAAAACTCAAACTCTAGTATCAAAAAGAGGACTATTAGCAGGAATAAGATTTCATACAAAAGATAGAAGTTATAATGGAGATTTTTCAACAACTGATATGAAAGAATATCTTGATAAACATATGCTCAGGGATTTAACTCAGACTGCAACTTTCACTCGTGTTGAAGATATGACACCAGAAGAAAAGAAAGAATATGAAGAAGAACAAAAAAGAGCTGAGAAAAGAAGAAATCCTTATGGACTAAATTTTGGACAAGTAAGTGAAGAAGAAATCATTAAAGGGGCAATAGAAAGCGGTGTAGCAGTATTTTTGCATGGTCAATCTAGTGAAGGTAAGAGTGCAAGGGTAAAACAAATAGATCCAACTTGTGAAATAATTTATCTTCGTAATGCAACACCAGAAAGTTTGAATGGTAAAAGTGTTTACAATCAAGCAACAGGAGAAATGATGGATGTTCCTCCAACTTGGCTAAAAAAATTACAAGAAAAATGCGAAAAAGAACCAGATAGATACCATATTGTATTTTTAGATGAAATAACAAATGCTCTTCCTAGTATTCAAGGTATTGCATTTAATATAGTCTTAGATAGAGAAGTTAATGGTATTTGGAAATTACCAGATAATGCTAGAATTGTTGCAGCAGGAAATGATATGAAAGATTCACTAGCTGCAAATCAATTAGCAGAGCCATTATTTAATAGATTTGCTCATGTATATATAAAAACAACAACTGAAAGTTGGTTAAAATGGGCAAGTGAAAATAATATACATCCTGCTATCTATTCTTATATTGCTTATAAGAAAGGCGAAACATTAAGAAGTAAGTATGATGGTGAAAAACCTAATGCAGATCCAAGAAAGTGGGAAATGGCTTCTAAAATGCTATATGCAACAGGTAGTCCAGAAATGTTAAGAGCATTAGTTGGGGAAGATATAACAAGAGAATTCGTACAATTCTGTAATCAACAAGTTATAACATTAGATGATGTTATTAATGGAACTTATACTGATAAAGACATACAAGCATTAAATACTGCAGAAAGATATGCTACAACTATGGAATTATCACAAGTAGATGAAGATAATCTTGAAAAAGTAAGAGGTTTTGTAACAGGTTTAGGTGCAGAATTTGGAGCAATATTTGATGCTTTATGGACACATGGCGATGAGGAAAGATTAGAAAGAATTGCAGAAGCAAAGCTTGCTGATATGCCAAGAGGAGGTATAAAAAGATAATGGAAAAAAGACAAGAATTATTAATGTCATATATAAGAGCGAATGTTGCACCCATATTAGTTGATTTTATCTCTGGAAAAAATGTCAAAGGTGCAGTTGTAATACCTGCTAATATTGATAATAAAGAATTAAATGGTCATTATGATGGAATAGATTTTATGCCACCTAAATGGCTTAGTGAAATAACTCAAACTAATGAAAGCAAATTTTTGATAATAGATAAGATTGATACTATTTCAAAAGAAGAACAACTAAAGTTTTGCGAATTATTAGAACATAGAAAAATATCTACTTTTGAATTACCAAAAAGTTGTGTTATTATTGTAACTGCTAACGAAATTAATAAGGATAAAATAAACGAAGAAATATACTCATTAGTTGCACAAATATGAGGTATAAATTATGAAATACGATATAGAAGCTTTAAAGAGAAAAATGCTTGTTAAATATCCTTTTTTTGGTAGTGTGGTAGCAAGTATTGATTATAAAGAAAATATGGGAATACCAACTGCAGGTACTGATGGAAAAACAATATATTATAATCCTAAATATTTGGAAGGATTAGGTCGTGATGAACAAACATTTATATTTGCTCATCAAGTATGTCATATTGCATTTAATCATATATTAAGGAGCGAAGGTAAAGATCCAGAATTATGGAATATCGCGACTGATGGAGTAATTAATCAATTTTTAAAAAAAGATGGTTTGAAATTAGCTCCTGGTGGTGTTGATATGGCAGAAGCTATTAATTATGATGCTGAACAATTATATGAAAAACTATTACAAGAAAAACAACAAAAACAGCAACAGCAAAAACAAAATGGACAAGGTAATAGTCAAAATCAAGACCAAAATCAAAATCAAAGTCAAAGTGATTCTAGCAGCGGAGAATCTAGTCAAGAACAGACTCAAAAAGGAGATTCTGAGCATCAAAGTCAATCTGGAAGTCAGGAGCAAGGAAATAGTCAAAATCAAAGTCAAAGTCAAAGTCAAAGTGATTCTAGCAGCGGAGAATCTAGTCAAGAACAGACTCAAAAAGGAGATTCTGAGCATCAAAGTCAATCTGGAAGTCAGGAGCAAGGAAATAGTCAAAATGAACAACAAAGTTCTAGCGAAAGTCAAGGCGGTAGCGATGAACAGCAAAGTGATTCTAAAAATCAAAGTAGTTCTGGAAGTAATAGTTCTCAAAATCAAGATCAAAATGCGCAACAGAATCAACAAAGCAGTGGAGGAAGTTCAGATTCTGAGCAACAAGAAGAACAAGATTCTTCAAAAAGAGATGTTGGACATGATACTCACAGTTTATGGGAAGAGGCAGTAAAAAAACATAAAGAAGAGCAAAGTAAATCCTCTGATAAAAAAGAAAGTTTATTAGATAAAATACTAAATAAACAAAAAGATAAACAAGAAAAAACTAAAAGTGAACTTGAAAAGAAACAAGAAGAATTAGAAGAGATGGGAGAGAAAGATGCTTTTAAGAAAAATCGTGAAGATAAGAAAAAACAACTTGAAGAATTAAAGCAAGCAATAGCAAAACAAGCATCTACAGCAGGAACATCAACTAATAGAGATATTAGAACAATTGAAGATATAGGAACTGCAAAACCACTCATTGATTGGAGATATGTTTTAAGAGAAGCAATTAAATATGATGTTGATTGGTCATATAAAAATGCCTCTATAGAAGATGGGATTGTTGTAGCTAATTTGGAAGAACAACCTATGCCAGAAACAGAAATAGTATTAGATACAAGTGGTTCAATCAATGAAGTTTTATTAAAGAACCTTTTGAGAGAATGTAAAAATATATTACAACATTCCAGATTAAAAGTAGGATGTTTTGATACAGAGTTCTATGGCTTTCATGAGATAAGAACTGAAGAAGATATTGAAAACATGACATTTGAAGGTGGTGGCGGAACTGACTTTGATGTTGCGGTCAATGCTTTTTCCAGAAGAGTTGAAAATAAAATAATTTTTACTGATGGAGAAGCTTCTATGCCTGATATGTCAATTGATGCAATTTGGATTGTATTTGGTGGTGAAAAAATTAATCCTAAGGGTGGAAAGGTAATTAATATTACTGAGGAACAACTGGATAGATTATATTCTTATGAAATT